>NZ_JBSFQF010000001.1:0-318907 GCF_053588575.1 Gordonia sp. NPDC003429
GGCAGGTGACCTGCGCTCGCGGGGCCACGATCGCGCTGAGGTCGGCACGGAAGATCGACGTCGAGCAGTCGCTGGTGGCGCACGTGTAGCGCGGCACCGTCAGGTGCAGCCGGGTCGGGTGCCCCACGATCGGCAGATCAGCGACCTCGCGGTCGACATGATCACGCAGCCGGCCCGCCTGCCCGCACGTCGGGCAGGTGTTCTTTGGGTCCAGGAGCTGGCAGAACAGGTGGGTGCGGTCCTCGCCGTCGATGGCGGCATCGGTGATCGTCACACCGAGCTCGATGGTGCGGCAAATCGTGTCGGCAATAGCGCTACGCTGCGTCATGGGTCCTGTTGGTGTGAGCGGTGGTTGTGTAGGAGCTTTCATCCTCACACCACAGGACCCGCCCACATCACGCAGGCTCACACCGCAAATCCGACCTACATCTTGGGGTCAGTAGAACCTGTTTCACGCACCGTCAATCCGGAAGAGCCGGATTGTTGCGCGCCGACCAGTCGTCGGTCCACGTATTGCCGACCCCGCGTGGCGCACCTCGTCGCTCGATTGGCGTCATCGATCGTCTCTTCGCAGCACTTTTGATCTGCTGCGATCACGGACCGCTTTTAGACTGGCCGAAGTCGAATTGAGTAGTTGAGGAGCGCGGATTGACTTGTCAAGTCTCGGCAATCGGTGCGCGATTTCGTCGTATGCCTATCGGGGTGGCCGCGGGTCGGCATTACGGCAGTGTGGTGATGCAGTGCGACGCGGACGACGGCGACACCGTTGCACGAGGCGGGGTGGTCGCGGACCTGTTGCTCGACACGCTGACCAAGCCGCTGTCGGCCGAAGGGTTGGAGGTGACGGTATCGGGCCTGCAGATCGAGTATCTGCTGCCGGTCCCGCTCGGGGTGGTGCTGACCTATGCCGCTTGGCGTACCCAGCGTCTCGGCCTGCAGGTGTCCGCGGCGGTGACGCTCTACAGCGACAGCTGCGTCTATGCACAGGCCACCGGCGACTTCGTCATCACGTTGTCGTAGTGATCACCGATCACGTCGGCGTCTGCGATATTCGGTGGGGTTGGTACCGAACTGTCGACGGAACGCTCGCGTGAGCTGATCAGGGCCGCCGAATCCGAACTCTCGGGCGATCGTCGCGATGGTGACGTCGCTATCGCCTCGCTCGAGCTCACGGGCCACGCCGTGCAGGCGATACTCGCGGATCAGGTTGGCCACCGATGTGCCGGTGCCTTCGAACGCCCGAAATACGCTGCGTGTGCTGACATGCAAGGTTGTCGCAATCCATTCCGGCGAGAGCCTCGGGTTGGTCGACTGTGCCTCGACCACCATCAATACCGCGCGTCGCAGCTCCTGGTCGGCCGTTTCGGATGCGTCGCGCGGGGGCAGGCCGTCGTTGATGATCAGCATCGCGCTCCGAATCGCCGCTCCGTCAACCCAGGCAGCCTGCGTCGCAGGCAGGTCCGCGCAGTGGTGCAGGGCCTCGGTGAGGAATCGAACGCAGGCTTGTGACAGCTCGGACAACGGCCAGCTGTGTCCACTGATGGCGGCGGGGTCAACGCCGCATACATGCAGGTGACGTCGGGGTATGAACACCTCCACGATGTCGAAGTGGCGGTCGGGATGCAGTGGGCGTGAGGTGAAGGGTTCGTCGAACCGGATCGCAGCCGCCTCGCCCGCCCGCACCCGGCAGATGTCGGGGCCCTGGCGCATCTCGAGCCCGCTCCCGGACAGCGGGAAGGTGAGTCGAATCTGCGGTCCGAAGATGTCGTTGAGGTGCTCGGCGCGCCGAGCGGACGATACGGCCGTGCCGACCCAGTGCGAGTAGAGGACCAGGCCCGTGTAGTTGGTCCAGACCGTGGCCTCGAAGTCATCGGACTCACTGGTGAGATCGAAGGGGACCGATGCCGCGCGTAGATCGGCCTCACCGGCGAGACTGACGCCGTTGGCCCATGCGCTGCGTGACCGGAATCGATAGCTGATTACCCGCTGTCCTGAACCCAATTCGATCACCCTCGTGCTGTCGTGGTCCATGGTGTTGCTGGCATGGATGGCCGCTGTAGTGGCGTCCGATGTCGGATACACGATCGCGGACGAAGACTACACTCTGACGATGCCCGTACGCCAGAAGTCCGCGATAACCGAGGCGCAGAGAATGCCACTGATCAGCAGTGAAGGTGTGAATGCCGTGAGTACTCTCGGTGATTCGCCCACGTCTGAAGATTCCTGCGACAGTGATGGTCGCACGAGAAACGAAACCGTCGAGGCGTTGGAAGTCGATTCATCCGATAAAACGGTCTCGGAACGGGAACAATCGCTTCCTGCGGTCGGTGAGTCAGCCGAACCGGAAACGGAGTCGATAGGTGATGCCCGCGACGACGAGATCCCCCTACCCGAAGCCCGACGCCAGGGTTTCTGGACAGCGGGAGGTATAGCGCTGCACGAGGTCGCGGGCCGCTTGCACGGGACCGTGTCACTCGGCGTCGCACAAGCGGCTCCGGATGTCCCTGCCTCGAGCGCGGCCATCTCGGTGTTGATCGACGACTTGCTGGGTGCGGCCGCGTCGGCGGTGGCGATTCCGACGGCCGCGCTGCGTCTCGAGGTCGACTTCATGGCGCCCGTCGCCCGAGGTGAGTCGTTGAGCCTGACCACCTGGATCACGCACTGCGACGAGCGTCGCGTGTACGCCGCCGCTGTGGTGAGCGCGCGGCAGAGGGTCGTCGCGCAGGGCCACGGGGTCTTCTACGGCCACGGAGGCAACGAATGACGGTTACTGCCGAACGGCAGATGGGTGTCCGGGAACCGATCACGACACCCGCCGCGATCGACTACCGAATCCCGAACGGCATTGCGATGGAGCGTATCCACGATCGCCTCTACGGCACGGTGGCGTTCAGTCGGCAACACGAAGGCCGACCGGGATGGACGAACGCCACGGCGGTCGCGGCGCTCCTGACCGAACTGGTACAGGGTGCGGTGCTGCCGCGTCACCTCGACGCCCGTGAAACTCGGCTGGCGATTGACTATTTTGCCCCGGTGCCCGTGCTCGAACGAATTGCGCTGCGCACGTGGATAACACACCGAGCGGGCCGCGAGATCTCTGCGATTGCCACCATGCACATGGGACCGCGGATCTTGGCACATTGTCAGGGATCGTTTTGCATCGACGACGTTGCGGAGCCAGATGTCGTGTCTCGGTGAGATCGAAGAACTGGAATCGTCCCCGCCCGAACCGCCGGTGAATGGTACGACCTCGGAGACCACCTCGGCGGCCTTCCACACTACGCCGACCGGCGTTGCCGCAGGGCGCTACTACGGTACTGCTCACGTGGAATGCGATGTCGCCGAAGCTGAGTCGCCGGCGCGAGATGGCGTCGTCTGCGACTTGCTGCTCGAAACGCTCCGCACACCGTTGTCCGCCGAAGGCCTGACGGCGACCGTGGTGGGCATGCAGGTTGAGTTCCTCCAACCCGTACCGGCCGGGGTGCGGTTGGACTACGTTGCGTGGCAGACGCAGCGCCTTGGTCTGCGCGTCACCTCGGCGACGACACTCTACGGCGGCGACTCGGTCTACGCTCAGGGCACCGCCGAATTCCTCATTGACCAAGCCATCTGAAGCGCGATGCCGCCGATCAGACCTCCCAGCTATGGACGGGCTCGCCCTCGTGCATCAGCGCCACGTAGTCGGACAGCATGCCGCGCAGTGCATCTGGGCGTGACTCGCCGGCCTTCTCGCGCGCCAGTACGGAGCGACGCTGCCACACCGACCCGCTCTGTCGTGTCAGGCACCGGCCCTCGATCACCGACATGTACCGCGCCCGCGCTCTGTCGGAGACGCCGTAGGACCGTAAACCCTTGTCGGCCAACGGCAACAGTCGGCGCAGCGTGAGTTCGTCGGGGCGTACCCAGCCGACGTCGGGCCAGTAGAGCTGACTCTCGAAGCCCGCCCGTGCGCCCGAGTGCAGATTCTCGGCGGCGGCGTTGAACGACATCTGCGACCACAACGGCAGGTCGGATTCGACGAGGCCGCGCACCGCGCCGTAGTAGAAGGCCGCGTTGGCCATCGTGTCGACGACGGTGGGTCCCGCGGGCAACACCCGGTTCTCCACGCGCAAGTGTGCGTGGCCGTCGACGACGTCGTAGACGGGTCGATTCCACCGGTACACCGTGCCGTTGTGCAGCCGCAGTTCGTCCAGGGTGGGGATCTCGCCCGCGTCGAGTTGGGCGAGGGGATCGTCGTCGGTCGACACCGGCAGCAGCGCCGGAAAGTACCGGGTGTTCTCCTCGAAGAGATCGAAGATCGTGTTGATCCACCGTTCGCCGAACCACACCCGGGGCCGCACCCCCTGATTCTTCAACTCCAATGGCCGGGTATCGGTGGCCTGTTCGAACACCGGGATGCGACTTTCGTGCCACAGCGCGGTGCCGGCCAGGAAGGGGGAGTTGCCCGCGATGGCCACCTGTAACCCGGCGATCGCCTGTGCGGCATTCCAGTGTGCCGCGAAGTCTTCGGGCGCCACCCGCAGATGCAATTGCAGCGAGGTACAGGCGGCCTCGGGCAGGATCGAATCGGTTGACGTGTGCAGTCGTTCGGTGCCGTGGTCGTCGCCGAGTGGCACCCCGGTGATGTCGAGCTCGATGTCCTCGCCGCGGGCGGCGAAGATCTGCTGATTGAGCAGGTCGTACCGCGGGTTTGTCGAGATCCATTGGTGCGCAAAGTGTTCGGTCCGCAGTGTGGGGAGCATCCCGATCATCACCAGGTGGTTGTCGGTCTGCGCGGCGCGTTTCTCGGCGCGATTGAGTGATGTGCGCAACGCCTGCTCCAGCGAGATGGTGTCGTCGGTGACGAAAGGCCTTGGGGAGACGTTGATCTCGATGTTGAATTGGCCGAGTTCGGTCTGGTAGTCGGGATCGGCGATGGCATCGAGGACCGTCGCGTTGGCCATGGCCGGGTTCATCGCGGCGTCGATGAGGTTGAGTTCGACCTCCATCCCCAACAACGGTTCGGGGGGTCGGCCGTGATCGGTGAACAGGCCGTCGGCCAGCATCCGCGCGATGGCCTCGGTGCCTCGGGACACCTGCCGCCGGAATCGGACCCGGTCGGCGCCGGTGAACTGCTGCTCTGCCACTTCGGCTCCCATGAATCCATGGTGCATGATGGCGAGCATGCCGGCGCGTAAACCCATCGATCCCGCGGAGGTTCGTGCCGCGGTGCTCGATGTGGCGCCGTGGTTGCGCGACGACTCGTTGCCGGTCCCCCCGCGGCCGGCGCTCGCGGCGGCGGTGCGCCTGACCGCGCGCACGTTGGAGGATCTGGCGCCGGGCAACGCGGTCGAGGTGCGGGTGCCGCCCTTCGTCGCGGTGCAGTGCATCGAAGGCCCGCGGCACACCCGGGGTACGCCACCGAATGTGGTGGAGGCGTCGCCGCGTGACTGGCTGCTGATCGCCACCGGGTTGCGCGAGTTCGACGAGGCCGTCGCACACGGCTCGGTCAGCGCGTCTGGTCAGCGTGCGGGCGAGATCGCCTCGGCGTTGCCCATCGTGCGGGTCGGACCGTTGAATGACCCCCGGTAGGACGACGCACCGGACACGTGTCAGTGTGGGCACTCGTCAGGACGGCCAGTCGGCGATCCGATAGCACAACCACAGGGGGAACGGGCTTGCGATGACGTATCAGCACGGGCAGTCGCGGCAGGACAACCTCCGCCGGGCAAGTCGATCCGACGGCCTGGCGAGGCTGGGCTTGTTCGTCGGTATGTTCTTCGGCCTGGCGGCGGTGATCGCCGCGGGCTTTGTGATCGACGACCCGGCGGCGGTGCCCGCGTGGATCGCGTTGCTGATCCTCGGTTCGATCAGTGCAGGGGGAATCGTCGTGGCGCGCACACAGTTCGCCAAGTCCCGCTACCGGGTCACCGTCGCCTATTCGCCGCTGATTCTGACTGGCGCGTTACTCGGTTTCGCGGTGGTGTTCGGCGGAATCATCGCAGCCTTGCAGGCGAGCGACGCCGCAGCGTCCCGGCCCCTGGGCACGGTGCTGCGTGGAGTGCTGATCTTCGGAGTGCTCGTGATCATCCGTGTGCACGGGGCCAAGGCGACGCTGCTCATGGCGGGCGCGCACGCCATTCGGTTACGCGGGACCACTGCGGTGTGGCCGCAGGTGGCCGGCGTGGTGGTGGTGTCGGGCAGTACACCCGGAACGGTGGAGGTGGGCGTTGCACCCCGGCCCGGTGCGACCCTGCCGTCGATGCCGGTCCGTGCCGGCGAGACCCTGACCGACCTACCGATGCGCGTGGTGATACCCGACTCGCGCCTGGACATGGAGCGGCTTCGCGCCGCCGTTGCCGAATCCGGGCTCGGCATCGTCGTTCACGACCGGCGGGCCCACGCTCCGGCTGTCGCGACCCAGCAGTTCGGGCAGGCACCGCAGTTCGGGCAGGCACCGCAGTACGGGCAGGCACCCCAGCAGTTCGGGCAGGCACCGAAGTTCGGGCAGGCACCGCAGTTCGGGCAGGCACCGCAGCAGCCGCAGTACGGCTGGTCGCCCGCCTACGGTCAGCCGCCCGCGGGGTATCCGCGCCGACCGGATCAAGGGTGGTGAGCGGGCGCCGGCACGCCTGCGGGTGGCACGGGTCACAGCCCGGAATATCCGCGGACGCCGCGCCGCTGCACGAATGGAAATCAGAAGCTACCGGCACGTAAACTCAAGGGCGTTGCCGTAGGCCGCCGATGCGTTGACCCGCCCAGTCTCCAGGGAGCTTGCCGAATGACCGATCTGTCGATCACCAGTCGCAATCTGTTGGCCCCTACCCAGAGCGGCTGCCCGGGAGCGCCGGCGATCGATGAACCCGAGAACGAACCCCGCGAGGAGTGCGGCGTCTTCGGCGTCTGGGCGCCCGGCGAGGACGTCGCGAAACTGAGCTACTACGGTCTCTACGCCCTGCAGCACCGCGGTCAGGAGGCGGCGGGTATCGCCGTCGGCGACGGTTCGCAGGTCCTCGTCTTCAAGGATCTCGGACTCGTCAGCCAGGTGTTCGACGAGCAGACCCTCGGCGCCATGGTGGGCCACGTGGCGATCGGCCACTGCCGTTACTCCACCACCGGATCCACCACTTGGGAGAACTCCCAGCCGATCTTCCGTACCACCGCTGCAGGCACCGGGGTTGCGTTGGGGCACAACGGCAATCTGGTGAACACCGCGGATCTGGCGAGCCGGGCACGCGAACTCGGGGTGCAGAGCACCGCGGCC
Source organism: Gordonia sp. NPDC003429 (assembly GCF_053588575.1). Classification (NCBI taxonomy): domain Bacteria; kingdom Bacillati; phylum Actinomycetota; class Actinomycetes; order Mycobacteriales; family Gordoniaceae; genus Gordonia; species Gordonia sp. NPDC003429. The sequence continues at coordinate 7,244 of NZ_JBSFQF010000001.1, forward strand.
ACCTCCGACTCCGATCTGGTGGGTGCGCTGCTGGCCCACGGAGCCGCCGATTCCACTATCGAACAGGCCGCGATGGAACTGCTGCCCACGTTGCGCGGTGCGTTCTGTCTGACCTTCATGGACGAGCACACCCTGTACGCGGCCCGCGACCCGCACGGGGTGCGCCCGCTGTCGCTGGGTCGCCTCGACCGCGGTTGGGTGGTCGCCTCGGAGACCGCCGCCCTCGACATCGTCGGTGCCTCTTTTGTGCGCGACATCGAGCCCGGCGAGTTGCTGGCCATCGACGCCGACGGTGTGCGCAGCAAGCGTTTCGCCGAGGCCACCCCCCGCGGTTGTGTGTTCGAGTACGTCTATCTGGCCCGGCCCGACAGCGTGATCCATGGGCGGTCGGTGCACTCGACCCGGGTGGAAATCGGGCGGCGGCTGGCGCGCGAACATCCCGCGGAGGGCGATCTGGTGATCCCGGTGCCCGAGTCGGGTACGCCCGCGGCCGTGGGCTTCGCCCAGGAGTCCGGCATTCCCTACGGCCAGGGCCTGATGAAGAACGCGTACGTCGGTCGCACGTTCATCCAGCCGTCGCAGACGATCCGTCAGCTCGGTATCCGCCTCAAGCTCAATCCGCTCAAAGAGGTGATCCGGGGCAAGCGCCTGGTGGTGGTTGACGACTCGATCGTGCGCGGTAACACCCAGCGCGCCCTGATCCGGATGCTGCGCGAGGCCGGTGCCGCCGAGATCCATGTGCGCATCGCGTCGAGCCCGGTGCGCTGGCCGTGTTTCTACGGCATCGACTTCGCCTCACCCGCCGAACTCATCGCCAACGGCATGGATTCCGAGGAACACATGGTGGAGGGTGTGCGCCAAGCGATCGGTGCCGACTCGCTCGGGTACATCAGCATCGACGAGATGGTGGCGGCCACCGAGCAGCCCGCGTCGGCGCTGTGCGCGGCCTGCTTCGACGGCGATTACCCGATCGAGCTCCCCGAGGAGACGTCGATGGGCAAGGCGGTGCTCGAGCAGATGCTGGCCAACACCGCGGTGAGCACGGGAGTGGACCCGCTGACCGTGCCCAACGACAATGTGAGCCCGGTGATGCGGCCCTAGCGTCGCCGGACGTCTCCGGTAGCGTGTGATCCGACCATGGGTCGGGGTCCTGGCCGGACCGCGCCCGCCCAGAATGTGACGAAGGGTGCACCGCCAGATGCCCGAGCAGGATTCGGCTGCCGACGATCGTGACTCCACGCCTGGTGGGGCCTCATACGCGGCCGCGGGAGTCGACATCGACGCCGGTGAACGCGCGGTGGAACTGTTCGCCCCACACGCCAAGCGGGCATCTCGCCCGGAGGTGATGGGCGGGCTCGGCGGATTCTCCGGGCTGTTCGCGCTCAAGGGCAACTATCGTGAACCCCTCCTGGCTGCGGCCAGCGACGGTGTGGGTACGAAACTCGCTGTCGCGCAGGCGATGGGAAAGCATGACACCGTCGGACAGGATCTGGTCGCGATGTGCGTCGACGACCTCGTGGTGTGCGGCGCCGAACCGCTGTTCCTGCAGGACTACATCGCCATCGGCAAGGTGATTCCCGAGGTTGTCGCGGAGATCGTGTCCGGGATCGCCGACGGCTGCGTGGCTGCCGGATGCGCGCTGCTCGGCGGAGAGACGGCCGAGCATCCCGGCCTCATGCAGGCAGATCACTACGATCTGTCCGCGACCGCGGTGGGCGTGGTGGAAGCCGATCGGGTGCTCTCACCGGAGAAGGTCCGTGCCGGTGACGTCGTCGTCGCGATGGGATCGTCGGGTCTGCACTCCAACGGGTATTCGCTGGCGCGCAAGGTGCTCCTCGAGTGGGGTCACATGGACCTGTCCGGCCATGTGGAGGAGTTCGGCCGCACCCTCGGTGAGGAACTGCTCGAGCCGACGCGGATCTACGCGCGGGACTGTCTGGCGCTGGCCGCCGAGGCCGATGTGCGCACCTTCGCCCACGTCACCGGCGGTGGGTTGGCGGAGAACCTGGCCCGGGTGATCCCGGACGGGCTGGTGGCCGAACTCGAACGCAACACGTGGACGCCCGCGCCGATCTTCGCGATGATCGCGCAGCGGGGTCGTGTGCCGCAGGCGGAGATGGAACGCACCTTCAACATGGGTGTCGGCATGGTGGCGGTGGTGGCACCCGAGGACACCGACCGCACACAGGCCGTGCTCACCGCCCGCCACGTTGACAACTGGGTGCTGGGAACCGTCAAACGCTCACCGGAACCCAAGAATCACAGCTTGCCGCGCGTGACTCTCACCGGAGAACATCCGCGCTTCTGAGCGACCGATGGTGGCCATGCTGCCCGGGAGCACCGGGGGGCATGGCCACCATCGAGCAAGAATCAGACTGCTCGTGTGAGTGTCGACACCTGGAATGGTGTGCGAGTCACCGCAGAGACGTGGACGCGCGCGTCAGGCGCGTCGCCACTCCTCGTCATCGGTCCACTCGTCCGCCGGATCCGGGCGGTCAGCCGAATCGTCTACTCCGGACAGCTCGCGCTGGAGGCTGTCGAAGTCGGTATGGGGAGTGGAGTACTTGAGTTGACGAGCAACTTTCGTCTGCTTTGCTTTCGCCCGGCCGCGGCCCATATGGGACCCCCTCGCACAATGACGGGGCGGCCAATCGAGTGGCGGCCCCGTTCTCTAGGTAGTGAATCTGTCGTGGGGACCAGTTTAGCGCGCTCTTCCAAATTCTGTGGATTGCGCTGCTCGCGCCGCGCCGGGAGCGAAGCGAGCGGGCGGAATCGAGTACCGCGCCGGGAGCGAAGCGAGCGGGCGGAATTGAGTACCGCGCCGCGCCGGGAGCGAAGCGAGCGGGCGGAATTGAGTACAGCGCCGGGAGCGAGGTTCACCGCTGAGCGGTGCGTAGCTTCTTGGATGCCTCGCGGCGCACCTTGGGGGCGAGATCGGTGCCGGCGAGAAGCAGTTGCAGCGCGTCGGCGTCGGTCCCGGTGATGAGGTGACGCACCCGGACCCCGTGCTCGGGCCGGTGCATCACCCGGATGGTGTCGCCGGCGCCCACCGTGCCGCTGTGCAGAACCCGCAGATAGGCGCCGACGTCGGCGCGGTCCATGAACCGTTTGATCCACCGGGGTTCCCCGGCCCATGCGGCGAACGTGGTGCACGGGATGCGGGGGATCGTGGTCTCCACCACCAGCCCGTCGTCGCCGATCTCCCAGCGTTCGCCCACCAGGGCGTCGGTCACCGGCAGTCCGCTGACGCGCAGGTTCTCGCCGAACCATCCGTAGGGCAGGTCCCGGCCGAGTTCTTCGGCCCAGCGCCGCGCCTCGGCGTCGTCGTAGGCGTAGACGGCCTGGTCGAGGCCGCCGTGGTGTTTGGTGTCGCAGACGTGATCGGTGCTCAATCCCTCCGGCCCCACCGGCACGCGCCCGTCGTGCGCCCGTTTGTCGATGGCGCTGATGCCGACCCGTCCGCCCAGGTCGACGTCGTGTTCGGTGGCGCAGACGGCGAGTACGCGGCCTGTCTGTGCGCCGGTCATACGGTGCGGCTCGGCTCGTCGGGGTTGCGGAGGCGGTCGATCGCGGCCCGGCCGGCCTGCACCCGGTCGTCGTCTCGTACCGAGTCGGGATCGATGCGCGCGGCGATCGGGTTGGGGCTGCCGACCAGCAGGTCGACGTCGGCGCCGATCCCGCGTTTGACGAGTGCGAGTGCGATGGGGCCGAGGTCGAAATGGTCGACAACGGTGCCGACGCGGCCGACGGTGCGTCCGCCCGCGACGACCGGATCCCCCGGCGTGGGGCGGTCGTCGGCGCTGCCGTCGAGGTGCAGCAGCACCAGCCGACGCGGCGCTTTGCCCAGGTTGTGGACCCGGGCGACGGTCTCCTGGCCGCGATAGCACCCCTTGTCGAGGTGTACGGCACCGAAGACGTCGGGTCCGCCGATCCAATAGACCTCGTGCGGGATGGTGCGTTCGTCGGTGTCGATGCCGAGCCGCGGGCGCAGTGCGGCGACCCGCAGCGCATCGAACGCCCACGTCCCGGCGGGCTGGGCGCCCGCTTCATGCAGTGCATCCCACCAACTCGTCAGCAGGAAGTCGGGGACCACGAGGTCGACCACCGGCAGCGGGTCCCCGCCGTGCGGACCCTGCGGCAGCGGCGGCATCATCCGCCAGAACCCGAGCGGCTCGTCCTCGTGATGGGATTCGGGCAGATCCCCGGCGGTGTACGGCAGCGCGTTCGGGTCGAGTTCGATGAGTTCGGCGATCGGTCCACGCACCACGTCGGGCCCGATCAGGGTGAGCACCGCCATGTCGTGACGCGCGGCCGGCGACACGTCGGACCAGAACACCATCTTGGTGAGGAAGTCGAGGAGCGTCTCACCTCGTTCGCCGTGGGTGTCGATCCAGGTGACCTCGTCGACGTCGGTGAGCACGAAGTGTTCCTCGACGCGGCCGTTCGCGTCGAGTGACAGGCTTTCGGCGCCGGTGCGGTCCGGCAGTTCACTGACGTGCTGACTGCAGATGGTGTGCAGCCAGGAGAGGCGGTCGCGTCCGGGGACCTCGATGACGGCACGGTCGGAGCGGTCGATGATCACGGCGCCCGTGGTGGCCGCGCGTTGTTCGCCGAGCGGATCGCCGTAGTGCCAGGCGACCGTGGTGCGGGCCGCCGTGCGGGTGTCGGGCACCGCGCCCGCGCCGGAATGGCTGGTCAGAATGGGTGATGCGGCCACGGTCCGATTCTACGCACCCGACTCCGATAGCCTCGTCGGCATGTCGGACTCGATTGTGGTGACCCTCGACGGCGACGTCCTCGACCCGGACGCGCCGCTGCTGTTCGCCGACGACCTGGCCGCGGTGCGCGGCGACGGGATCTTCGAGACGCTGCTGGTGCGCGGTGGCCGCGCGCGCTGCGTCGAATACCACCTCGAGCGTCTAACCCGCAGCGCCGCCATGCTCGACCTGCCCGAGCCCGATCCCGACCGGTGGCGTGCGGCGATCGAGATCGCGGCCAAACAATGGACCGCCTCCGCGCCGCACGGCGCCGAGGCCGCGCTCCGGCTGGTGTGTTCGCGCGGCCGGGAGAGCGCGGGAGCCAACGCGGTACCGACCGGCTATCTCACCGTGTCGCCGGTGTCCGACCGGGTTGCGTCCGCCCGCGCCGACGGTGTTTCGGTGGTGACCCTCGACCGTGGGTACTCGATCGACCTCGCGGCCGCCGCGCCGTGGCAGCTCCTGGGTGCCAAGACCCTGAGTTACGCAACCAACATGGCCGCCCTGCGGCATGCCGCCGCCGAGGGATTCGACGACGTCATCTACCTCAGCAGCGAGGGTGCGGTACTCGAGGGGCCACGCTCGACGGTGATCGCCGTCTTCGACAAGACACTGGTGACGCCTCCGACGGAGATCGGCATCCTGCCAGGCACCACGCAGCGGGCCACCTTCGCACTCGCCGAGAAAGAGGGGTGGCAAACCCGGACACGGGTGCTCCGTCCCGCCGACCTGATCGCGGCCGACTCGTTCTGGCTGGTCAGCAGCGTCACCCTGGCGGCTCGGGTCACCGCGCTCAACAGATACGTGACGCCGGTCCCACAACATGCTGACGAATTTGCCGATCTCGTCGACCGGGCGATTTGCGGTGATTCAGAATAGGCTGGTCCGGGGATTTCGTTATGCGAACTTCCCGAACGACGTGAGATGCAGCCCACAGTGGCACCGCCGGTGGCGGGACCAAGGTCGCTTGTCCTAGAGCAACGGCCGCGCGTAGCGTCCCCGGTAGCGGTTACGACGTCACGTAGTACGGCGTGGTGACCTTCCGTACTGGTACGCGGCTCCCAGCCCGGAGTCGCGGCTACGCGATTCGAGGCGCGATGAACGCACTGGATGTCTCCCGGTGGCAGTTCGGTATCACCACCGTCTACCACTTCATATTGGTTCCGCTGACGATCGGGCTCGCCCCGATGATCGCGGTGATGCAGTCGGTGTGGCATGTCACCGGCAACGAGCAGTGGCTGCGGGCCACCAAGTTCTTCGGGAAGCTGTTCCTCATCAACTTCGCGCTCGGTGTCGCCACCGGCATCGTGCAGGAGTTCCAGTTCGGCATGAACTGGAGCGAATACAGCCGTTTCGTCGCCGACGTGTTCGGCGCTCCGCTTGCCCTCGAGGGTCTCATCGCATTCTTCCTCGAATCGACCTTCATCGGGCTGTGGATCTTCGGTTGGGACCGCCTGCCACGACGCGTGCACCTGGCCACCATCTGGCTGGCTGCGATCGGCGTGAACGCGTCGGCGTATTTCATCATCGCGGCGAACTCGTTCATGCAGCATCCGGTCGGTGTCGCCTGGGACGACACCCGCAACCGCCCGGCGATGAACAACTTCTGGGCCGTGATCACCAACAACACCACCCTGGCCGCCTTCCCACACGTCGTGGCGGGTGCCTTCCTCACCGCGGGCACGTTTGTCGCCGCGATCGGATGCTGGTGGATGGCACGCAACATGTATCGCGCCAAGAAGCTGCGGGAGGCCATCGAGACCGGTGACGCCTCGGGCATGCCCAAGACCAGCTCGCCGAGTCACATCGACGCCACGCCCGAAGATCTCGAACGCGACGCCCGCCAGTTGTGGCGCCCGGTGACCCGGTTCGCACTCTGGGTGACCATCGTCGCGGGTATCGCGGTGATCATCACCGGCGACCTGCAGGCCCAGATCATGTTCAAGCAGCAGCCGATGAAGATGGCCGCCGCGGAATCGCTGTGCAACACCGCGGACAATCCGGGCTTCTCGATATTGTCGGTCGGCCGGCAGAACAACTGCGAGAACATCGATCACGTGGTCGAGGTTCCCGGCATGCTGTCGTTCCTGGCCACCCACCGCTTCGGTGAGACGCTGCAAGGCGTCAACCAACTGCAACAGCAGTACCAGGAAGCGCTGAACATGCCGAACCAGAACTTCGCGCCCAACCTGTTCGTGACCTACTGGGGCTTCCGCGCCATGATCACCTGGGCGCTGGGTTCGGTGATCGTCGCCCTCGGCGGGCTGTGGCTGACCCGGAAGAAGAAGGTGGTGGAATCGAGGCGCTTCGGCACCTTCGCGCTGTGGATGATCCCGACGCCGTTCCTGGCGAACTCGTCGGGCTGGATCTTCACCGAGATGGGCCGCCAGCCGTGGGTGGTGGCACCCAACTGGCAGGACAACCTCGATCCGCTCCGGATTCACATGCTGGTGCAGGACGGCGTCTCCAATCACACCGCCCCGGTGGTGTGGGTGACCCTGATCGGCTTCACCGTGCTCTACGGCGCACTCGGCGTCGTCTGGTTCCTGCTGCAGCGCCGCTACGTGATCGAGGGGCCGAGCGCCTACGACGCAACACCCCCATCGGAGCCGACGGATTCCGATGAGCCCAAGCAACTTTCGTTCGCTTACTGAGGAGTGGACCGATGGGACTTCAAGAATTCTGGTTTCTGATCATCGCGGTTCTCTTCGTCGGGTACTTCGTGCTCGAGGGATTCGACTTCGGGGTGGGCATGCTGATGCCGTTCCTCGGGTCGAGCCACACCGGCGGCGACGAGAAGGTGGGCAAGCACGAGGACGCCGCCGACCCCGACAAGCGACGTCGCGTGCTGCTCAACACGATCGGCCCGGTGTGGGACGGCAACGAGGTGTGGCTGCTCACCGCCGGCGGTGCGTTGTTCGCCGCGTTCGGCGGGTGGTACGCCACGATGTTCACCGCGTTCTACCTGCCGCTGTTCCTGATCCTGGTCGGACTGATCACCCGTGTCGTGTCGATCGAGTGGCGCGGCAAGATCAACGACCCGAAATGGCGCACCTGGTGTGACATCGGCATCGGACTGGGGTCGTGGATTCCCGCGATCCTGTGGGGTGTGGCGTTCGCCAACGTGATCCGCGGCATCCCCATCGACGCCAATGCGCAGTACACGGGCGGCTTCTTCAACCTGCTGAACCCCTACGCGCTACTCGGCGGGCTGACCACGCTGCTGGTCTTCCTCACCCATGGTGCGGTGTTCCTCGCGCTCAAGACCGGTGGGGTGCTGCAGCAGGACGCGATGGTCTACGCCAAGCGTCTGGCGATTCCGACCCTGGTGGTGGCCGCGGCGTTCCTGCTGTGGACGCAATTCGCCTACGGCAACGGATGGACCTGGATTCCGGTGCTGATCGCCGCAGTGGCCGCCGTGGGAATGGCGGCCGCCACCCAGGTGGGCCGCGAGGGTATCGCGTTCCTGTGCACGTCGATCGCCATCGCCGGCACCGTCGCGACGCTGTTCGCGGTGCTGTACCCGAACGTGCTGCCGTCGAGCACCAACCCCGCCTACAACCTCACCATCGACAACACGTCGTCGAGCCACTACACGCTCACGGTGATGACCTGGGCCGCGGTGCTCGTCACGCCGGTGGTGATCTGCTATCAGGCGTGGAGCTACTGGGTGTTCCGCAAGCGCATCAGCGTCGATGACATCCCCGCCCCGAGCGGCCTGTCGTCGCTGAAGGTCGACGCGGAGTGACGGACACGGCGCCGACCGACCGGGCCGACCGGGCGGTCGGCGCCGTCGCGTCCGGATCAGGTCCGGGCGACGCCCCGGCCCGGCGCCGTGGGCGACCACCGCTGGACCCGCGGCTGCTGCGTTATTCGCCGACCACCCGCATCTACGTGGTGGTCACGGCGCTGCTCGCCGCGGTCACGGTCGGCGCGGTGATCGTCGCCGCCGCGATGACCGCGTCGATCCTCTCCGAATTGATCACCGACCCGTCCCGGCGCTCCGTCGCGGCGCAGGCCACCCACCTGTGGGTGCTCGGCGCGGCGCTGCTGGTGCGGGTGGCCACGAGCTTCGCGCACGACCGCTACGCGCATCGTGCGTCGGCGGCGACGATCGCCGAACTGCGGGCACGGGCGCTGGCGGTGCTCACCGACCCGGAACGTATACCGCCCCGAGACCTGTTGCGGCGCCGCGAACATGCCACCACGGTGCTGTTGCGCGGCCTCGACGCGCTGCGGCCCTACCTGTCCGGGTATGTGCCCGCGCTCATCGTCACGGTGCTGGTGACGCCGACGGTGGTGCTGGTCATCGGACTGACCGACTGGCCGTCGGCGGTGATCATCCTGGTGACCCTGCCGCTGATCCCGCTGTTCATGATCCTGATCGGGCTGATGACCCGCGACCGCACCACCCGCAAGCTGGAAACGATGAGCAGGCTCACCGCGCAGCTGCTCGACCTCGTCACCGGCCTGCCCACGCTGCGCGCACTCAACCGCGCCAAGGCGCCCGCCGCGCGGGTGGCCGAACTCGGTGCCGCCCACAAACGCAGCACCATGTCGGCGCTGCGGGTGGCGTTCCTGTCCGGTGGGGTGCTCGAGCTGCTCTCGACGCTGTGCGTGGCGCTCGTCGCGGTGGGCATCGGTCTGCGTCTGGTGTACGGCGAGATGAGTTTGTACGCAGGCGTTCTCGCGCTCATCCTGGCCCCCGAGGCCTACCTGCCGTTACGGCAGGTAGGCGTGCAGTTCCACAACTCCAGCGACGGGGTGACCGCCTCGGAGCAGGTGCTCGATCTCATCGAGTCCGGTGACGCACCGGTCGCATCCACCGCGGGCCGCACCCGCACCTGTTCGGTGGCCGGTGAGCCGATCAGCCTCCTCGACGTCGGAGTGCACGGACGCGACGGCTGGGCGCCCTATGCGCTCACCGCGACGGTGCGGCCCGGCGAACTGACCGTCTTCACCGGACCCAACGGCTCGGGCAAGTCGACCACGCTGGCCGCGATCCTCGGCCTGCTCACCCCCGACGACGGATCGGTGCTCGTGGGTTCGATCCCGGTGACCGAACTCGAACCCACCGCCTACTTCGAGCAGGTGGCATGGCTGCCGCAGCAGCCGGTGGTGGTGCCCGGCACCGTGGCCGACAATCTGTCGCTGTTCGGAGTGCTCGGCGAGGACGCACTGCGACGTGCCGCTGCCGCAACGGGTTTCGACGACGTGCTGGCCACGCTGCCGGATGGGCGCGAGACCGTGCTGGGGGCGGGCGGGGTGGGACTCTCGGCCGGGCAGCGTCAGCGATTGGCGCTCACCCGGGTGCTGGCCTCACCGGCACCGCTGCTGCTACTCGACGAGCCCACCGCCCACCTCGACGCGGGGTCGGAGACGGCGCTGCTGGCCGCTCTCGCTGACCGTGCCCGGGCGGGTGACACCGTGATCGTGGTGGCCCACCGCGACATCGCCCGCGACTTCGCCGACGCGGTGATCGAGTTCCCGGAGGTGATCGGTGTCGGCTGAACCGAAGGCCCCCAAGTCCCCGGAGGACCCGCTGCTGCGCGCGCTGCGCTTCCTCGGTCTGCGCGGATGGCCGGTGGCCAAGTCGCTGTTGCTCGGTGTGGCGGGCGCATTGTCGGCGCTCGGGCTGGCCGCATTGTCGGCGTGGCTGATCACCCGGGCCTGGCAGATGCCGCCGGTGCTCTTCCTGTCGGTGGCCATCACCGCGGTGCGCGCGCTGGGTATCTCCCGCGGGTTGTTCCGCTACCTGGAACGACTCGCCACGCACGACCTCGCGCTCGGTGCGATGGCCACCGCGCGCGAAAAGCTCTATCTCGCACTGGCATCCGGTTCGCCTGCATATTCGGTGACGCTGCGTCGAGGCGATCTGCTCACCCGCACCGGCGACGACATCGACGAGATCGGCAACGCGCTGATCCGCGGACTGATCCCCATCGGGGTGGGACTGACCACCTCGGCGGCCGCCGTCGCGATCATGGCGCTCGTCTCCGGCTGGGCGGCGATCGTGCTGGCCGTCGCATTGATCGTCAGTGGTGTCATCGCACCCTGGCTGGCCGCCCGCGGATCGGCCCGCGCTATCGCCGACGGCGCGCAGGCGTCGGCACGCTCGGCCGAGGCCACGTCGGCGGCGCTGTGGCACGCTTCCGAACTCGTCGTGGCGCGTCGACGCACGTCGGTCCTCGATGAGGCGCGCCGGGCCGACCGTGACGCCATCGCCGCCGCCGACCGTGGCGTGCGCACCGAATCGCTGGCCGCCGCCGCGACCCCGCTCTCATTGGGCGCCTCGCTGATCGCCGCCTGCCTCATCGGAATCCATCTGGCGTCGGCGGTACCCGGGTCGCTGGCATCGGTGGCCAGCGGTGAGGGACTCACCCCGATGATCCTCGGCGTGCTGATCCTGCTGCCGCTGTCGGCGTTCGAATCGACCGCACCGCTCACCGAGGCGGGCATCCAACTCGAACGCAGCAGGCAGAGTGCCGCCCGGGTGATGGCGCTGGTCGACGGCGCGCACGATGGGGCCGACGAGCCGGGGACGGACACCACGATCGACGTACCCGTGCACGACGGCCCGGTGCAGATGCGGCTCGACGCACTGCGCTGGGGCTGGCCCGCCGACGGCACTGTGGTCCCACCGGTGCTCGGTCCCGAGGGCGGGGTGTCGGCCATCCTCGAACCGGGCGCCCGGATCGGGGTGATCGGGCCGAGCGGCATCGGGAAGTCGACACTGCTGCTCACCCTCGCCGGACTGCTGGCGCCCCGCGCCGGCGCGATCGAGTGCGTCGACACCGACGCGGCGCCGGTCGAAATGCGTTCGGCAGCATGCTATTTCGCCGAGGAAGCCCACATCTTCTCCACCTCGGTGGGGGAGAACCTGCGGGTGGCCCGCGGCGACGTCACCGACGCGGAGATGCGCGCTGCACTCGCCGACGTGGGTCTCGCGGAGTGGCTCGACGCGCTGCCCGACGGCCTCGACACGGTGCTGACCGGCGGTGCGGAGGCCATCAGCGGTGGGCAGCGTCGCCGGTTGCTCCTTGCGCGAGCGTTGCTGCACCGCGCGCCGGTGGTGCTGCTCGACGAACCCACCGAACATCTCGACGTCGCCGACGCGGAAGCCCTGATGCGACGCATGCTGGCCACCGACGGCGGCATGTTCGGCCGCGACCGCATCGTGGTGGTGGTGACTCACCAACTGCCGCCGGAGCTTCGCCGGAGTCCTCGAGGTGTCACCGTCATCGACCTCGAACCCGCCCCCGCCGCCGGTTGAGCGTCCCCGCTCGCTGGTTGTGCGTGCCCGCCGCTGGTTGAGCGTCCCGACCGCTGGTTGAGCCTGTCGAAACCACCCCCGCCCGCTGGTTGTGCGCCCCCGCCCGCTGGTTGAGCTTGTCGAAACCACCCCGCCGGCATAAATGCGTTGCCGGGTCCCGACCGCGGGCGTACGTTCGTCGGTACACGAGAGAGGAGGTGGTCTGAAGTTGTATGACATACGGACACGTGAGGTGACCATCCGCTGACGCGGACCGCCTGAAAGCACTCGGCCCGTTCGCCTCGGTGAATACCAGGTGGCCACCCGACCCCCGCATCCGACCGTCCGGTCGACGCGCCCGACGCACTCGGGTGATGCGGGGGTCGTTCCGTGTCCGGGGCGCCGGGTGAGTATGCGCGTCCACCCGGGCGCCGTCACCGCCTCAGATGGGGTAGTGCACTACGCATGCCCTTGTCGTCCCTAAGTAATGGAATGGGAACACAGGAATCCAACAGGAGGTTCGGTGATGAGGACCATGACAATGGTGACCCAACGCAGTCGACGGCTGGGGGCCGGCCAGGCCGCGGTGATCCGATCGCGCTTCCTGGCCCCGGGTGATCGGGAATGGACCAACGACGGTGCGGCGAACTGGGTGATCGGTCATGTCTGTGGACTCGCCTACAGTCGCCTCGGCGCACATGACGGTGACACCGGACATCTGGTGCTGCACAACGACAGTGACAGCGACCTCGCGGTGCTGTCGGTGCCGGGCACGGCGGGCACCGAGGGCACCAGGTTCACCTACGTCCCGCGCGGGAGCGCCCGGATTCTCCCGGAGACCGAGTTGCATATCGTCCAGGCCGAACGCCTCAACGGCCACCCGGTCCTGATCGGCGAGATCATCGACGACGACCCGCTGCCCGTGCAATTCCTCTTCGACGGACCCGCGCCAACCCTGCGATGCCGAGACGTGCGCGCGTGCTGACCGGGTGCGCTTATCCGACGTGGCGACGCAGCTTTGCCGAAAGTCGGGGGATGAGGTCGCCGTCGGGGTCCACACGCTCCTCGACGTAGGCGAGGTCGCCGTCGGGCACGATGCCGTAGAGGCGCTTGGCGTTACCCGCATGCCGCGCGGTCTCCGACCGCACCACGGCATCGGTGGTGAGGTTCCACGACGTCTGGTTCAGCGGGCGTCCGTAGAACAACTCCACCCAGCCCTCGGCGTGGGCGAGCAGAAGTTCGATGGAATCGTCCTCGGTGATGCGCCAGTAGCCGGTCTCCCGCAGGTCGGGCCGGACGAACTTGGCGTCCTCGTCGATCACCCACGACCGCGATTCCCAGTTCAGGAAGTCCTGGCCGTCGTGGCTGACCACGATCTGCTGGGCGAAGTGATAGTCCTCGCCGGTCTCCGGATTGTTGGCCTCGCCCTCGCCGCGCCATACCCCCACCAGGGGTAGCAGCGCCAGCAGGCCGGGGTGCAGGTCGGCACCACGACGGAGGTTGGCGGTGTCGGCAGGCAGCGGGAGGTCGTCCCACGAAGGGACGTTGCGCTCGCGGCTGCCGCTCTCGGCGGCGCGTGCCTCGGCCTGACTGATCGCCTCGTCACCAGAACGGCGCGGCTGACCTCCGGGGAAGGCGTCGTCGGACACGTTCTCCTCGGGGGAGGTCACGACTCGTCGGTCACCAGTCGATAGAGCACGTACACGGCGAACCAGGTGATCAGGATCGCCGCCAGGACCAGCAGGATTTCGAAGAAGAGGACCACACCCGGATTCTACAACCAGCACGTCCGGGTTCTCCGGGTGAGGTGGAGATGCACGACGCCGCGACGGGGATCGGACCTTGATTGTTGTCACGACAACCATTAATGTTGTCTCGACAACAACCTGAGGAGCTCGTCATGTACCGATTCCTTGCCGACGCCATCATCGAGGCCCCCCGCGACGCGGTATGGAAGGTGTGGACCGACGTCGATGCGTTTCCCGAGTGGGACCCCAGAGAGCAACGTGCGGCGCTGACCGGCGCGTTCGCGGTGGGCAGCACGATCGATTCGAAGCAGAAGGGCAACCCTGGCGGAACCGCCACCATCACCGAGGTGAGCGCGCCGGCGCGGTGGGTGGCATCGAGTCCGCTGCCCGGCGGCGAACTACGGATCGAGCACGATCTCGAGGAACGCGGAGACGCGACCTTCGTGCGTAAGACCTACACGGTCACCGGACTCCTGCAAGTGCTGTTCCGGCTGTGGTGGGGGCCCCGGGTGATTGCGGCGATGCCCGCCACCTTCGACGCCCTCGAGCGGCGCGCCCACGACGTGTCGGGCACGCGATGAGCCAAACCCCGGTCGGGCCGTCGCCTTCCGGTCCGCGTGGACCGCGGGCGAGTGCGGGTTTCTGGTTGCACCACGCCGCGCTGGCGTGGCGGGCGGCCGTCGATGCCGCGCTGCGCGACGCCGGCCTCACCATGACCCAGTTCACGATCCTCGCGTCGGCCAATTACCTTGCGGCGCAGAGTGAATCGCCAACCCAGCAGGACGTCGCCGACATGGCGGGCGCGGATCGGATGATGACGTCGAAGGTGTTGCGCACGCTCGAGGGGCGGCACCTGGTGCGCCGCGAACCCGCCCCGGGTGATGCGCGGTCGAACCGGATCGTCGTCACCCCGGCCGGATCCGAACTGGTGCACCGCTCGGTGCGAACGGTCGCCGAGGTGGACGCACGCTTCTTCGGGTCCGATCGCGACGACATGCGGGGGCGGCTACGTGAACTCACCGAACGAGCCCGCGTCCCCGACGACCGAGGCCCGGTCACCCACGCGGGGTGACCGGGCCTCGGGGACTCGGTGAGTCGGCGTTATCGCGCGCGGCTCACTTCGCGACGGCGATGTCCTGATCGTGCACGCCGGGGCCTTCCGGGCTGACGGTCTGCTCGCCGTTGCCGACTGAGCTGAGCGCGCGCAGCGTCCAGGTGCCCGGTGCGGCGAAGAAGCGGAAATCGCCGGTGGGGCTGGCGACGACCTCGGCGGTGAACTCGCCGGTCGAATCGAGCAGACGCACGAAGGCGCCGGCCACGGGGTTACCGGAGCCGTCGGTGACCTGTCCGGTCAGGACGGTCTCCTTCTCCACGTCGACGCCCGCGGGCAGTTTCTGTCCCTGTTTGGGTGCAGCACACATGATTACTTTCCTTCTCCCAGCTCGACCGGCACGCCGACCAGCGAACCGTATTCGGTCCAGCTGCCGTCGTAGTTCTTGACGTTCTTGTGGCCCAGCAGCTCCTGGAGCACGAACCAGGTGTGGCTCGAACGCTCACCGATGCGGCAGTAGGCGATGGTCTCCTTCTCGCCGTCGAGACCGGCGTCGGCGTAGATCGCGGTGAGCTCGTCGTCGGAGCGGAAGGTGCCGTCCTCGTTGGCGGCCTTGCTCCACGGCACGTTGATGGCGCCGGGGATGTGGCCGGGACGCTGGCTCTGCTCCTGGGGCAGGTGGGCGGGGGCCAGGATCTTGCCGGAGAACTCGTCGGGGCTGCGCACGTCCACCAGGTTCTTCACGCCGATGGCGTCGACCACCTCGTCGCGGAACGCGCGGATCGAGACGTCGGGGTCGGCGGCCTTGTACTCGGTGGCCGGGCGGGTGACGGCGTCGGTCGACAGCGGGCGACCGTCGAGCTCCCACTTCTTGCGTCCGCCGTCGAGCAGCTTGACGTCCTGGTGGCCGTAGAGCTTGAAGTACCAGTACGCGTAGGCGGCGAACCAGTTGTTGTTGCCGCCGTAGAGGACGACGGTGTCGTCGTTGGCGATGCCGCGCTCGGAGAGCAGCTTGGAGAACTGCTCGCGGTCGACGAAGTCGCGGCGGACCGGATCCTGCAGGTCGGTCTTCCAGTCGAGCTTGACGGCGCCTTCGATGTGGCCGCCGTCATAAGCGCTGGTGTCCTCGTCGACCTCGACGAACACCACCTTGTCGGTGTGCAGATTCTGCTCAGCCCAATCGGCGCTGACCAGGACGTCGGAACGTGCCATTTTTCTCGGATTCCTTCCGGAGATTTTCTCGGTGGGGGATGGATGAAGTGCCGACACGGCATGGCCGAACACTTCGGCAGGTGATGGCGGCAGGTGCATCATCGTGCGAGATCTCGCAGGCAGCGTCCGTGGACGCACAATCCGCACCGGCCGTCATCGAGGTGAACGTGCCGGTACCGGCGACACTCACCCCTCTAGAGACAGCAACAATCGACGACGCGACAGAAGTCGATCGCCCGTCGGCGGGTGAGCATGAACTCACGGCGCGGTTGCATGACCCGAGGGTACAACAGGGCCACCCACACCCCAATCGGGGTGCCGGGTTGCGGTCAGAACGAGTCGGGACGCAGTGTGCGCGGTCCGGTGTCGGCGACCAGCAGCACATCACTGCCCTCGCTGTGCGCTCCGGTCGGCGTCACACCCCAGGGCAGCGGGATCGGCGGCAGCGTGATCGAGAAACGACGCAGCACCGCGGTGCGCAGCGCGTCGTCGCCGCCGGAGACCGCGGGGTCGGTCACGTGCTCCTCCGGGCCGGTGTAGAAGCCGGTGGCCTCCAGATGTAGCCGTCCGTCGCGTACCGACAGGTCGACGTCGACGCTGACCTTCGCGGTGGCGCCGGGATATGCCGCCGCCGACGGGGTGTCGGCGGGAGTCGGGTAACCGGTCACCGGACGGGCCGGTGTCGGCGGCAGGGGGACGGTACCGGTGAGCAGCACCCCGGACGAGCGCCGCAGCAGGCCGTCCTGCGGCCCTCCTGCCCCCGCCCTCCCGGTGGGTGCCGGGGTGTTCACGGTGAGATCGAGGATGCCCAGGAAACGTCCGAGATTGACCGAATCGAGGCGGGTGTAGGCCTGCAGCGACGCGGTGCGCAGTTCATCGGTGGCGCCGATGGACCAACCGTCGGCAACCTCGAACGGTCCGAGCGTCGCCCCCAGTTCGGCGGTGCAGCCGCCGTGGATGTCGCAGCCGGCCACCGAGACGCCGCGTGCGGTGATCACCGCGCCGGGGAAGCTGCCGTCGGCGGCGTGCCGGACATAGGGGAAACCGCGTAGCGTGACCTCCGGATCGAATCTCACCCGCGGCGAGGATTGCAGCGAGCGCGAGAAGCGGTACTCGCCGCCGGCCGCGGCGGCGAAGTCGGCGACGACGACGATCACGAGGACCACCGCGACGGCGACGATGAGACCGCGCCGAACCCGGCGGGAGGGGCGGGCGTCGGCGTCCGCATTCGCCTCTACGCCCTCGGGCGCTGCCTTGTTAACAGCAGAACGCGACATTGGCGCTATTCTGTCATCTATCGCGCACACAACGGTAAGCCGACGTAAACAAAGACGTTCGTCGTCGAGCGCGATGACGACCGGGCGCGGAAGGCGAGTGTCCCGGCGGTACGAGTTCGGGGTGGGACAACGAGATCGGAGTGGTACGTGGATCTCTTACTATTGACAGCCGATCCCAATCCGGAGTCGGTTTTGCCGTCCCTGTCGCTGCTCGCGCACACGGTCCGGGTGGCGCCGACGGAGGTGTCGTCGCTGATGGAGGCCGGAAACGCCGACGTTGCGCTCGTCGACGCACGGACCGATCTGGCCGCCGCCCGCGGGCTGTGCCGACTGCTCGGGAGCACCGGATCGTCGGTGCCGGTGGCCGCGGTGCTGACCGAGGGGGGCCTGGTTGCGGTGAACGCGGACTGGGGATTGGACGAGTTCCTCCTACCTGCCACGGGGCCTGCGGAACTCGACGCGAGGTTGCGTCTGCTGGTGGTGCGCACCCGCGGGGTGACCGCCGAGGAGTCCTCGGGCAAGGTGACGCTCGGTGAGCTGATCATCGACGAGGGTACCTACACAGCGCGTCTGCGGGGGCGGCCGCTCGACCTCACCTATAAGGAATTCGAGCTGCTCAAGTACCTGGCGCAGAACGCCGGCCGGGTGTTCACCCGCGCCCAGTTGCTCCAGGAGGTGTGGGGCTACGACTTCTTCGGTGGCACGCGCACGGTGGACGTGCATGTTCGTCGGCTGCGGGCCAAACTCGGCAGTGAGCACGAATCCTTGATCGGTACGGTTCGCAACGTCGGCTACAAGGCGGTCCGTCCCACCCGAGGGCGTGGCGGCGGTGCCGACAGCGGGTTCGACGAGCTGCCGGCCACCGATGCCGTAGACGTCGTGGGGGGACCGTCCGGCGACGCGTTCGACGACGCCGACGTGGTCGAGGAGATCCGTGCCGGCGGAAGCTGACGCCACACCCGACTCCCCGTCGGTGGTGACGCGGCTCGATGCCGACACGAGACGCCTCGCGCATCGTCTGGTGGAGCAGGCGACGATTGCCGACGGGGTGTCGCCGCTGTCCGAACAGGCAGTGCTGGCCATCGGCTCCGATGACACCGACGTCCGTCATGTCGCCTCCGCGGTCGGCTACGCCAACATCACGGCCGGGCGCGACGGTGAACCGGCGATGATCGAGGCGGTCGTCGACCCTGCGCACCGCCGCCGCGGACACGGACGCCGACTTCTCGACACCGCCTTCGCCGCCGCGCACGATCTCGGCGGCGTCCAGCAACCCCCGCCGCGCGCCTGGGCCCACGGCGATCTGCCGGGTGCAGCGGCACTGGCTGCGGCGATGGGATTGAGTCCGGTGCGCGAGCTGCTGCAGTTGCGCCGCCCGCTCTCGCCCGGCACATCGGTCCCGCTCGAGCCGCTCGTCACCGACCCGTCGATCCGGTTGCGCACGTACTCCGGTCCGGCCGACGACGCGGAAATCCTGCGGGTGAACAACGCCGCCTTCGCCTGGCATCCCGAGCAGGGCGGCTGGACCGACGCACAGATCCGTGAGCGCGTCGAGAGCGACTGGTTCGATCCCGCGGGCCTGTTCCTGGCTTTCGACGCCGCCGACGAATCGACGTTGCTCGGATTCCACTGGACCAAGCGTCAGGACGCCGATCTCGGCGAGGTGTACATCGTCGGCGTCGACCCGCAGGCCCAAGGCCGTGGACTCGGTCGCATGCTGACGCTTGCCGGACTGCACTACCTCGCCGAGCAGGGCATTCGCACCGTGATGCTGTACGTCGAAGGTGACAACACCGCGGCGCTGCACACCTACGAAAGGCTGGGATTCACCCGGTACGCGGTCGACGTCGCCTACGGGTGATCGCCTCGGACGTCAGGAGGATGTCCAATTCATCTTCCGTTCACCTTCGATGCGCGAGGCGTCCACCAGCGAACTTTAGGGTCGGATCGACCGGGCGTCACCCGAGGGGGGAACGCCGTGTTCTGATGCTGTGGAGGAACTTGAAGTGAAATTGAGTCGTACAGGTGCTGTTCTCGCCACGATGGCGGCCAGCTCTTCCCTCGTTCTCGGTGCTTGCAGTAGTAATGCGGACAAGGGTGACACGAGCGCTGCGCCGGCGTCGGCCGTCTCCGACATCAAGTGCGAGGGCAAGCAGTCGCTCAAGGCCAGCGGTTCCACCGCGCAGGCCAACGCGATGAAGATCTTCTCCACCTCGTTCGCCAAGACCTGCCCCGGCTTCGAATTGGCCTATGGTGGCGGCGGTTCGGGCCAGGGTGTGTCCGACTTCATCCAGGGCCTCACCGATTTCGGCGGGTCCGACTCGCCGCTGAAGGGTGACGAGATCTCCAGAGCCGCGCAGCGGTGTGGCTCCGAAGCCTGGCAGCTGCCGCTCGTGTTCGGCCCGATCGCGGTGGCCTACAACGTCGACGGCGTGAGCAACCTGGCGCTGTCGGGTGCCACGCTGTCCAAGATCTTCAGCGGCGAGGCCAAGACCTGGAACGATCCGGCGATCGCCGCGGACAACCCCGGTGTCACCCTCCCGTCGACTCCGATCAACGTGATCTACCGCGCCGACCAGTCCGGCACCACCGACAACTTCCAGAAGTACCTGACGGCAGCCGGCGGATGGACCAAGGGTGCAGGCAAGACCTTCAACGGCGGTGTCGGTGAGGGCAAGCAGGGCAACCCGGGCGTTGGGTCGGCGGTCAAGCCGACGCCGGGTTCGATCGCGTACGTCGAGTGGGCTTACGCACAGTCCAACGGGCTGTCGATGGCGAAGATCATCACCGATCAGGACAAGCAGGGTGTGGAGCTGACCGCCGAGACAGGCGGCAAGACCATCGAGTCGGCCACCCTCAAGAACGGCCCCGACAACCACAACATGGTCATCGACACCGAGTCGTTCTACAAGCCCGCCGAAGCAGGCGCATACCCGATCATGCTGGCAACATATTCCATCGTGTGCTCCAAGTATTCGGACACCGCGACCGGTCAGGGCGTCAAGACGTTCCTGTCGGTGGCCGCGGCCCCGCAGAACCAGGGCCAGGATCTGATCAATGCCGGCTACATTCCCCTGCCGGATCGTTTCCAGCAGAAGCTGCAGGCATCGATCGACGCGGTCCAGTAGCGGGAACCACCCCAACCCCGAGGCGAGATAAGAGATATGTCTGTGGATGACACCACCGGTGTCGGCCGGAACCAGGCGGAGACCCCGCCGGGTTCCGGCCCCCTGCCGGACGAGCCCGACCAGCTGCCACCCGAGCAAGAGCGGGAAATCGACGAACAGATCCATCCCGGCCTGCGCAGTCACCGGGGTGCGACAGGCGACCGCGTCTTCTCCTATCTCGCCCGGGGTACCGGGTTCTTCGTGATCGTGCTGATCGCGGGGATCGGCGTCTCGCTGGTCGTCGACGCCATCCCGTCGATCGCGGCCAACAACGCCAATTTCCTGTTCTCCTCGGAGTGGAATGTCGGCCGGAGCAACTTCGACGACGGCACGGTCCGATTCGGCGTGTGGGAACTGTTCCGCGCCACCGTGCTCACCTCGTTCTTCGCGCTGGTCATCGCCACCCCGATCGCGATCGGCATCGCGGTGTTCCTGGTCGAGTACGCGCCACGGCAGGTCTCGCGGCCGCTCGGCGCGGTCATCGACCTGTTGGCCGCGGTGCCCTCGATCATCTTCGGTCTGTGGGGCATCTACGTTCTCGCGCCGTTCATCGCCCCGTTCGCCGTGTGGCTCAATGACACCTTCGGCTGGTTTTTCCTCTTGAGTTCCGGCAGCACATCGGTCGCAGGTGGCGGCACGATCTTCACCGCGGGCATCGTGCTGGCGATCATGATGCTGCCGATCATCACCTCCATCACCCGTGAGGTGCTGCGGCAGACACCGAGTGGCCAGAAAGAGGCCGCACAGGCCCTCGGCGCCACCAAGTGGGAGGTCATCCGGATGACCTCGTTCCCCTACGGCCGCTCCGGCATCATCGCGGCCGCGATGCTGGCGCTGGGCCGAGCGCTCGGCGAGACGATCGCGGTGATGATCATCCTGAGCGCGGCCGTCGGACGCCTGAAGTGGTCGCTGTTCGAGGGTGGCGACACCTTCGCCTCCAAGATCGCGCGTGACGTCGGCGAGTTCGTGGGCAGCAGAGACACGCAGAGCGCCTACATCGCGGCCGGCCTGGTGCTGTTCCTGCTCACATTTGTGGTCAATGCGATCGCCCGCGCGGTTGCCGGCGGAAAGGTGAACGGATGACCGTCACAGTGGAGGAGGCCGCCGGCGGCGGTCCCGTCAAATCCTCGCCCTCGGCGTTCCGGGAGATCTCATTCAGCCGGAAGTTCCGGAACAACATCGCCCGGGGTGTCTTCATCGCCTGCTTCGTCGCCGGTGTGATCCCGCTGGTCTGGCTGCTGTGGACGGTCATCTCGCAGGGGGTCGGCGCGATCACCGACCCCAACTGGTGGTTCGGCGACGCCTACGGGATCGACACCACCACCCAGTACGGTGCCGGTGTGGCGCCGGCGATCGTCGGCTCGATCATCCAGGCGCTGATCGCCGCGATCATCTCGGTGCCCATCGCCGTGCTCACCGCCATCATGCTCGTCGAGTACCCGACCTCCAAGCTGGTCAAGCCGGTCAGCTTCATGGTCGACATCCTCGCCGGGGTGCCGTCGATCGTCGCCACCCTGTTCATCTTCACCGTGTTCGTGATCGGACTGTCGATGGGGCAGAGCGCCTTCATGGTGAGCCTCGCCCTGATCCTGCTGATGATCCCGATCGTGGTGCGCTCCACCGAGGAGATGCTCAAACTCGTCCCCGACGAACTCCGTGAGGCGTCGTACGCGCTGGGTATCCCGAAGTGGAAGACCATCATGCGC
The DNA here is from genome assembly GCF_053588575.1 of Gordonia sp. NPDC003429. NCBI lineage: Bacteria > Bacillati > Actinomycetota > Actinomycetes > Mycobacteriales > Gordoniaceae > Gordonia > Gordonia sp. NPDC003429. Next base: position 29,414 of record NZ_JBSFQF010000001.1, read on the forward strand.
ATCGTGGTGCCCACCGCCCTGTCGGGCATGCTGTCGGGCATCTTCCTGGCCATCGCCCGCATCATGGGTGAGACCGCCCCGGTGCTGATCCTCGCCGGCCCGGCGAGTTCGCTGGTGAAGACCAATCCGTTCGAGGGTGGCATGAACTCGCTGCCGCTGTTCATCAAGGACATGTGGTCGGCCAGCCAGCCCGCCTCGTCGTTCTACTACTGGGGCGCCGCGCTCACCCTGATCATCATCATCGCCGTGCTCAACGCGATCGCCGCGCTGCTGGCGAAGTACCTGGCCCCCAAGACCAAATAGAACAGCGAAGGTAGACAGACCATGGCCAAGCGCCTCGACATCAAAGATCTGAACATCTACTACGGCAAGTTCCATGCCGTGAAGGACGTGACGCTGTCGGTGCCGCCGCGCAGTATCACCGCATTCATCGGTCCCTCCGGCTGCGGCAAGTCGACCGTGCTGCGCACGCTCAACCGCATGCACGAGGAGGTGCCGGGCGCCTACGCGGTGGGCAGTGTGCTCCTCGACGGCGAGGATCTCTACGCCAAGGACGTCAACCCGACCGCCGTGCGCACCACCATCGGCATGGTGTTCCAGCGCCCCAATCCGTTCCCCACCATGTCGATTCGCGACAACGTGGTGGCCGGTCTCAAACTGCAGGGCGTGCGCAACAAGACACAGCTCAACGAGGTGTGTGAGCGCAGCCTGAAGGGCGCGAACCTGTGGGACGAGGTCAAGGACCGCCTCGACAAGCCGGGCGGAGGTCTCTCCGGCGGCCAGCAGCAGCGCTTGTGCATCGCGCGCGCGATCGCGGTGTCGCCGGACGTGTTGCTGATGGACGAGCCCTGCTCGGCGCTCGATCCGATCTCCACGCTGGCGATTGAGGATCTGATGGGTGAGCTCAAGAAGGACTACACCATCGTCATCGTCACCCACAACATGCAGCAGGCCGCCCGCGTGAGCGATCAGACCGCGTTCTTCAACCTCGAAGCGGTGGGGCAGCCGGGACAGTTGGTGGAGATCAACGATACCGAGACCATCTTCTCCAAACCCACCAAGCGTGAGACCGAGGACTACGTGTCCGGCCGCTTCGGCTGAGAGACCGATCGAACACGACGACCCGCGACGTCCGACGTCGCGGGTCGTCGTGTTCTGGGGGTCGTCGTGTTCTGCGGGGGTCGGTCACATGTTGATCAGCAAGATGACCAGCAACGCCAGCAGTGAGGCGATCACCCCCGCGTAAACGAGGTATTGCCGGCTGTGTGGAGCATGGACCGGCTCGTCCGGTTCCGCATTGAAGTCCGGTTCCGCCGGATAGTGCACGCCCATGGTTGACCACCATAAACAAACGCGGCCCGCCTGCGCACATCCGTGCGCAGGCGGGCCGCGGCGAACCGACCGAAGGCGTCGGTCAGGAAGCGTCCTGGAACTCCTCGGGGGTCTGGCCGGTCGCCTGGAACACCACACGCCGCCCGATGAGAACGGCGTGGTCGGCGAACCGCTCGTAGTAGCGCCCGAGGAGGGTCACGTCGACGGCCGCGGCAACTCCATGTTGCCAGTCACGGTCCATCAGCACGGTGAACAGGTGCCGGTGCAGGTCGTCCATCGCATCGTCGTCGTCCTGCAGCCGCGCTGCGGCCTCGGGGTCCTGGCTGGCAAGCACCTCGCGGGCGTTCTCGGCCAGTTGCACCGCGAGCCGACCCATCTCGGCGAAATAGCCGTTGACCTCTTCGGGCAGTGCCTTGGCCGGGTGACGGCGCCGGGCCACCTTGGCAACGTGGAGGGCGAGAGCGCCCATGCGGTCGACGTCGGCGACGATCTGGAATCCGCTGACCACTCCGCGCAGATCGCCGGCGACCGGCGCCTGCAGCGCGAGCAGGGCGAACGCCTGCTCCTCGGCACGAGCGGTCAGTTCGCTCATCCGGTCATTCTCCGACAGCACCTCCTCGGCGATGGCGAGGTCGGCTTGCAGGAGAGCCTGGGTGGCGCGGTCCATGGAGGATCCGGCGAGTTCACACATTTCCCCGAGCACAGAGTTCAGCTCATGGAGCTGCTCTTGATAGGCAGTACGCATAGGACAAGATTACTTGGGGTGGGCAAGGTCACTGACCGCTGCACGGTGAACTCCCCGTGAACGAGTGGTTCGGGCGACCCAGTCGGCGCCCATCCGGCCCGGCGAAGCGGCCGCCAGGGTCACGAGCAGGTGGTGTCGCCCGCGTTCGTCACGGCGAGGTCATTGGGGAGATTGCTCGAATTGTTCGCGGGCGGCAACTGCTCGGCCGACAGCGTGGTGCCGGTGGCGGGGGCGGTACCGACCGACCCGGAGAACTCCGAGCCCAGGATCACTTCGACACCCGATTTGACGGTGCGGTCGCTCTGGATGGTCGCGCCCGGGAACATCGCGGCCAGTGTTGCCGCCGAGTCCTGCTCGCCCGGTCCGTAGCGGACGACGGTGTCCGATCGGTTCTCCGAGGCGTCGGCGACGCCGCGGACGTCGAAGCCCTGCGCGACGAGTTGGTCGGACACCTCGGCGGCCTGACCGCCTCTACCGGTCCCGTTGAGCACCCGTACGCCCACGTTGCCCGGATTCTGCGCGGTCGCCGACACCTTGCTCGGGTTCGCGGGGGCGGTGGTCTGGTCACCTGCCGCCGAGGTCTGCTTGCTGGTGGACGAGGACGCCTTCTTCTTGGCGGCCTCACCGGGCAGCGGCTGGTCGTCGATGATGGCGTTGAAGATCGCGTTGATGTCGTCGGTGCGGGGTATCTCGTTGTTGCTGCCGTCGGTGGCGGTGCCCGACGTGGGGATGGTCAGGAAGGTGACGCGTCCCGCTTCGATGCCCTGCATGGAGTCGGCGAGCTTCAGCAGCGACTGGGTGTCGACGCCGTCGACGTAGCTGTACTCGATGAAGGTGTTGACGATGCTGTTGAGCTTGGCCGGGTTGGACAGCACATTGCCCGACAGGGTGGAACGCAGCAGCGACGACATGAACAACTGCTGGCGTTTGATGCGGCCGTAGTCGCCGTTGCCCTCGGTGGAGATCGTGCGGGCGCGCACGTAGTTCAGAGCACGTCGGCCGGTGAGCTTCTGTTTGCCCGGCTTGGACAGGATCTGCCCGAGTTCGTAGTCGTAGAGCGGGGTGGTGGAGCACACCTCGACGCCGCCGACCGCGCGGACGACCTTCTCGAAGCCGTAGAAGTCCATGCCGATGAAGTGGTTGATGTTCAGGCCACTCATCTCGGTGATGACCTTCACCAGGCACTTCGGGCCGCCGTCGGCGTAGACGCTGTTCAGTTTCACGCCCTGGGCGGCGGGCAGGGTGCCGCTGTAGGTGCCGGTGGCGTTGTCCCACTGCTCGCAGTCGGGCCGGTCGACCTGCAGGTCCCGGGGGAACGACACGGCCACCACGCGGCTGCGGTTGGCGGGAATGTTGACCAGGATGACCGTGTCCGACCGGGCTCCGTCGGCGTCGGCGGTGGTACCCGCACCGACCGCGCTGTTCTTTCCGCTGCGGGTGTCGGTGCCGACGATGAGGTAGTTCTCGTCGCCGTACTGGGCGTCCTTGTTGCGAATGTTGGCGTCGTCGGGATCGACGGCGTTGATGGTCCGCCAGTTGCCGTTCACCGACTGCAGGTAGCCCCAGACGAAGCCGGTGCCGACCAGGGCGGTGACACAGGCGATGGCGACCAGGACGCGGCCGGTGACGGTGGCGCTGTTCTTGAGTGACCGGTCACCATTGCGCCCGCCGACCCGGCGCGGGCGCGGCCGTGGCGCCGAGGCCAGCGATCGTGACAGATCCGGGGTGGGTTCGAGGGGCGGACCTCCGGCCGACGCCGCCGCGGTGGCGGGTGCTGCGGCAGTGGGCGCTGCTGCGGGGGCGGGTGGCGAGCCGGGCTCGGCGGCGCCTGCGGGCTCGACGGTGGCGGCCGGCTGTGCCGTGGCGGCCGACTGTGCCGTGGCGGCCGGCGGGGGCTCCGGGGCGTGGCTCTCCTGGGCACGGGATTCCTCCCGCACGCGCTCGGTGGTGGCCGCATCGCTGAGATCGACCGCCGGTGCGGCGCCGACCGTGGGGATCTTCTGGGTGACGTCGTTCGCGTTCCCGGGTGCGGTCGGCCGTTTGGTCGGCCGGTCCGACGCGGCACCCCGGTCGCGCGACTCGGGTGCACGGTCGGACTCGGATACGCGGGGGATTGCCTCGGTGGGTGCGGAGTCGCCATCCGGCGGCGTGGCCGCGGGGGTCGCCGCGGTTTCTGCCCCGGCGTTCATCTGCTCCATCAGCTCGCGCACGGTCATCCGGTTGCGGCCGCGGACGTAGCGATCGGCGGTGTGGGGTTCACGCAGCCGGCCGTGTGCGGGCACATCGTTGGCGGGCGGGGTGCCGAACATCGCGGTGAAATCGGTGGCGGCGCCCTCGCGTCCCGCACGTCGGGACGGACGCGATCCCCCTGCGCTCGCACCGTCAGCACCAGAACCGGACGGTCGCCGGCCGGTGGAGTCGTCGTCGCCCGGCTTGCGGCCGCGCGGCTTCGGTGTCCAACGACTCACGTGTGCAGTCCTCTACCCCGGAGCATCGCAGACCACCCGTCGGGGCTCAACGGTGCGGCGCGCATCACTATATGGATCCCGCCGAGCGGGATCATTCGGTCATAGTACTGACTGCACCTGAGAACACATCTCAGCCACGTGGCGATCTCCCGGTCGGATCATCCGCCCGAGTGCATCACCTCAGCGCCCGCGGGCACCACGTCCTCGAAGGGGTCGTCGAGCCAACCGTCGGGCAACGCCACCTTGGCGGGTGTTCCCTGCCGGCCCCGAGGGCCGTGGCCGTCCTCGGGGAAGGGGGTGTCGGCGGGCAGGCCGGCGACCAGTTCACGCAGTTCGGTGAGTGTGGTGACAAGCGAAAGCCGTTGTCGCAGATCCGATCCTGCGGGAAATCCGCGCAGGTACCAGGCCACGTGTTTGCGGATCTCACGCATGCCCTTGTCCTCGCCGTGGTGCGCCGCCAGCAACTCGCCGTGCCGCACAATGATCTGCGCCACCTCGCCCAGGGTCGGTGCCGCCGGAGTCGGTAGACCGCGCAACTCCGCGGCCAACTCCGCGAACAACCAGGGTCTGCCCAGGCATCCACGGCCGATGACGACGCCGTCGCAGCCGGTTTGTGCCATCATCGCCACCGCGTCGCGCGGCTCGAAGATGTCACCGTTGCCCAGGACGGGAACGTCGGTGACGTGCTCCTTGAGGCGGGCGATCTCACTCCAGTCGGCCTGGCCGGAGTAGCGCTGCGACGCCGTGCGGGCATGCAGTGCAACGGCTTTGGCCCCCTCGGCGGCGGCGATCCGGCCCGCGTCGAGGTGCGTGTGGTGGTCGTCGTCGATGCCGATGCGGAACTTCACGGTCACCGGGATGTCGGTGCCCTCGGTGGCGCGCACCGCGGCGGCGACGATGTTGCGGAACAACGTGCGCTTGTACGGGATCGCCGACCCCCCGCCCTTGCGGGTCACCTTGGGTACCGGGCAGCCGAAGTTCATGTCGATGTGGTCGGCGAGGTTCTCGTCGACGATCATCTTCGCGGCCTCGTAGGTGTAGCGCGGATCGACGGTGTAGAGCTGCATCGACCGCGGGTTCTCGTCGGGTCCGAAGGTGGTCATGTGCATGGTGACCGGATGGCGTTCCACCAGCGCCCGCGCGGTGACCATCTCGCAGACGTAGAGACCCGAGACCGTGCCGGTGCGCGCGAGTTCGAGTTCGCGGCACAGGGTGCGGAACGCGACGTTGGTGACGCCGGCCATCGGCGCGAGCACCACCGGGCTGGCGAGTTCGATCGACCCGATCCGCAGCGGGGCCTGCGACGCCGAACCGGCGCCTCCGTGGAGCTCGGGAGACGCCGGTCGGGTGGTTGGGGTGGTGACGGTGCTCAGGATGCCTGCCGCTCCCGCTTCTTGGCCTCACGGGCGAGAGCGCGGTCGCGCATCTCCTCGAAGCGCAGGGTGTCCTTCTCGAGCTGCTCGAGGAAGGTCGACAGTTCCTCGCGGGTCTGCTCGCCCTCGGGGCCGAAGTCGTCGCGGTTGAACACGTCCCACTTACGCAGCACCGGCATGATGACCTCTTCGAGGTGCTGGCGCAGGTCGTAGATGCCGTGCTTGGCCATCAGCACGCCGTGGCGGCGGAAGTTGGGCATCCCGGCGCCGGGCATCTGGAAGTTGGTCACGATGTCGGTGACCGCGCGCAACGTCTGATCCGGCGACACGTCCATACCCGCTCCGCAGATGTTGCGGTAGAAGATCATGTGCAGGTTCTCGTCGGCGGCGATGCGCTGGAGCATCTTGTCGGCGATGGGGTCGTTGCAGGCCTTGCCGGTGTTGCGGTGGCTCACGCGGGTGGCGAGCTCCTGGAACGTCACGTAGGCGACGGAGTGCAGCAATCCCATGTCGCCGCCCTTGGCCATCATCTCCTCGACGCGGTCGCCCGCGGCGGCCTCCGGCGAATAGCCGTTGGTCATGTGCACCATGCGGTCGGCCTCGAGTGCGGCGGGATCCACACCGCGGGTCACCACGAGGTAGTCGCGCATCACGATGCTGTGGCGGTTCTCCTCGGCCGTCCAGCGGCCCACCCAGTGACCCCACGCCGAGTCCATCGAGAAGTTGTCGGCGATCACCCGGTGATAGGACGGCAGGTTGTCCTCGGTCAGCAGGTTGGTGATCATCGCGGCCTTGGCGACCTCGTCGAGCTGCGACTGCTCGGGGTCGTAGTCCACGCCACCGAGGGCGGCGTAGTTGCGGCCCTCGTCCCACGGGACATAGTCGTGCGGGTTCCAGTCCTTGGCGATTTTCAGGTGCCGGTTCACGTTGTCCTCGGCGACCGGTGCCAACTCCTGGAGAAGTTCGAGCTGTGTCAGTTCACGTGCCATTGATGTCCTCCGAAGTTCTCACATGTCATTCGCGGTGTATCGACCGACATGGATTGATCAGTGCTTTAGGTTACGGCACAAGCCATGCAACCCCAAGTGCTCACCTACGGTGACGTAACCTCGCGCCTCGATGTTACGACCGCGGCCGGTCCCGACCCCTGTTCTCGACGACGTTCTCACCGAACCCGGCCAAATGCTCGGCCGGTGGTCTGCATCCAGGTGTTTGCCGCTGCGTCGAGCGTACCGAGTGCCTGCGCCTTCTGGCACCACCGCATCGCTGCGACGCCGAATTCGAGGGGGTTGTAGACGTCCTCCTCGCACCGCCACAAGCCGTCGCCGGCGTAGGTGAGGATCGTGATGTTGGTGGCGGTGATCACGCTCCCGTCGCCCGGGTCGCGCATCGGATTGTCGATCTCGCAGATCACCCGCCCGGTCGGTGGGTCGACGACGTGCCACAGCGGATCGAACGAGGTCATGTGGCTGCCCGGGAACGTGGTCATGGTGCGGACGATCCACTCGCCGATCTCGGCGCGCCCGTGCATCGTGCCCATCGCGTGCTCGACGTAGACGGCATCGGGGGTGAACAGGTCGGCGAATCGGTCCCAGTTCCTCGACGTCGCGATGCCCGACACGGTGGAGGCGAACTCACCGAACGCCTCGTCGAGCTCGTCTGCCGTGACGTGGGCACCCACGGGGTTCTCGGTCGGCACGAGCCCGATGGTAGAGACCCGACGGGCCGCCGCGATGCGGTTCGGTAGAGATGCGGTTCGCGAGATCGGACGGAACTCGCATGTGCGACCGTGTACTCGGTACCATGCGCGACGAAGCGCGTGGTCGGCGCGGTCGTGGCGGAGAGAGCAGATGTATCAGGTCGGGGATGTGATCGCGGGCTACCGCGTGCTCGCGGTCCTCGGTACCGGGGGCATGGGCGAGGTCTACAAGGTTGCCCACCCGCGACTCCCGCGGGCCGATGCGCTCAAGATCCTGCGCTCCGCGCACGCCACCGACCCGGTGTTTCGTGCGCGGTTCGAGCGCGAGGCCGATCTGGTGGCGCCGCTGCAGCACCCCAACATCGTCGCCGTCTACGACCGGGGAGTGGTCGACGACCAGTTGTGGATCGCGATGGAGTTCGTCCCCGGGACCGACGCCGCGCAGATGGTGGAGGACCACGGGGCCCTCGACCCCCGGCTGGCGGTGGCGATCATCGGCGGGGTCGCCGCCGGACTCGACGCCGCACATCGTCGCGGCGTCATGCACCGCGACATCAAACCGGCCAACATCCTGGTCACGCCCGGGGAGAGCCGCTTCCAACCGGACTCGGTGAAACTCACGGACTTCGGCATCGCGCAGGCCTTCGACGAGGCGACCTCGCTGACCGGTACCGGCACCACGGTGGGCACGCTGCGGTACTCCTCGCCCGAACAGATCGAGGGACGACGCCTCGACGCGCGCAGCGACATCTATTCGCTCGGCGCCACGGCATACGAACTCCTCACCGGCGCGCCGCCGTTCGACGCCCCGACGCTGCACGGCCTGATGAGCGCGCACATCTTCGCCGAGCCGCCCCGGGCGACGACCCGAAACCGAGGGCTGCCGCCCGCGGTCGACGACGTCCTGCGCCGGTCGATCGCCAAGGACCCCGCACACCGGTACGGCAGCGCCCGCGAGTTCGCGTCGGCCCTGCACGGAGCCTTCGACACCCGCGACACGCTCGTGGGCGCCGCCCCGCCGCGCCCGATGACGGCACCGCAGACCACAGCACCACAGACCACGGCACCACAGACCACGGCACCACCGACCATGCACGGTCCGGGGATGCCGGGTCCGGACACGATCCAGCGGGCGCACCCGATGCCGCAACCGCCGCCCCGGCTGATGCAGCATCCGCCGCGGCACCAGCACGTGCCGAACCCTCACCATGAGCCGGCCACAGTTCAGCCGGCCACAGTTCCTCCCGCCGACCGCCCCCGACCGTGGTATCGGCGCGCCGCGGTTCTCGGACCGGTCTTGGTGCTGCTCGCCGCGCTCGTCGGCGTCGGCGCAGGTCTCCTGCAGAACTCCGGCGCGGCGTTGGCCGCGCCCGACCGGCCCGACGCGACGGTGAACAAGCAGGCGGTGGCGCTGGCCTGGAACGCGGTGGACGGGGCCACCGACTACATCGTCAAGCAGAACGACACGGTGATCTACAGCGGTCCGGCCACCTCCTACGCGGTGCCGCTCCCGCTGCCCGGGACGTACTCCTACTCGGTGGCGGCCCGTCGGACGGGAGGTTCCGGTTCGGGCTTCTCACTGGCCTCGGCGCCGGTGACGGTGTTCCTCACATGGCGTGGCCTGCAGTGGATCGCCGACCTCTATCCCGACCTCGTGCCCTCGAGTCCGTTGAGCACCAACGGATTCGACAAGCTGAGCTGCTTCGGCGACAGCGGCTCGCTGTCCTTCGACACCACCCAGCAGTCGATCATCTGCAAGAAGATGGACGGCGATCTCACCACCTACACCGTCACCATCTACGGGTATGCCACCGCCGACGAGACCCGGTCGGCGGCCAAAGTGATGATCGTCGGCAGCAACCCGGGGACGACGTACACCACCTCGCAGGGCACCGTGGGTACCCGCACCCTGCGCCCGATGGTGCAGAATCCCGCGGGCGCCACCGCGGTCTTCACCTTCTCCACCGGTCCGCGCACCCGCACCTACGTCCAGGTGGACCTGGACAAGGGCACGCCCGCACAGGCCGGCGACATCCTGGCGAGGTTGCCGTTCTGATGAGCCATGCCCCTTACCCGTCACCGACGATGACCAGCCCCTCCGCACCGCGTCGTCGGCGTTTGCGGTGGCTGCCGTGGACGCTGATCGCGGCGCTGGCGGTGATCGCCCTGGTGGGCGGCTTCCTGGTGACCCGCAGCCTCGGCGCCGTCGACGCGCCCGCGTCGCCCACCGGACTGCAGCTCACCCGCGGTACCGGGCAGGTGACCGCGACGTGGCAACCCGTCGCCGGGGCCGACGGTTACCAGCTGGTCCGTGGTGACGTCGTGGTCTACGACGGCAAGGACACCAAGGCCGTGGATCAGACGGTCACCGCGGGTGCACACACCTACCGGGTGCAGGCCGTGCGCCGTGACGCCGTGTCGGCGCCCGGTGAGTCGCGCACGATCGACGCCGGGCAGGGATGGGGTCTGTACGCACCGCTGATCGCGGAGTTCCCCGCATTGCTGCCGCAGGCACCCGACGCCAAGGGCTGGGATGACCTGACGTGTTTGTGGATGCTGAACCCGGTGCGAGGGGAACGTGGCCCCAGCGAATCCGGGGTCGGCGAGGTCTGGACCAAGCTGCGTATCCGGTGCGCCGATCCGGGACTCACGATCGCGATGCATGTGTTCTGGTTCGACGACAAGGACGGCCTCGACGGAGCGCTGTCACAGTTCGCCGAGACCGGCACACCGATCAAGTGGAACCAGGGCACCGGTTATGTCGTGCCGGGTGATGGATCGATCTACGTCAAGTTCGACGACCCCGCCCGCCGCCTGGCGGTGATCGCGATGAAGGGTGTGACCTCGACAATGACTTCGAAGGAACTTCTCGACCTCGCCAATTCGTTGCCCCGATAGTCTGCTGGGCGGCACCATGGCCGGGAGCATGATGAATGTGTGGGCGATGGCGCGCACATGTCGTGAGGTGGAGGTTCGTCGATGGAGCGGTTGAGTGGGCTGGATGCCTCGTTCCTCTACATGGAGACGCGCTCGCAGCTGATGCACGTCGTGGGACTTCTCGAAGTCGATCCGTCCACGATCCCGGGCGGCTACTCGTTCGGCAGGCTCCGTGATGAGATGGGCCGGCTGGTGCGGGCCACACCGAAGTTCCGGCGCAAGCTCGACAACTCGTTGCTCAACATCGATCACCCGGTGTGGGTCGAGGACACACACTTCGACATCGATCGGCACGTGCACCGGGTGGCCGTACCCGCTCCCGGCGGCACCGCCGAGGTCGACGAGCTCATCGGTCACCTCGCCGGCCAAACCCTCGACCGCGCCAAGCCGCTGTGGGAGCTCTGGGTCATCGAAGGACTCGCCAATGGCCGCATCATGGTGATGCTGCGCATGCACCACGCCGCGGTCGACGGTGTCGGCAGCGCGGAGGTGTTGGCTCAGCTGTGCTCCATCTCGCCGACGGAGACCGACCTCGATCCCGAACTGGTCCGCAAGAACGCCGGTGGCGGTTCGCACGCCGCGCTCGCCGTCGCGGGGGCGTTGCACTATTTCCTGCAGCGCCCGGTGGCGATGGCCCGGCTGCTGCCGCCGACCCTGGCGATCCCGTTCGAGTGGGCGCGGCGCGCCCGGTCGCAGTCGGCGATGCCCGCGCCGTTCCAGGCTCCGCGCACACGGTTCAACGGGCCGATCACCCCGCACCGGTCGGTCGCGCTGACGCAGGTGTCGCTGTCGGACGTCAAGCGCGTCAAGAACCGTTTCGGGGTCAAGGTCAACGACGTGGTGCTCGCGATGACCGGCGGGGCGCTGCGCGACTATCTGCTGTCCCACGACGAACTGCCCGAGCGGCCGCTGATCGCGATGGTGCCGGTGTCGGTGCACGGATCCGACGAGACCACGATCATGGTGGAGGGCACCAACAAGGTGTCGGGCATGTTCACCCAATTGCCCTCCGACATCGCCGATCCGGTGGAGCGGGTGGAACGCGCCGCGGAACTCTCCCGGCGTTCCAAGGAACATCACGCCGAGATCGACGCCAACATCATGCGTGCGTGGGCGCAGTTCGCTCCCGGCGCCACCATGTCGTCGTTGATGAAGTTCTACGGCGACCGCAAGTTCGCGCTCAAGCATCCGCCCATTTACAACGTCACCGTCTCCAACGTCGCCGGTGCCGACGTGCCGGTGTATTTCTGCGGGGCCAGGGTCACCGCGATCTATCCGCTCGGTCCGATCTTCCATGGGCTCGGACTCAACATCACGGTGTTCTCCGTCGGCGGCATGCTCAACATCGGAATCCTGTCGTGCACCGACCAGGTTCCCGACGTCGCCGCCATCGCGAACGCGTTCGACGAGCAGCTCAAGACACTGCTCGAGGTGTGTGGCGACTGACCCGGACCGCATGGCCATCTAGGCTGAGTGGCGTGTCCATCTACGATCACGGATTCGCGCGCGTCGCCGGTGCGGTGCCGGTCGTCTCGATAGCCGATCCGGCGGCCAACGCGCAGGCCACGATCGGCCTGATGCGCAGTGCCGCGGCGGCCGGTGCCGCACTCGTCGTGTTCCCCGAGATGGGACTGAGCGGCTACAGCATCGACGACCTCGTGCAACAGGACGCGATCATCGAGGCGTCGCTGACCGCTCTGGCCGCGGTGGTCGACGCCAGTCGCGGACTGGCCCCGGTGATCGCGGTGGGGCTGCCACTGGTGGTGGGCAACGGTCTGTTCAATTGCGCCGCGGTGATCCACGACGGCGCCGTGCTCGGGGTGGTGCCCAAGGCATATCTGCCCGAGTACCGCGAGTTCTACGACAAGCGGTACTTCACGGCCGCCCGCGACACCCCGCTCGACACCGTGGCGCTGTTCGGCGCCGACGTGCCGTTCGGCACCGACCTGCTGTTCGAGGCGGGCGACATTCCCGGTTTCACCCTGCATGTCGAGATCTGCGAGGACGGGTGGGTGCCGATCCCGCCGAGCACGTGGGCGGCTCTCGGCGGTGCCACCGTCCTGGCCAATCTCTCCGGCAGTCCGGTCACCATCGGCAAAGAGGCCTACCGACGCGACCTGTGTGCCGGGATCTCCGCGCGGTGCATCGCCGCCTACGTGTACGTCGCAGCCGGATACGGGGAATCCACAACGGATCTGGCATGGGACGGCGACGCGCTGATCGCCGAGAACGGGACCCTGCTCGCACGCAGCGAGCAGTTCGCGCCGAACGAGCAGCTGATCGTCGCCGACGTCGACCTGGATCGCCTACGGCAGGAGCGAATCCGGATGAGCAGCTTCGGTGATCAGGTGGGCGATCATGCGCAGCGGTTGAAGTCGTTGCGCCGCATACACTTCGACTTCGGAAACCTCGGCACCGACGACGAGTTGCGCCGCACGGTACCGCGGTTCCCGTTCGTGCCTGCCGGTGCGGCCGACCGCGACGAACGGTGCCGCGAGGTGCGCAACATCCAGGTGCAGGGACTGGCCGCGCGGTTGCGCGCCACCGGCATCGACAAGGTGGTCATCGGTGTCTCCGGCGGACTCGATTCGACGCTCGCACTGCTGGTGGCGGTGGACACCTTCGATCGCCTCGGCCTGCCACGCGCCAACATCCTCGCCTACACGATGCCCGGATTCGCCACCGGCGGAGCCACTTTGCGCCGTGCGCACGTGCTGATGGATTCGCTGGGGGTCAGCGGCAGCGAACTCGACATCCGTCCGTCGTGCGAGCAGATGCTCGCCGACATCGGGCACCCGTATGCGAACGGGGAGCCGCTCTACGACGTGACCTTCGAAAACGTGCAGGCCGGTGAGCGTACCTCGCATCTGTTCCGTCTCGCCAATCATCACGGCGGCATCGTGCTGGGCACCGGCGACCTGTCCGAACTGGCGTTGGGCTGGTGTACCTACGGTGTGGGCGACCAGATGTCGCACTACAACGTCAACACGTCGGTGCCGAAAACCCTGATCCAGCATCTGATCCGGTGGATGATCACGGTGGGCGAGTACTCCACGGAGACGTCCGATGTGCTCGCCGAGATCCTCGACGACGTGATCACCCCCGAACTCGTGCCACCCGGTGCCGACGGCGTCGTCCAGAGCACCGAGGACGCCGTCGGGCCCTACGAACTACACGATTTCTTCCTGTATCACCTGACGCGCTTCGGTTTCCGGCCCACCAAGGTCGCCTATCTCGCGCGGCAGGCCTGGGGTGATCCGGATCGCGGCCCGTGGTCCGATCTGATCGCCACCGATCGTCGTAACTCTTACGATGCGCAGACCATCGAGCGGTGGCTGTCGGTGTTCCTGAAACGCTTCATGGGCAACCAGTTCAAACGCACCGCCATGCCGAACGGGCCCAAGATCGGTTCGGGTGGTTCGCTGTCGCCGCGCGGTGACTGGCGTTCGCCGTCGGATGCGTCCGCGCGGGCCTGGCTCGATCAGCTGTCCGGGCGGTGAGGCGCGGCGGGGGACTGCTCGGTCCGGATCGACCAGCGCACTGGCACCTCGCCGTGCGACTCGATCACTCCGCGCTCCGCGAGCACGGTGAGGTGGGCGGCGGTCTCCCGCAGCGCCATCCGGCCCAGCCCGATCGACAGTTCCCCGAACGGACGAGACCAGGTGACCGAACGCGTGACCTCCCACGCGGTGGACTCCGGTGACGCGGCGATCGCCTCGGTGATCTCGGTCAGCCGTTCCTCGTGATGGGCCAGTAACGCGCCCACCCGCGTCGCGAGTCCACGGAATCGGTACTCGTGTGACGGCAGTGCCTCGAGGTCGGGCAGATGTTCGGTGTGCGCCAACGAGATCAGGTATTCCGCGAGCGGACTCGGCGAGGAGAACGGGCTCGCCGAGACGTTCGGGCTGATTCGCGGCAGCAGATGATCACCGGTGAACACCACGTTCGCGGCGTCGTCGGCAAAGCAGAGGTGCCCCGCCGTGTGCCCGGGTGTCCACACCGTCCTCAGGTTCCAGCCGGGCAGGTCGAGCGGATCGTCGTCGTCGAGTTCCACGTCGATCCGACGATCCTTGGGAAGCCGGACGAACAGCCGCATGCTGAGGTCGGCCACGTCGGTCGGCGCGCCGAGCATCTCGAGATCGTCAACAGCAGAGGCGATTTCCCGTTCGATCGCGTCGTCGTCACGGTGCTGCAGGTGCCGCGCATCGTTGCGGTGCATGCCCAGGACGGGGTCGGTGTGCTCGAGTAGCCGCGGCACGTTGCCGAAGTGATCGGGATGCAGGTGGGTGATGAACACATGGGAGATGTCGGAGAGGTCGTGACCGGTCGCGTGCACACCGTCGACCAACAGCCGCCAGCCCTCGTCGGTGTTCCATCCGGTGTCGATGAGCGCGAGCGACCCGTCGGGCAGCGCGAGTGCGTAGACGAGGATGTAGCGCAACGGATTTCGCGGCATCGGGACCGGGATCGACCACAGTCCGGGCCGGACCTCCTCGACCGGCGGGAGAACCTTCTGTGCCCACGCCTCGCGCTGGCGGTGTCCGGTGATGTCGATCGCGGCGCTCACCGCCGCACCCACTCGCTCCAGCCCGTCAGGTCGGTCAGCGCGTCGGGGTCGGGGGTGATGCCGATTCCGGGCCCGGTGGGCACCGACATCCGCCCGCCGGCGGCCACGAACGGTGCGGTGATGTCGCGGGCGAAATACCGGTCGGTGCCCGAGATGTCGCCGGGCAGAACGAATCCCGGCATCGCCGCCAATGCGAGATTGGCGGCGCGACCCACCCCGGTCTCCACCATTCCGCCGCACCACACCGGAATGCCGTGTGCCGCACAGACGTCGTGCACGCGGGCCGCCTCGAGGTATCCGCCCACGCGTCCCGGTTTGATGTTCACGATGTCGCAGGCGCCCAGCGTGATGGCCTCGGCCGCCGAGCGCGCGGAGACGATCGATTCGTCCAGGCACACCGGGGTGCGCGACACCTCACGCAGCCGGATGTGGCTGCGGAGGTCCTCCTCGTCGAAGGGCTGCTCGACGAGGAGCAGTTCGAAGTCGTCGAGTCTCGCCAGGTGCCCGATGTCGGCGGGACCATAGGCGGTGTTGGCGTCGACCTGCAGGGCGATCGAGTCGCCGAACCGCTCCCGTACCGCGCGGGTCGGGTCGAGGTCCCATCCGGGTTCGATCTTCAGTTTGATGCGGTGATAACCGTTCTCGATGTGGGTGGAGACCTCGGCGAGCAGGTCGTCGATGCGGTCCTTGATGCCCACCGATACACCCACCGGTACCGATGACGCGGTGGCGCCCAGCCGTGCGGCCAGTGCCATACCGGCCTCTCGCAGTTCGGCGTCGAGGATCGCCGCCTCCAGGGCGGCCTTGGCCATGCGGTGTCCTTTGATGTGTCGCAGCAGCGGGGCCACCTGCGCCGCGGTGATGTCGCCGGCGTCGAATATTGCGGGGAGCAGGAATCGGCGGAGCACGTCGATCGCCCCGTCGGTGTATTCCTCGGAGTAGATCGGATCGTCGATGGTGACGCATTCGCCCCAGCCCTCGGCGGCGTCGGTGACCGCCCGCACCAGCAGCGCGTTGCGGCTGTATTCGATGCCGAACGACGTCCGGAACGGACTGACCAACGGCAGGTCGACGCGGCGCAGTTCGAAGCCGACCGGTTTCATGCCACCGAACCCGCCGTGTCGGTGGCGGCTTCGGGACCGAACACGTAATGGCCCGTGCGCAAGAACCGCACCGGGCGAACACCCGCACCGGCCGGTGCGAGTAGCGGGGAGAGTCCATCTCTCAGCGCACTGCGCCACCGCGACGCCTCGAGCGGATGCCGCCGACGCATCTCCTCGATGTCGGCGGGTACAGCCACCACCACTGTTGTCTCCGGTGCCGCCACCGCGCCGGTGGCCCGCGGGTGCGACGGATCGGTCAGATCGATGGCCTCGGCGGCGCCCTGCGCACGCAGGGTCGAGACATCGGGCGCCTCGGGTTCGCTTGCCGAAGTGTCGTCGAGCTGCCAGTACATCAGCACCCGGTCGGATTCGTCGGTGCCGCCGAGTTCATCGCCGACATCGCCGTAGAAGTCGCGGTAGTAGCGCGTCGGGCGGGCCCCGAGTTTGGCGATGTTGAAGTAGGCGTTGCGGGCGACGAGCGGATCGAAGGTCCAGGTGATCGCACCGATACCGCGGGCACGGGCCCAGTCGCGCTGGTGCATCTTCAGTGCGAACCCGACGCGGTGGCCGCGGCCGAGATGCGACACCCCGGTGATGTGGCTGTGCAGCACCTCGCCCACCGGCGCCGCGAAGAAGGCGACACTGCCGCCGGCCAAACGGCCGCCGACGAACGCGCCCGCCACGTAGTTGCCCGCATGTGACAGCGCCCGCAGCATGTCGGTGCTCACCGGACGATTACCGGGATCGGGATGCCACACGTCGTCGAAGATCCTGCTCAGCGCGACCAGGTCGTCGTTCGTGGTCAGCTCGCGGATCACCACCTCGGGGGACTCCTGCGTCATGACCTCATTGTGGTCCGCGCTGCTCCACGCCGGCGACCCGACCCTGTTGCCACACCGCGAGCAGTTCGTCGAGCACCTCGGTGGCCATGCCGAACGGGCTGAGGTGGCTTTCCCCGTGCAGCGTGAACAGTTTGGCGTCGGGCAGCAGCGACACCACGTGCTCGCCGTGGGCGAACGGCACGATGTGGTCGTGATCGCCGTGCCACCAGCGCACCGGTGTGCTGACGTCGGCGGCGCGAAATCCCCAGTCCCGGGCGAACACGACGACGTCGGTGAACGGGGCCTCCATCCGGTGGCTGCCGCCGTTGAGCAGGTCGTCGAGAAACATGGCGCGAAACTCTGGGCGGGCGAGGAGTTCGCGGTCGGCGACGGGCGAGAACCGGCCGTAGAGCATGATGCACGGCTCGGCGATGGGTCGGGCGAAACGCAGCGCCGTGCTGATCGTCCGGCCCACCGGGGCACCCGCCACCGACACGAGCGGCGCCAGGTGCCGGGTCACGCCCACCACGCCACCGGCGATGGCCTCCGGTCCGACGGTGGGTGCGACACCCCCGACGACGCCTGCCGCGCAGACGCGTGGGCCCAACGCGTGGGCGGTGGCCAGCGCGTAGGGCCCGCCGCCGGACACGCCGATCACCGCGAACTCGTTGACGCCGAGCGCGTCGACGACCTGCGTGAGGTCGTCGACGAAGTCGTAGACGCGTTGGTATCGGTGGGCGGTGGATGATCCGACCCCGGGCCGGTCGAGGCCGATGAGCCGGATACCGCACGTTTCGGCGTGGCGTCGGGCCTCGGTGGGGATCTGCCGGCGGGCACCCGGGGTGCCGTGCAGCCAGACGAACGGACGCCCCGACGGGCAGCCGTATTCCGCGAAGCCGATCCGCCGGTGACCGCCGCGACCATCCTCGACGGCGATCGAGCCCTCGATCTTGGGGCGATCGACCTCAATCATGTGATCAGCATCTCATGATCTGGATCACACTCGATCCCGGTTCGGCGACAACCGGTGTCGGTGGAGATGACCGTCGCCGCGAAAACCGGCAAGGTGGGACTCACCTCGAACCGACGGGAGCACACATGGCGTCAGCGTGGGAGCCGCTCCGGAACGCAACGTTCCGCAATCTGTTCATCGCGCAACTCGTCTCGAACGTCGGGTTGTGGATGCAGACCGTGGGCGCCCAGTGGTTCCTGGTGGAAAACCACGCCGGGCCGACGGCGATCTCGCTGGTACAGACCGCGAGCCTGCTACCGACCCTGCTGTTCTCGCTGCTCGCCGGGGTGCTCGCCGACATCCTCGACCGCAAGTGGCTGCTGGTGGTGATGTCGGTGTACTCGGCGGTGATCGGTGCGGTGATGGCGGTGCTGGCCTGGACCGGGCACCTCGACACCGCCGGCCTGCTCATCCTGACCTTCTTGCTCGGGGTGGGAGCGGCGCTCTCGTCGCCGGCCTTCCAGGCGATCACTCCCGAACTCGTGCCGCGCGAACAGATTCCCGACGCGGCATCGTTGGGCAGCGTTTCGGTGAATGCGGCGCGGGCGATCGGCCCCGCGCTGGCCGGTCTCCTCTTCGCCGCCGGCGGGGCCGGGACCGTGTTCGCGCTCAACGCCGCGTCGTATCTGGCCGTGGTCGTTGCGCTGCTCGCCTGGCACCGGCCGACGGCGCAGTCCCAGGTGGAACCCGAACATCTCGCCGAATCGATGGCGGCGGGTCTGCGGTACGTGGTGGCGGCACCCATCGTGCGCCGCATCCTGCTGCGATCGGCACTGTTCGCGGTGCCCGCGTCGGCGTTGTGGGCGCTGCTGCCGCTGGTGGTCAGCGACTATTTCCACCTCGGATCGACGGGTTACGGCCTGGTCCTGGGCGTGCTGGGGATCGGTGCGCTCGTCGGGGTGGCCCTGATGCCGTGGCTGCGTGACCATCTGGCCCCCAACGTGTTGCTCTCGTCGTCGGCGTTGCTGTTCGGTATCGCCACCATCGGCGCGGTGACCCTTCCGATGTGGGCGGCACTCGTGCTGTTCGTGCCGGCCGGGATCGCCTGGATCGTCACTCTCACCTCGCTGAACGCGGCCACCCAGCTCACCCTGCCGCAGTGGGTGCGTGCCCGCGGGATGTCGGCGTACCTGCTGGTCTTCATGGGGTCACAGGGCATCGGCGCGCTGCTGTGGGGGGCACTCGGCAGCCACCTCGGAACCCGGTGGGCACTGGTCATCGCGGGTGTCGCACTGGTGCTCACCGCGGCCAGCGTGCGAGTGCTCCCGTTGCATCCGGCCACCGGCACCCTCGACCGGGAACTGTCGATGGCATGGCCGGTGCCCACCCTCATCTTCGAGCCGGAGCCGCGCGACGGCCCGGTCGAGGTGATCGCACGCTACGACGTGCCGCCGTCGCGGCAGCCCGACTTCCTCTCGGCGATGCCCGCGGTGGCGCGGTCGCGGCGCCGCACCGGCGCCCGCAACTGGCGGCTCTACCGCAGCGCCGATGAGGCGAACAGATTCGTCGAGCAGTTCATCGTGCCGTCGTGGTCGGAGTACCAGCGCCAGCATCAGACGCGGTGGACCGGCTACGACCACGAGAACGTGGCCCGTGTGCTCGCGATGACCGAGACCGGTGTGCCCGACGAACGGCATCTGTTCAGTACCCCGGTCCGCTGAGCCCAGTCGATGTGACGTGGTCGGCGGGCCGATCGGGCCGTTCGACCCAGCCCGCTCTCAGTCGTCTCCCGTACGGTTGACCTCGTGGGTAGCGACAGGATCGAGGGCGTAGGAGTGTCGCCGGGTCGACGCGCTCGGCGCGCCATCGGGCACGTGATCAAGCCCTACCCGGTCCGCGATCTGCCGGCCGGCGCCATGGTGGAGATCCACGGACGCGGACGCACGTTCGTCACCGATTCCGGCCCGCGCGATGCGCCCGCGGTCTTCCTGCTGCACTCGGTGCTCACCACCGGACTGCTCTGCTGGTATCCGGTGATCCCGCAACTCAACTCGCGCTACCGGGTCATCACGCTCGACCATCGGTGGCACGGCCGGGGAATCCAGGTGGGCGGGTTCGATCTGCTCGATTGCGCCGACGACGTGGTGGGGCTGGCCGACGCGCTGGGCATCGAGCGTTTCGCCGCCGCGGGATTCTCGATGGGCGGCGGTATCGCCCAGCTCGTCTGGCAACGTCACCCCGAACGGGTCTCCGGGCTGGTGTTGTGCTCCACCGGCCCGTACTTCAGCGAACGTGATCGGCAACGCCGCAGCCGCGACGAGCGCATCGGCCGGGTCCTGCGGCCGATCTACGAAGCGCTGCCGCGACCGTCGGACCGCGCGCTCGACGCGCCCGCATCGCATCCCTCCATCTGGGCGATGCGACAGTTCCTGTCCACTCCGCTGTCGCACGCCGGCGACTTCGGCGCCGGGCTCGGCCGCTTCGATTCGCAACCGTGGCTGGCCGACATCGACGTGCCGACCTCCGTGGTGGTGTCGGTGCACGACCGGGTGGTGGAACCCGAGCGACAGCAGTTGCTGGTCGACGGCATCCCCGGCGCGCGCCGGTTCGACGTGGACGGCGGCCACGCCTGCTGCGTGCTGGGCGCCGAGAGGTTCATCCCGCCGTTCATCGAGGCCGTCGACGCATTGGCGCTCCCGGTCGCCGCGTCCGCCCCCGCGTCCGTCGTCGACCACTAACACCTCCACCGGCCTGCGCGCGGCAAGGCGCTTCGTCATGCCGGGAGCGTGTGCGGCATGCTGAGACGATGTCGCCCTGGGAGCTGATAGCGGTAGCCGCCGCAGGTTTCGGCGCCGGAGCCATCAACGCGCTCGTCGGCAGCGGCACCCTGATCACCTTCCCCACGCTGGTGGCCTTCGGGGTGCCGCCGGTGTCGGCGACGATCTCCAACGCCATCGGGCTCGTCGCAGGCGGGGTGTCGGGGACGTGGGGGTACCGAAGGGAGCTCGAGGGGCAGTGGCCGCGGCTGCGCTGGCAGATCCCCGCGTCGTTCTTCGGTGCACTCCTCGGGTGCTATCTGCTGCTGAACCTTCCCGAGAAGGTGTTCGAGTCGGTGGTTCCGGTGCTGCTGGTGGGCGCGTTGATCCTGGTGGTGGCACAGCCCTACATCCAGCGGTGGGCGTTGCGGCGAGCCCTGGGCGGCAAGTCTGCGGACCCGAACCGGTCACTGGCCGAGGCGTTTCCGTTGACGCCGGCCCGCGTCGGGGCGCTGACCCTGGCGACGTTCCTGATCGGCGTGTACGGCGGCTACTTCACCGCCGCCCAGGGAATCCTGCTCATCGCCGCGATCGGGATCATCGCCCCCGACGATCTGCAACGGGTGAACGCCGCGAAGAATCTGCTGTCACTGATCGTGAACGTCGTCGCCGCCGTCACCTACACGATCGTGGCATTCGACCGGATCGTGTGGCCGGCCGCCGCGGTGATCGCGGTGGGCTCGCTCGTCGGCGGCGTGGTGGGCGCGAAGTACGGCCGTCGCCTGTCGCCGACCGCGCTGCGCATCGTGATCGTGGTGGTGGGACTCATCGGCCTGTGGCGGTTGCTGGCCTGACCGATTCGGATGCGGGCACCTCCGGTTGCGTGAATCCGTGACGGCTGCAAGTGGTTACGTCGTACGGTTGGCCAGGGCCGGCGTCGATGCCGGTCACCGGAAGGAGCCACCATGTCCGCTGTGGTCGTCGTCGCCACCATCTCGCCCAAACCCGGACACGAGCAGGAGGTCCGCGACGCCATCCTGGCGGCGATCCCCAAGGTGCACGCCGAACCGGGATGCGAGCTCTACGCCCTGCACGAGGCGACGGGCGACGGCACCGATCTGGTGATGATCGAGAAGTGGGCATCGGCCGACGCCCTCGGTACCCATGGCAAGGGTGCGGCCCTGGCCGAACTCGGCGGTGCCATCGGGTCGCTGCTCGCCGCGCCGCTGGACGTCAAGACGTTCGGCGCGGTGCCCGCCGGCGACGCCGACAAGGGCGCCGTCTGATCCTCGGTATCGGCTGTGCCGTAGATCAGTGTCACCAGGCGGCACCGATCTACGGCAGTAGCTGCCCGCACACCGGTCCGTGATTAGACTCGGCAACGTGCCCTCCTTCAGCCCCCTGGAGTGGCCGGTGTTCCGGCAGTTGCGCACCGGCGACAAGTTCGGTCGTGGTCCGGCCGTGCAGTCGGCCCGCACCCGCGCGATCGAACCCCGCACCGCCACCGCCGACCGTGTGGTGCAAAGCGTCTGCCCGTTCTGCGCGGTCGGGTGCGGGCAGAAGGTGTACGTCACCGACGAGAAGGTCGTCGCGATCGAGGGTGACCCCGATTCACCGATCTCACGCGGCAGGCTCTGCCCCAAGGGGGCGTCGAGCGAACAGCTCGTCAACAATCCGTTGCGCCAGAAGAAGATCCGCTATCGGGCGCCCTTCGCCACCGAGTGGACAGACCTGGACCTGGACACCGCGATCGACATGATCGCCGACCGGTTCGTCGAATCCCGCCGCCGTACGTGGCAGGAGGTCGACGACCAGGGCCGCCGGCTACGGCGGACGATGGGGATCGCCTCGCTCGGCGGGGCCACCCTGGACAACGAAGAGAACTACCTGATCAAGAAGCTCTTCACCGCGGCCGGTGCGATCCAGATCGAGAACCAGGCCCGCATATGACACTCCGCAACCGTCCCCAGTCTGGGGGCTTCGTTCGGACGCGGCGGCGCCACGCAATCACTGCAGGACATGGCCAACGCTGATTGCATCGTGCTCATCGGCGGCAACATGGCCGAGGCGCATCCGGTGGGATTCCAGTGGGTTGTCGAGGCACGCGCCCGGGGAGCCCGGGTGATCCACGTCGACCCGCGGTTCACGCGAACGTCGGCCAACGCCGACAAGCACATCTCGATCCGTGCGGGTTCCGACGTCGTGCTGCTCGGTGGGCTGATCAACTTCATGCTCACCCACCAGAGGTACTTCCACGACTACGTGGTGGCGTACACCAACGCGGCGACCATCGTCAACGACGACTTCCGCGACACCGAGGATCTCGGTGGCCTGTTCTCCGGCTTCGACCCCGAGACCGGGCAGTACGATCCGTCGACCTGGGCCTACGCCGACGCGCAGGACGGAAACATCGACAGCCCACGAAACGAACACGGTGCGTCGGCCTCCGGTCGCGCGGCGGGCGACGAGCACGGTTCCGGCGGTCCGCCGCTGCAGCACGCCGACGTACTTCGCGACGAGACCCTGCAGGATCCGCACACCGTGTTCCAGATCCTCACCCGGCACTTCTCGCGCTACACGCCGGAGATGGTGCGCGACATGTGCGGCATCTCCGTCGACGATTTCACCTACCTCGCCGAGTCGATCGTCGACAACTCGGGCCGCGACCGCACCACGTGTTTCGGCTACGCCACCGGCTGGACCCAGCACACCCTGGGCGCACAGTTCATCCGCACCGCGGCCGTCCTGCAGTTGCTGATGGGCAACGTCGGGCGTCCCGGCAGCGGCATCATGGCGCTGCGCGGCCACGCGTCCATCCAGGGCTCCACCGACATTCCGACGCTGTTCAACCTGCTTCCCGGCTACCTGCCGATGCCGTCGGTCGGGCAGCACGACACCCTCGCCGACTATCTCGGGGCCGTCGGATCCCCGGCGGAGAAGGGGTACTGGGCGTACGCCGACACGTACATGATCAGCCTGCTCAAGGCGTGGTTCGGTGACGCCGCCACCGCCGGGAACGACTGGTGCTTCGACCATCTGCCACGGCTCAACGGCCCCGCGGGCACCTATCAGACGACGGTGTCGATGCTTGCCGACGAGGTCGAGGGCTACTTCGTGCTCGGCCAGAACCCGGCCGTCGGGTCGGCCAACGGCCGCCAGCAGCGGCTCGCGATGAGTCACCTGAAATGGCTGGTGGTGCGCGATCTGAACATGATCGAGTCGGCCACCTGGTGGAAGGAGGGGCCCGAGATCTCGTCGGGCGAACTGCGCACCGAGGACATCGGCACCGAGGTGTTCTTCATGCCCGCGGCCACGCACGTCGAGAAGGCCGGATCGTTCACCCAGACCCAGCGGATGGTGCAGTGGCGACACCAGGCCGTCGCCCCGCCCGGGCAGGCGCAGAGCGAACTGGACTTCTTCTACGAACTCGGCCGACGCATCCGGGCACGGCTGGCCGACTCCACCGACGAGCGCGACCGGCCGCTGCTCGACATGACCTGGGACTATCAGCTCGACGAGCACGGCAATCCCGAACCGGAGTCGGTGCTCGCAGAGATCAACGGATACATCACGTCGGGGCCCGACGCGGGTGACGCACTCACCTCGTACACCCAGATGAAGGCCGACGGCTCGACGGCGGGCGGATGCTGGATCTACACCGGCGTCTACGCCGGCAAGGTCAATCAGGCGGCGCGCCGCGTCCCGCACGGCGGCGATTCGGTCAGTCAGCACGAGTGGGGTTGGGTGTGGCCCGCCGACCGGCGCATCCTCTACAACCGTGCCTCCGCCGACCCGCAGGGACGCCCGTGGAGCGAACGCAAGAAGTACATCTGGTGGGACGCCGACGAGGGCCGCTGGGTCGGCGACGACGTACCCGATTTCCCCGTCGACAAGGCCCCCGACGCGCCAGGGGACCCGAAACTCGGTGGTGCAGAAGCATTGTCGGGCACCGATCCGTTCATCATGATGTCCGACGGTAAGGGGTGGCTGTATGCCCCGAAGGGGCTCGTCGACGGCCCGCTGCCCGCACACTACGAGCCGCAGGAATCGCCGGTCGCCAACGCGCTCTACCCGCAACAGCAGGCGCCCGCCCGAATCATCTTCGCGCGCACCGACAATCTCGACGCACCCAGCGCCGGTGCGCCCGGTGCCGACGTCTACCCGTACGTGTTCACCACCTACCGGCTCACCGAACACCACACCGCGGGCGGCATGAGCCGCTGGTCGCCGTACCTGGCCGAACTGCAACCCGAGATGTTCTGCGAGGTGTCGCCCGAACTCGCCGCGCAGCGTGGGCTGGTCAACGAGGGATGGGCCACCATCGTCTCGCCGCGCGCCGCCATCGAGGCGCGCGTGCTGGTCACCGACCGGATGACGGCGCTGCGGATCAACGGACGCGACGTTCACCAGGTGGGTCTGCCCTACCATTGGGGCGTGGGTAGCGACGCCGTGGTCAGTGGTGACGCCGCCAACGATTTGCTCGGCGTCACACTCGATCCCAACGTCCAGATCCAGGAATCCAAGGTGGGCTCGTGCGACGTGATCGCCGGGCGCAGACCGCAGGGGCAGGCACTGCTCGATCTGGTGCGCTCCTATCAGCAGCGCGCCGGGGTGACCGTCGAGACCGACAACATCCGGATCACCGACCCACAGGCCGAGGGGTATACGTGACGAGCCACCAACTGTCGGGACCCACCGACCCCAGCGGCGACGCGCATTGGGGCGATGCCGAACGCCCCCGCAAGGGATTCTTCACCGACACCTCGATCTGCATCGGCTGCAAGGCCTGCGAGGTCGCGTGCAAGGAGTGGAACCACAACCCGCGCGACGGTGATCTGGAACTGACCGGCATGTCCTACGACAACACCGTCGCCCTCGGCGCCAGCACCTGGCGGCACGTGGCCTTCATCGAACAGGGCCGCGAAAGTATCGACGCGGCACGGGAATCGGGACGCGAGCTCATCGAGCTGGGGATGCCGGGGATGCCGGGGATGCGGGTCGGCGAAGGTGGTCTCGACAAGCTCGACCAGCGGGGGGACACCACGCCGCCCGATACCCCCGAGTTCCGGTGGCTGATGTCCTCGGACGTGTGCAAGCACTGCACGCACGCGGGCTGCCTCGACGTCTGCCCCACCGGGGCGTTGTTCCGCACCGAGTTCGGCACCGTGGTGGTGCAACACGACGTGTGCAACGGCTGCGGCACCTGCGTCGCGGGATGTCCGTTCGGCGTCGTCGAACGCCGTTCAGACGGTACCGTCGAACCCACCACCCGGGAGGGGGAGCGCAAGGGCGAGCAGCCGCCCGTGCCCAAACGTGGTGTGGCACAGAAGTGTACGCTCTGCTACGACCGCCTCGTCGACGACGAGACGCCCGCCTGCGCCCAGACATGCCCTACCACGTCGATCAAGTTCGGCGACCACGACGGCATGGTGGCCACCGCGCGCGAACGTGTCGCGCAGCTGCACGCGCAGGGCATGACCGAGGCCCGGCTCTACGGCGCCAACCCGAACGACGGTGTGGGCGGCACCGGTTCGGTGTTCCTGCTGCTCGACGAACCCGAGGTGTACGGCTTGCCCCCGGACCCGCGGGTGTGCACCGCGGACCTGATGTCGATGTACCGGCGCGCCGGGGTGGCCGCCGCCGGAATGCTTGCCGCCGCGGCGATCTCATTCCTCACCGGACGAGCACGGTGAGGTCGCGATGACGTCCGAGTACGATTCGCTGCGTCCGCCGGAACCGCCCCGGCGTCGCCGCACACGTGGCCGCGGCCGGCGCCGGCCCGGATTTCTGGGCGGTGGCGACGGCAGTCGCGAGATGTCGATGGTGCCCGACGTCGAATTCGAAAGAGTGGAAGGCTATTACGGGCACCCGGTGGTCAAGCCGGCCCCGTGGGGTGACGAGGTGGCCCTCTACCTGTTCCTCGGTGGCGTGGCCGGCGGGTCGGGTATCCTCGCTGCCGGTGCCCAGCTCACCGGGCGGGATGTGTTGCGCCGCAACGCCCGGATCGGTGGACTGGCCGCCACCGGGCTGGGTGCGGTGGCACTCGTCGCCGACCTCGGCCGACCCGACCGCTTCTACAACATGCTGCGCACCTTCAAGATCACCTCGCCGATGAGCGTGGGTTCGTGGATTCTGTCCGCCTTCGGCGGGGGTCTGGGTGTTGCCGCCGCCGCCGATGTCGATCGTCTTCTGCGCGAACGACTTCCACTCGGCCCGTTACGCCCGGTGCTACGTACTGTGGAGCCGGCCGCGGGACTGGCTGCCGGTGCATTCGGATCGCTGCTGGCCGTGTACACCGCGGTACTGCTCAGCGACACCGCCACACCCACCTGGAATGCGATGCACCGCGATCTGCCATTCGTCTTCGTCAGTTCGGCGAGCCTGGCCGCGAGTGGACTCGCGCTGGTGACCACCCCGGTCGAGCAGACTGCTCCCGCACGGACTCTGGCCGTGCTCGGTGTCGTCGGCGACATCAGCGCCACCCGCCTGATGGAACGCCGGATGGATCCGGTGGCCGCCGAACCGCTGCATCACGGCACGCCCGGCACGCTGATGCGCATGAGCGAAGTGCTCGCGGTCGCCGGGGGAGTGGGTGCGGTGCTGGGGAGACGGTCCCGACTGGCCTCCGCGGCCTCCGGGCTCGCACTGGTCGCGGCGTCGGCATGCACGAGATTCGGTGTGTTCCATGCCGGAATCGAATCGGCAAAGGACCCGCGCTACACGATCGAACCGCAGAAGCGGCGTCTCGCACAGCGACGCGCGGCGGGGATCGTCGACGACTCCATCACCACCGCCGAGTGAACCGCGACACTGCTCAGCGCACCCGTATTCCGCTGCCCGACACGGTTTCACCGATCACCGGGTAGCCCGGCACCTCGCCCACCAGCAGCAGTCCGCCCGAGGTCTGGGCGTCGGCGAGCAACAGGAGATCCTCCTCGGTGATGCCCGGGCCGGGGGTGAGGTGATCGCGCACCCAGTCGAGGTTGCGCCGCGTGCCACCGGAGACGAATCCGTCGCGCAGCGCCTCGCGCGCACCGTCGACCACCGGCACGGCGCGATGGTCGATCACCGCGCCGACTCCCGAGGCGCGCGCCAGCTTGTGCAGGTGACCGAGCAGGCCGAATCCGGTCACGTCGGTGCCCGCCACCACCCCTGCCGACAACGCTGCCGCGGCGGCGTCACGATTGAGCGTGGTCATCAGTTCGATGGCGGCGGCAAACACCTCCCTGGTCCGTTTGTGCCGGTTGTTGAGCAGTCCCACGCCGATCGGCTTGGTCAAGGTGATCGGCAAACCCGGTGCGGCGGCATCGTTCCGGATGAGTCGCTGCGGGTCGGCGACGCCGGTCACCGCCATCCCGTACTTGGGTTCCGGGTCGTCGATGCTGTGCCCGCCGATCACCGGGCAGCCCGCCTGCGTCGCCACCGCGAGCCCACCGCGCAGTACCTCGGTCATCAGTTCCATCGGCAGCACGTCGCGCGGCCACCCGACCAGGTTGATCGCCACCACCGGTGTACCGCCCATCGCGTAGATGTCGGACAGGGCGTTGGCAGCGGCGATGCGGCCCCAGTCGTAGGCGTCGTCGACGACTGGGGTGAAGAAGTCGGCGGTCGAGAGCACCGCGAGATCGTCGCGGACGCGCACGGCGGCAGCGTCGTCGCCGTCGTCGAGTCCCACGAGGATGTGCTCCCCGGTCTGGCCGGTCAATCCTGCGACCGCCTGTTCGAGTTCGCCGGGCGGGATCTTGCACGCACAGCCACCACCGTGCGCGAAGGCGGTGAGTCGAAGGGTATCGGTGCTGTCGACAGTGCTCACCCGCCCGAGCCTAACCATCGCCCCGAGCGCCACCATGCACAGTGGCGTCTCGGGCAGGGTGGACCGCGCTCGACCAGGTTGGATCGCGCTCGGCTAGGTTGGACCGGGCAGGGAGGCGTCTGGGTCCTGGTGGTCCCCCCGGTCTTCAAAACCGAGGAGATCGAGTATCTCGGTCTGGCGGGTTCGATTCCCGTCCGCCTCCGCCACAGCGCCGCCCCACAGTGCCGCGGCGCAGGTCACGGGGACTGTCCGTCGAGCCGAGGAGGTGGAGGTGACGCGCACCGATCCGCGACGCCACATCCCGCGTACCGACCGGCTGCTCGCGGTTGCCGACATCCGCGACGCCACGCACCGGCTCGGGTCGCAGACCGTCCGGTCCGTCATCGTCGACGTACAGGACCGTGCCCGACGCGGCGAACTGGCCCCCGAACGCGTCGAGGCCACCGTGGTGGACGAACTCGCCACCCGCACCGCCGCCACCGGCCGTCGGGTCCTCAACGCCACCGGGGTGGTGATCCACACCAACCTCGGTCGTGCGCCGTTGTCGGATGCCGCCACCGCCGCGGTGCAGGCCGCCGCCGGGTACGTCGACGTCGAACTCGACCTGCGCAGCGGTGCCCGGTCGCGCCGCGGTGCCGCCACCCGAGAGGCACTGCTGCGCGCCTGTCGCGGCGCCGGGGACGCCCTCATGGTGAACAACGGGGCCGCCGCCCTCGTACTGGCCACCACGGCGCTGGCCGCCGGCCGCGACGTGGTGATCAGCCGTGGGGAGATGATCGAGATCGGCGCCGGGTTCCGGCTCACCGATCTCATCGCGTCCACCGGTGCGCGACTGCGCGAGGTGGGCACCACCAATCGCACCCACCTGCGTGACTACGCCGACGCGATCGCGAGCGGCGACGTCGGCTGCGTACTCAAGGTGCATCCCAGCAACTACCGGATCAGCGGCTTCACCGCGGAGGCCACCATCGCCGAGATCGCCGGGGTGACCAGCGAACACGGCGTCCCTCTGGTCGCCGACCTGGGCAGCGGGCTGCTGGCCGCCGACCCGCTGCTACCCGACGAGCCCGACGCCGCATCCGCCCTCGCCGCGGGTGCCGACCTGGTGATCGCCAGCGGCGACAAACTGCTCGGCGGACCGCAGGCGGGCATCCTCCTCGGCGACGCAGACCTCGTCGGGCAGCTCGCCCGACACCCGCTGGCGCGCGCCGTGCGGGCAGACAAGCTGGCGCTGGCGGCGATGGAGGCCACCCTCTCCGGGCCCGTGCCGCCGGTGACCGCCTATCTGCACGCAGACCCGGCGACGTTACGGGCGAGGGCCGAGCGACTCGCCGAATCCGTCGGGGCCATTGCGGTCGGGGCCATTGCGGTCGAGGCCACAGTGGTAGCGCACGACGGCCGGGTGGGCGGTGGCGGCGCACCCGGCGTACCGCTGCCCGGGTGGGCGGTGGCACTGCCCGAACACGTGGCACACCTGCTGCGCACCGGGGACCCCGCGGTGCTGCCGCGGGTACACGACGGCGCCTGCCTGATCGACCCGCGCTGCGTTCCCGAAGCCGACGACCACCGCCTCGCCGCGGCGATGCGCGCGGCGCTGGCCGCCGGCGGCGAGGTCTCCTAGGTGTACGTCGTCGCCACCGCCGGGCACGTCGACCACGGCAAGAGCGCGCTGGTGCGAACCCTCACCGGGATCGAACCCGACCGGTGGGCCGAGGAACGTCGACGCGGGCTGACCATCGACCTCGGATTCGCCTGGACCACACTGCCTTCCGGTAAGGACGTGGCTTTCGTGGACGTTCCCGGCCACGAACGTTTCCTCGGCAACATGCTCGCCGGGCTGGGTCCGGCACCGGTGGTGATGTTCGTCGTGGCCGCCGACGAGGGATGGCGCCGACAGTCGTCGGATCACCGGGATGCCGTTGCCGCACTGGGAATCTCGAGTGGCGTACTGGTGATCAGCCGGGCCGATCGGGCCGACGCCGGACGCATCGCCCGGGTCGTCGCGCAAGCGCGCGACGAACTCGGCGGCACCGGACTCGCCGACGCCTCCGTCGTGGTGACCTCGGCGCTCAGCGGCCGCGGTGTCGACGACCTCCGCGCCACCCTCGACCGTGTTCTCGGCGCGTGCCCCGCAGCCGAACCCGCAGCCCCCGTGCGGTTGTGGATCGACCGGTCGTTCTCGGTCACCGGGGCCGGAACCGTGGTCACCGGAACACTGTCGGCGGGCACCGTGAGTCGCGACGACGTCCTCGACCTGCACACCGCACACGGCATCCGCCCGGTTCGGGTGCGCGGTCTGCAGAGCGAGAACAACGCCCGTGACAGCGTCGGACCGGTCACCCGGGTGGCGGTCAACCTGCGGGGCGTCACGGCGGCCGAGGTCGTCCGCGGGGATGCTCTGCTGACTCCCGGCATGTGGCACACGGGCGACGTCGTCGACCTGCGCCGAACCGCCGGTCCGGCGTTCACCGAAGTGCCGCAACGGCTTTCGATTCATGTGGGCACCGCGGTGCGGCAGGCCCGGGTGCGGCCGTTCGGCGTCGACCATGCGCGGGTACTCCTCGACGCACCGCTACCGATGGTCGTCGGCGACCGTTTCGTGGTGCGCGATCCCGGCAGCGGGCTGATCGGCGGTGGGTTGGTGCTCGACGTCGAGCCGCCACCGCTGCGACGTCGCGGGGACGCCGTCCGGCGCCGAAACGTCTTGGCGGACATGGCTACGCACCGAGATCCGGTGGCGGAGGTGGCACGTCGCGGCGCCGTCTCCGCCGCCCATCTGCGCCGACTGGGGGTGATCGACGATGCCTCGACGCCACCTCCCGGCATCCGGGTGGTCGGTGACCTGTGGGTCGACGCGACCGCGCTGCGGCAATGGGCTGTCCGATTGCGCGACGCCGTGGAGGAGTCGCATCGGCGCGATCGGCTGGCCGCCGGACTGCCGAGGGCGGAAGTGGCCGATCGGCTCGATCTGCCCGCCGATGCCCTGCTCGCGCCGGTGATCGAGGCGGCAGGGGTCGAGGACGTCGACGGAATGCTCTCGATGCCCGGGCGCACCCGGGATCTCGGGGACGCCGAGGACGCGGTCAGCGCCCTCGAACAGTGTTTCGCGACAAGGCCGTTCGCGGCTCCCGAGGCCGACGACCTCGCCGCGCTCGGGCTCGGCGCCAAGGAACTCGCCGCCGCGGACCACCTGGGCCGCCTGCTGCGCCTCGGGGACGTGGTGCTGGCACCCACCGCACCTGCGGTGGCGATGCGAACCCTCGCGGGCCTGGACCAGCCGTTCACCACCAGCGCCGCACGTCAGGCGCTGGGCACCACCCGGCGTGTGGTCATCCCCTTGCTCGAACACCTCGACTCGCGCGGCTGGACCCGCCGCCTCGACGCCGGACACCGCGAAGTGGTGCGCTGAGCACCGACCGTGGCCGTTGTGGCCGGTCAGCCCCCTGGTTCGCCGTGGGGAGTTCTCCCCATTGGCCGATCGGCATGCGTGCGGTTGACTTCTCCACATCGCAGCAAGCCGGACAGGCACCAACCCGAACAGGCGTCACGCCCGAACACGGAGGAACGAAGACAATGAGCACCACACTGAAGCGCACGATCGTCGCCGGACTGATGACCGTGGCCGCGGGCGCAGGATTGGCCGGGGTGTCCGCGCCCGCACAAGCCTTGGCGCCCAACCACTTCGGCGCGATCGCGATCTCCACCGACACCGGCAACACCGCCTACGCGATCAACTACTACAGCCCCGAGGCCGCGCGGGTGGCCGCCGAACGCAAGTGTGGTGCCGCCGACTGCCGCTGGGTCGTCACGATGGACCGGTCGTGCGGTGCGGTGGCACAGCATCCGGTGACCCTGAACTGGGGTTACGCCTACGGGCCCACCAGGGCCGCAGCGCAGCAGGCCGCCCGCAATGAGGCGGGCTTCGGGGCCAACGACATCGTCTGGGCGTGCACCGACCGCTGAGGGGGCGGTACCCGCCGACGAGAGTCGGCGGGTACCGGGTGCGGTCGGCGGGTTTCGGGCGGGATCGGGGTCAGCGTCCGCCGAACATCTTGCTCAGCCGACCGGGCTCCTTGGGATGGCCGGGGCATCGGCGCGACGCGGGAACACCGCGCATGACCTCGTCCACGTGGCGGCCGCAGCCCTTCCAGGTCACCTTGCCGCATTGACGGCATGTGGCTTGTTGACACATGTGCTGTCACCTTTCTCGATGAGTTCTTCGGCCCGTGGCCCGAGCCAGGCCAGCAGGGTCAGCATCCCGCCGGACAGATGTGTGGCATCGATCCCCTCCGCGCAGAGCACCCGCGTGGCGAGGTAGGACCGCATGCCCGATTGGCAGTGCACGCGCACGGGCCGACCCTCGGCCGCCGCACGGATCTCCGGCATCCGTGCACGGACCTCGGTGTGGGGAATGTGCAGCGCGCCGGGCAGATGCCCGTCGGCGAACTCGGCCTCGGAACGGACGTCGAGTACCAGGGAGTTCGCCATGACGTCGGCGAGATCGGCGGCCTGCCAGAGGCCCACCACGCCGTCGACGACGTTCTCGCCGATCATGCCCGCCAGGTTCACCGGGTCCTTCGCGGAGCCGTACGGCGGTGCGTAGGCGAGGTCGAGGTCGATGAGATCCGCGGCATGCAAGTGGGTGCGCAGCGCGGTCGCGAGTACGTCGATCCGTTTGTCCACACCGTCGGCACCCACGGCTTGGGCACCCAGGAGCAGTCCGTCGAGGCGGACGTGGAGCATCAGGTGGATCTGCTCGGCGCCGGGGAAGTAGCCCGCGTGGCTGCCCGGGTGTAGATGAATGGTCTCGTAGTCGACGCCCGACGCGTCGAGTGCGCGCCGGTTGGCACCGGTGAGAGCGGCGGTGAGGGAACCGACACGGACGATGGCCGTCCCCAGCGGGTGCGGAATCGGGCGCGCTGTCTGTGGTCGCAGAATCGCGTCGGCCACCAGACGTCCGGCGCGGTTGGCCGGCCCCGCCAGGGCCACCGGGCGGCGCAGACCTGTCACTGCGTCGGTGCTCACCGTCGCGTCGCCGACCGCCCAGACACCGTCGACGTTGGTGCGGCCGTGCTCGTCGACGATGATGGCGCCGCGCTCACAGGCGATTCCCGCGGCCTCGAAGGGCGCGGTGTCGGGGACAACACCCACCGACAGGACGATGAGGTCGGCCTTCAGGCGGGTTCCGTCACCGAGCACCACCGTGTCGGCATCGGCAGCGTGCTCGATCGCGGTGGCCCCGATGCCGTCGTGCACGGCGATCCCGATCCGGACGAGTTCGTCGCGCACCAGGGAGGCCATCTCGTTCTCCAGCGGTGGGAGCACGTGGTCGGCGAGTTCGACGAGATCGACGTGCAGGCCGCGCAGCCGCAGGGCCTCGGCGGCCTCCACGCCGATGAATCCGGCGCCGAGGACCACCGCGCGTTCCGCGCCGTCGAGGACGGTGTCGCGCATGGCCACCGCGTCGCCGACCGTCCGCAGCGTGCTCACTCGCGGCGAGTCGAGGCCGTCGATGGGCGGGCGGAAGGCGCGGGCGCCGGGGGAGAGGACGAGCGCGTCGTAGTCGAAGGTGGTCACGCCGTCGGGTGACACCACCTCGACGGTGCGCGCCGCTGGGTCGACCCGGGTGACCTCATGGCGGACTCGGACATCGAGATCCAGTGCAGCTCTGAGTGATTCGGGGGTCTGAACCAGCAACTCGGAGCGTTCTTCGATCTCGCCGCCGACAAAGTACGGCAATCCGCAATTGGCGAACGAGGGATGCTCGCCGCGTTCGAAGACGATGATCTCGGCGTTCTCGTCGAGCCGTCGAGCCCGCGCGGCCGCACTCATTCCGCCGGCGACTCCGCCGACCACGATGATTCTCATGCCTGCAGCCTATATACCCCAGGGGGTATATCGCAAACCGAGTTTCGCCGCGGGTCGGGCTGGTATCGGAATCAGCTGGGGGTACGCGTCCCGAGGTCGAAGCGTTCCTGCAACCGGCGAATATGGGCACGGGCCTCATAGAGCTCTGCACGACGGCGCGCGAGAGAGGAATCGCGGACGGTCGGCGCTTCGAGTTCCTCCACGATCAGATCGGCCGCGCGTTCGAGTTCGCTCACCAGTTTCGCGGCCTGCGCCCGGGCGACCGGGTCATGCGGAATGTCCACCATTACCCAAGGATCGTAAAACGAATTACACGATCCGCGCACACCGGGCGCGCCCAGATCCCCGTCGAGCGTGCCCAGATCCGGGTCGAGCGTGCCCAGATCCCGGTCGAGCGTGCCCAGATCCGGGTCGAGCGTGCCCAGATCCGGGCCGAGCGTGCCCTCTGGGCCGCGTGTTACGTGTGGCACAACTAGGTTGTGCACCAGATAAATCACCGCTAGCGTCGTGTCCGTGGGAAGAATCAAGCTCGACGATCACCTCTGTTTCGCGCTGTACACGGCCTCCCGTGCGGTTATCGCCGCCGAGCGTCCGGGTCTGCGCGAATTGGGCCTGACCTACCCGCAATACCTGGTGATGCTGGTGCTCTGGGACGAACGCGAGGTGCCGATCGGGCGCCTGTGCGAACGTCTTCAGCTCGACTCGGGCACGGTGTCGCCGTTGGTCCGACGTCTGGAGACGATGGGGCACGTGGCCCGTCGTCGATCGCCCGACGACGAGCGGTCGACCATCGTGTCACTCACTGCATCGGGTGACGAACTCGGCGCCAAGGCCGACTGTGTTCTCGCCGCCTTTGCCGACGCACTCTTCGGCGATCAGCCGTCAGGCGCCACCGAAGATCCAGCCGTCGCGGGGGATTCCGCCCGCGACGACCCACGGTTCGGTTTCGACGATGTGGTCGACCTCCGCACCGCTCTGCATCACCTCACCAACCAATTGCGGGCCGACGATGCCCGTGCAACCGAAAGGATGCCGTCATGAACGCTCTCTACACCGCAGAAGCCCTGGCCACCGGCGACGGACGCAACGGCCACGGCCGCACCAGCGACGGTCAGCTCGACCTCGATCTCGCCATCCCCAAGGAGCTCGGTGGCGCGGGTGGCGGTACCAATCCGGAGCAGCTCTTCGCCGTCGGATATGCCGCGTGCTTCCACAGCGCCCTGCGTACGGTGGCCCGCGCGGAAAAGGCCGATGTCAGCGACTCCGCGGTGGGATCGCGAGTATCCTTGGGCGCCAATGATTCCGGCGGCTTCGTGATCGGCGTGGAGCTCGAGATCTCCCTGCCGGCGCTGTCTGCCGAGGAGGCCTGGGCGCTCACCGAGAAGGCCCACCAGGTGTGCCCGTACTCCAACGCCACCCGCGGCAACGTCGACGTGAAGCTGTCGCTGGTCGAGGACTGATCACCGCCCGACGTCGAATCGTCCACCGTCCGCCCGAGGCGCGCGACCCGCATGCCTCGGGCAGGCGTGTCATCGGTCGGAGAAACGAAGCCGGGTCCGGCCTTTCGTGGTGCCCCCACCAGGGCTCGAACCTGGGACCTGCGGATTAAAAGTCCGTAGCTCTACCAACTGAGCTATAGGGGCGTGTCCCGCGCGACGGGACGAACGATGAGTTTACAGGTTCGGTTCGAGGAGCGACCGTACGGTCGGCTCCGTCCCTCAGAACGCGGCGCGATTCGGTGAACGCGGGTGGTACAGCCGCCGCGTTTGCCAACTCGCGCCGCGTTTGCGACCACATGCTGACCTGGACGTCTGGGTGCGCGACCAAGCGATTTGTGCTTTGCGCGAGGCGTGTCCTAAGCTGAGTCGGCTCCCAACGGAGAACCGGCCCCCTTCGTCTAGCGGCCTAGGACGCCGCCCTTTCAAGGCGGTAGCGCGGGTTCGAATCCCGTAGGGGGTACGCCTGCCACCTACACGGGGGCAGATAACAGAACAAGGCCCTGTGGCGCAGTTGGTTAGCGCGCCGCCCTGTCACGGCGGAGGTCGCGGGTTCGAGTCCCGTCAGGGTCGCCAATGGTCTCGGTATTCTCACCGGCACCGTCCGGCCAGGTAGCTCAGTTGGTACGAGCGTCCGCCTGAAAAGCGGAAGGTCGCCGGTTCGATCCCGGCCCTGGCCACTCAGAAAACCACCTGGTAGCGGGTGGTTTTTCTCGTATCTGGGCAGGTTGTGGTGAGCCGACGTCGATCCATTGGGTACCCGGCGCGACAAAGATCCTCCGAACTCAGCTGTGCCGGCGCGATAATCAGGCGATGTCGACCCGCAAGACCACGATCGTCGTGCGCAGCGTGTACGGAAGCGCGTCGGTGGAGTGGTTTCTCATCTTCGCGATCGGCACGATTCTCGTCACCCGCGCGTATCTGCGTCTGACCGGTTACCCGCAGATCGGCAGCGGCACGCTGCACATCGCGCACGCACTCTGGGGCGGGGCACTGATGATGCTGGCGTTGCTCACCGGCTGGCTTTTGCTGGGCAACACCTCGCGCATCATCGCGATCGTCATGGGCGGCATCGGATTCGGCCTGTTCCTCGATGAGGTGGGCAAGTTCGTCACCAAGGACAACGACTACTTCTATGGCCCGTCGGCCGAGATCATGTACCTGCTCGTCGTGCTCATCCTGGTGATCTCGCGCATCGTGCGTGACCTCAAACGCCCGTCGACGGCCGAGGCGCTGGCCAACGCCGCCACCATCGCCGCCGACGGCGTGGCCCACGGCCTGCCGGACAGCCGACAGCGTCAGGCACATGACCTGCTCGCGTTCGCGGAGGCCAACGGCGGCGATGCCGCGTTGCTCGCGCACATCCGGGGCGTGCTCGAGACGAGCGTGGACACGCCCGACAGACTCGTTCGACTGCGCGCCCGGGCCGAATCGTTGATTCCCGAGTTCCTGAAGAGCCCGAGGTGGGTCACCGCGATCGGCTGGCTGCTGGTGATCAGTTCCGCGGTGACCGTGGTGGTCGGCGCGCTGGGGTGGTACCTGGACGGCCGAGACCTCGGCGAGGTTGACGTTTATCTCGAACTCAGCCGTAACGCCACTGCCACCCGCATCCTCTTCGTGAGTGGGATCGTGACCCTCGGATTCTCGCTGCCCGCGATGATCGCGCGACGCCGCAGCAACCGGGTGTGGCCGCTGCGCTCACTGCGGATGGCCGCCCTCGTCTTCACCATGACCAACGCTCTCGTCGACTTCGCGCTCGACGGATTCGGCGCCCTCTACAACCTCGCGCTCGGTCTCTTCGCCCTGGCCGTCGTCGGATACCACCTGCGTCTGGACGTGCACGCGGACACCCTGCGCGACCATCATGATCAACTCAGAGTATGACAACCATCGACCGCGCCCGCGCCGCCGAACGGGTGGCCTCCCTGCCGCGACGATCTGCGGCACACCGAGGAACCACCGCCGCCGCGGTCGCGATCGTCATCGGCGCGCGCGATGGCGAGCAGGGCATCTGGATTCTGCGTCGACCCCTGACGATGCGTCGACATGCGGCGCAGTTCGCACTCCCGGGGGGTCGCCTCGACCAGGGGGAGGACGTCGTCACCGCGGCCCTGCGCGAACTGCGCGAAGAACTCGGCATCGCGCTGACACCCGACACGGTGCTCGGCCTGCTCGACGACTATCCGACGCGATCGGGTTTCGTCATCACTCCCGTGGTGTGCTGGGCAGACGAGACCGGCGAACCCGATCCCAATCCGGCCGAGGTGGCCGCACTGTTCTTCACCCCGCTCGAGTCCCTGCTGGTCGCCCCGCGGTTCATCACCATCCCCGAATCCGACCGGCCGGTGATCCAGATGCCGATCGCCGGACTGCACCGCGACCCCGACGATCACTCCGAGTCCGGACGCACTCCGCTGCTGCATGCCCCGACCGCGGCGGTGTTGTATCAGTTCGCCGAAGTGGTGCTGCGCGGTCGGCACACCCGCGTGGACGGCTTCGAACAGCCCGTATTCGCCTGGTCATGAAAAGTTCACAGCCCCGGGAATGAATTCGGACCACGGTCCGTTTAGAGTGGTGTTGGGTCGATACGCGGCCCACGGAGACCAACGAGTAATCGCTTCACCATTCGAGGAGTTGTCATCATGACCACCAGCACCGCCGTCAAAGCACCCATCGCCGCAGGCACCTGGACCATCGACCCGGTTCACTCCACCGTCGGCTTCAGCGTGAAGCACCTGATGGTGAGCAAGGTTCGCGGCAAGTTCGACACGTTCAGCGGCGTCATCACCGTGGCCGAGGACGGCACCCCGTCCGTGCAGGCCGAGATCGACGTCACCTCGATCACCACCGGAAACGAGCAGCGTGACGGCCACATCAAGTCGGCCGACTTCTTCGACGCAGAGACCTACCCCAAGGCCACCTTCGTCTCGACCGCCGTCAAGGCCGACGGTGACGATTACGTCCTCACCGGCGACTTCACCCTCCACGGCGTGACCAAGTCGATCGATCTCAAGCTCGAGTTCATCGGACAGCACCCGTCGGGCATGGGCCAGGGCCCGGTCGCCGGCTTCGAGGCCGGCACCGTGATCAACCGCAAGGACTTCGGCATCGACATCGAGATGCCCCTCGAAGGCGGCGGTGTCGTGGTGGGCGACAAGGTCACCATCACCCTCGAGATCGAGGCGGGCCAGGGCGCAGCCTGATTCCCACAACCTGGGCAACAGGGTGATCTGACCCTCCTGCGCACATCCCAAGACCGCCACCGCATCACATGCGGTGGCGGTCTTCGTCGTATCAGTCTTGCCCGTGGGGGTGTTCTGTGCGCAGCCCGTGCGCCACGCACGCGGTTCCCCGGACTCGTATGGCACGCCTCACGTCAGTAGTCTCATGAGACGAGCGTCAACCAGGAAGGGTGTACCGTGCGACCGCAGCGTGACCGGGGTGCGGTGACCGACCCCGACTTCGAGCGCTGGTCGCGCGCACGCCGTCGCTTCTCCATACGGTTGTGGGGAGTCGAACGCCCACCGACGCTGCGCGAATGGGAGCTCATCGGCAGCGCCGAACGCAAACGCATGGCGCGCCGCGCGATCGTGATCGGCGGGGCGGCCATCGTCGGCAGCAGCGGCTTGGTGGGAGCCGAGACCTTTCTTCTCGTCCAACTCGCCTACAACGGCGGACAGCTGACATTCGCGAGCACGCTCGGCGCCCCCAATTTCCCGGCCGTGGTGACGGCGATCCTCGTCGGCATGGTGATCAACCTGATCCTCGCGCTCGCGCTCCTTCGGTCCCACGTGGTGTGGTTCGTGGGCGGTTCGCATGCCGACCAGAAGCGACGACGGGCAGTGCAACGCATCCCGATCATGCAGGCGATGGCCAGTCTCGTCGCCTGGTTGTTGGCGGTGGTCTGCTACGTGGCACTCTCGTTGCCCGGCCTCGACGGACAGGTTGCGTTTGGTGTTGCAGTGGCCTTCGCGATGGCCGCCGTGTCGCTGGGCTGCCTGACGTATCTCTTCGCCGAACGAGGCGCGCGACCGCTGTCGATCATCGCACTGCACGATTACCCCGCAACACACGTCATGCACGGCGTTCGTGGTCGGATGGCCGCGGTCTGGGCCGTCAGTTCCGCGGTCCCGATGGTGGGACTACTCATCATGAACATCGGTCGCTGGGCCGGGTTGTTGCCGCCTGTGGCCGGCCGGATCGATTGGGCCACGGTGGTTCTCGCGCTGGTGGGACTGGCTGCCGGTGCGCGTGTGGTGGCCCTGGTGGGTCAGGCCCTGATCGATCCGCTGACCGAACTGCGGTTCGCGGTGCAGCGGGTGCAGGACGGTGACATGACCACGCACGTCGACGTCTACGACTCGTCGGAGATCGGGGTGCTGCAGCACGGATTCAACGAGATGGTCGCCGGGCTCGGCGAACGCGAACGGATGCGCGAACTGTTCGCCCGCCACGTCGGCGACACGGTCGCGGCAATGGCCATCGAACGTGGTCTGGGCATGCACGGTGCCAACACCTCGGTGGGTGTGCTGTTCGTCGACATCGTCGGGTCGACGGCGGTCGCGGAGCAGCAGTCGCCCGAAGACACCGCCGAACTACTCAACGCGTTCTTCTCGATCGTCGCCGACGTCGTCGATCAGCACGGCGGTTTCGTCAACAAGTTCGAGGGCGATGCGGCACTGGCCGTGTTCGGCGCCCCGGTGCAGGTGGACGATCCGGCCGGTGCCGCGCTGGGCGCCGCGCGTGACCTGGCCCGTGGACTGACCGAGGCGCTCGACATCAGCTGGGGGATCGGCGTGTCGTTCGGCACCGTGTTCGCCGGCAACATCGGCGCCGAACAGCGGTACGAGTACACCGTGATCGGCGATCCGGTGAACGAATGTGCGCGGCTGTCCGAGATCGCCAAGGGTGGCCGGTACCCGGTGCTGGCCAGTGGCGCCGCACTCGAACCCGCCGGTGATGAATCGGCCAACTGGACCGGGGTGGGACGCCGGGTGGTCCGCGGACGCAGCGAGGTCACCGAGATGTTCGCGCCCATCGGCCTCGACGGGCAAACCCCGCTGTCGATCGGCGGGCTGATCGCGGGGCTGCTGGGACCGGCCAAACGGATCGCGGCCGGTGCGACCCGCCCGCCGCTGCGCTGACCTCGCTACGGTTGGTGCATGCTCAATCAGGTTCACCTGATCACCTACGCGGATCGGCTGGGCGGCACCATCCCGGGGTTGACCGCACTGCTGCGAACGAAGTTCGAGGGGGTGTTCGCCGGTGTGCACGTGCTGCCCTTCTACACGCCCTACGACGGGGCGGACGCGGGTTTCGATCCCGTCGACCACACCAAGGTCGATCCCCGGCTCGGTGACTGGGGGGACATCGCCGAACTGGCGACCACCCACGAGGTGATGTCCGACCTCATCGTCAACCACGTCTCGGCGGCGTCGGCCCAGTTTCGCGACGTGATGGACAACGGATCCGAATCCCGTTGGGCGTCGATGTTTCTCACCCTGTCGTCGGTGTTCCCCCGGGGTGCCACCGAGCGGCAGCTCACCGCGATCTTCCGGCCGCGGCACGGGTTGCCGTTCACCGCGATGCGCCTCGGCGATCGGCTGCGGTACGTGTGGACCACCTTCACCCCGCACCAGGTGGACATCGACGTGCGGTCCGAACCCGGGGGCGCGTACCTGCAGTCGATCCTGCATGCCGTGACCGGCGCCGGGGTGTCGGCGGTACGTCTCGACGCGGTGGGGTACGCCATCAAGACAAAGGGCACCTCGTGCTTCATGACGCCGCAGACCTTCGACTTCATCGCCGACTTCACCGCGCAGGCCCGTGCCACCGGAGCCGAGGTCCTCGTCGAGGTGCGCTCCCATTTCGCCCGCCAGGTGGAGATCGCCCGCCTCGTTGACCTCGTCTACGATTTCGCGCTACCCGCGCTGATCCTGCACGCGCTCTACACCGGCGACGGCACACCCTTCCTGCACTGGCTGCGGGTACGACCCAACAACGCGATCACCGTGCTCGACACCCACGACGGCATCGGAGTGGTGGATGTGGGTCCCGACGAACACGAGGGCCGTGGTCTGCTGACAAGCGATCAGCTCTTCCACCTGGTGCAGACGATGCACCGCAAAACCAAGGGCACCAGCGTGTCGGCGACCGGTGTGGCCGCGTCGAATGTCGATCTCTACCAGGTCAATACGACCTACTACGACGCACTCGGCGGTGACGACGCCTGCTATCTGGCGGCGCGGACCCTGCAGTTCTTCACCCCCGGCATCCCGCAGGTCTACTACGTGGGCGCGCTCGCGGGTTCCAACGACGTCGACCTGCTCTCGCGCAGCGGCGTGGGACGCGACATCAACCGCCACCACTACACGTCCGCCGAGATCGATGCCGCACTCAAGCGGCCGGTGGTGCGGGAACTGTTCGCGCTGTGTCGTTTTCGCAACATCCACCCGGCCTTCGACGGTCCGTGCCGGGCGGATCTGCGTGGGACGACGCTCACGCTCTCACGCCGGGGCATCTCCCAACCGCAGGCGTGGGCACGCGCCGAGGTCAATCTGGCGAAAGGCCACACGGTGATCTCGTGGGGCGAGGGCGAGGTGCAGCACCGGGCGGCGGTCACCGAGTTGTCGGCCCATTGGCCGGACCCGGACCAGACCTCGAGCGCGGTGCCCGGTGGGTAGGCTGAACGGATGAGTGAATGGTCCGCCGCCGACATACCCGATCAGACGGACCGCACCTTCATCGTCACCGGGGCCAACAGCGGATTGGGGGAGCAGACCGCGCGTGCACTGGCCGCCGCCGGTGCGTCGGTCATCTTGGCGTGCCGCAACACGACGAAAGCGCAGGCGGTCGCCGACGACATCGGGAACCTCGCCTCCGTGGCCCCGCTCGACCTCGCCGACCTCTCCTCGGTCCGAGACTTTGCCGAATCCTTCGGCGGTGCAGATGTTCTCGTGAACAATGCGGGTGTGATGGCGCCTCCGCTACGCCGCACCGCCGACGGCTTCGAGATGCAGATGGGAACCAATCACCTCGGACACTTCGCGCTCACCGGACTGATTCTGCCGCGCATCCGGGAACGGGTGGTCACCGTGTCGTCGGGGATGCATCACGCCGGCCGGCTCGACCTCGACGACATCAACTGGCAACGGCGGCAATACCGTCGATGGCGCGCCTACGGGGATTCGAAGCTGGCGAATCTCATGTTCGGGAAGGAT
Source organism: Gordonia sp. NPDC003429 (assembly GCF_053588575.1). Taxonomy (NCBI): domain Bacteria; kingdom Bacillati; phylum Actinomycetota; class Actinomycetes; order Mycobacteriales; family Gordoniaceae; genus Gordonia; species Gordonia sp. NPDC003429. The sequence goes on from NZ_JBSFQF010000001.1 coordinate 72,564, forward strand.
CTCGCCGATCGACTCGCCGCGGCGGGTTCGCCGGCAAGCTCGTTCGTCGTGCACCCGGGCTTCGCGTCGAGCGAACTCGGTCAAAACGAAGCGACCGGCGATCTGCTGTTCCGGTTGGGGGCGTCGCTTCCGATCGCGCAGTCGGCCGCCGACGGTGCGCTGCCGACGCTGTTCGCCGCCACCTCTCCGGACGCGGTGAACGGCACGTATTACGGTCCCACCAAGCTGTTCGGGACACGTGGAGCACCGGGTGCCTGCGGGTTCAGTCGCCGGGCCGACGACACCACCGTGCGCCGCGGACTCTGGGATCTGTCGGAGCAACTGACCGGCGTGCGTTTCGAGATCTGACTGCGTTCGAGGTCTGACTGCGTTCGAGGTCTGACTGCGCTTCGAGGTCTGACGGGCGGCGCCTCACCAGACACCGCGCGGACGGAACTGGATACTCATCCTGGCCCCCACCCCGCGTGCCTTCGGCACGGCGTGCTCCCAGGTGCGCTGGCAACTCCCGCCCATCACCAGCAGGTCTCCGGCGCACAGCGTGAACTTCAGCGATCGACCGCCGCCGCGCGGTCGGAGCATCAGCGGGCGCGGCGAGCCGAGCGAGCAGATCGCCACCAGCGTGTCGTGCGTGGCGCCGCGCCCGAACCGATCACCGTGCCAGGCAACCGAATCCGCGCCGTCGCGGTAGAGGCACAGGCCCGCGGTGGCGAATCCCTCGGGCAGTTCGGCGCGGTAGTGCTGTGAGAGGGCGGCACGCGCATCGCACAACAGCGGGTCGGGCAGTGGGTCGTCGGCGCCGTAGTGACAGACCAGGCGCGGCACGTCGACCACGCGGTCATACATTCGGCGGCGCTCGGCACGCCACGGCACGTCGGTGTGCAACCGGTCGAAGAGGGTTTCCGACGCCCCGATCCATCCCGGCCTCAGATCCACCCATGCACCGTTGGTGAGGATGCGGCGCTGCACCCGCGACCCCAGTTCGCCGAGCACCGCGCCCGACCGCGAATCGCCGGGCTCGTCGGGGACGTCGAAGATCGAGCCCTGAATTCCCGCAGTCACCCTCACCACCCTACGCGGGATCGAACAATCGTTCTATTTCGACGAGGTGGTGACCGTCTCGTCGGTGCGTGCGCCGGTGGCCCGGGCGGCGCGCAGCGAGTCGGCGGCCGCGTCGAGGATGTCGCTCGACGCGGACTGGTCGACGCGCGCCATGCTCAGCGCGGCGATGATCGCGGCCACCGTCAGCGTCGTATGACGATCGACCGCGGCGGGCTCGGCCTCGGACAGCATCGCCGCGACACCGCGACGTACGGCCGCCGACTGTTCTGTCCGATAGGCATCGATCACGGCGTGTACCGCCTCGTCGGTGCCGATCGGCGTGGCCGCGCACCCCAGAAGCAGGCACCCGGCCGGACCGCCGGCCGATGACATCGATGCGACGGCGTCGCGCAGTCCGGCGAGATAGTCCATGAGCGCTTCGGGGGTGACGTCCGCGGCGGTCAGCGGGCGCAAACGTGGTCGGACCACCTCGGTCAGATAGTCGTCCACCGCGGCGTCGAAGAGGCCACGCATGCTGCCGTACGCATGGTAGATACTCGACCGACGCACGCCTGTGGCGGCTTCCATGTCGGCCACCGACACGGTGTCGAACCCGTTGCGCCAGAACAGGTCACGCGCGTCACGAATCAGCTGCGCGGCGTCGTAGCCCGCGGTGCGCCCCATGGTGTCCACCTCCCCGCTATTTTGTAACGATCATTCTACTATGGTGTGGTGGAGGTGTCCGCACCTGCGTCGGCCGGGACACCACGCCGCTGACTGCGCCGGACACGACAACAGAACGAGGAGTGACATGACCGATCAGAGCACCCAGATCCAACTCGTCTCGCGACCCGTCGGCTGGCCCGAGGAGTCCGACTTCCGCACCGTGCAGATTCCGCTCGACGATCTCGCACCCGGTGAGGTCCGCGTGGCCAACGAGTTCATCTCCGTCGACCCCTACATGCGTGGCCGCATGATCGACGTCCGCAGCTACGTCCCGCCCTTCCAACTCGGCGAGACCATGACCGGCGGCGCGGTGGGGCGTGTGGTCGCCTCGGCCTCCGACGACCTGCCGGAGGGCTCGTTGGTGCTGCACCAGCTCGGGTGGCGTGACATCGCGCAGGCACCCGCGAAGGCGTTCACCCGGCTGCCCGAACCGCCCCGCACACCCGAGGGAGATGCCCGGTTCGCGTCATCGGTGTATCTCGGCGTGCTGGGCATGACGGGACTGACCGCTTACGTCGGACTGACCACCATCGCCCGGATGCAACCCGGTGACATCGTGTTCATCTCCGGCGCGGCCGGGGCGGTGGGCACCGCCGCGGGACAGATCGCGCGTCTGCTCGGCGCCGGGTCGGTGATCGGCTCGGCCGGCAGCGACGCCAAGGTGGAGTTGCTCACCTCACGCTACGGCTATGACCGGGCGATCAACTACAAGAACGGCCCCATCCGCAAGCAGTTGCGCGCGGCAGCCCCCGACGGCATCGACGTCTATTTCGACAACGTCGGCGGAGATCATCTCGAGGCGGCACTCGATTCGTTCAACGACGACGGCCGTGCCGCCCTGTGCGGCGCGATCGTGGGGTACAACGCCACCGAACGGGTGCCGGGACCGTCGAACATGTCCAACATCATCACCCGGTCACTCACCCTGCGCGGTTTCACCGTCGGCCATCATTTCGATCAGGCGCCGGAGCTCACCGCGCGTATGTCGGAGTGGCTCACCGCCGGCGACGTGGTCTACGACGAGACCGTGGTCGAAGGCGTCGACCACGCCGTCGACGCCTTCCTGGGCATGATGCGCGGAGAGAACACCGGCAAGATGGTCGTGCGTATCTAGCCGGAACCGAGGCGCCGCAACCGCTGCGCGGCCTCGGCGATCACGTCGTCACGCTTGGCGAACGCAAACCGCACCATGTGTCGCCACGGATCCTTGTGGTCGGCGAACACGCTCACCGGCACCGCGGCCACCCCGATGCGTTCGGGCAGCATGCGGCAGAACTGTTCGCCGTCGTCGAAGCCCAGCGGCCGCGGGTCGGCACACACGAAATACGTTGCCTCGCTGCGATGTACCCCGAAACCCGCATCGGCCAGCGCGCTCGACAGCAGGTCGCGTTTGGCTTCGAGTCCGGCCGCCGATTTCGCCACCCACTCCATCTCGGTGTCGAGCGCCAGCGCCACCGCGGGCTGGAAGGGACCCGACCCCACGTAGGTCATGAACTGCTTGGCCGCGCGTGCGGCGGCCACCAACTCGGCCGGACCGCTGATCCATCCGACCTTCCACCCGGTGCAGTTGAAGGTCTTGGCCGCGCTCGAGATCCGCAGCGTGCGTTCCCGCATGCCGGGCAACGTGGCCAGCGGCGTGTGGGTGCGGCCGTCGAAGAGCAGGTGCTCGTACACCTCGTCGGTGACCGCGATGACGTCGTGTTCGATGCACAGCCGCGCGATCTCGGCCAGATCGTCGTCGTGCAGCACCGTGCCGGTCGGATTGTGCGGTGAGTTGACCAGGATCAGTGCGGTGTCGGGACCGAAGGCGTGTGCGAGGCGGTCGCGGTCGAGGCGGAATCCGTCGCCGTCGGCGATCAGCGGAACGGTGCGCCGGATGCCGCCGGCCATCGCCACCGTGGCCGCATACGAGTCGTAGTAGGGCTCCACCATCACCACTTCGCGGCCGGGTTCGGTGAGTCCGACCACCGCCCCGGCGATCGCCTCGGTGGCCCCGACGGTGACGAGGATCTCGGTGTCCGGGTCGTAGTCGAGGCCGTAGTGCTCGCGTTGGTGCCGGGCCACCGCGGCCCGCAGCTCCGGCACACCCAGGCCGGGCGGGTACTGGTTGCGGCCCGAAAAGATCGCGTCGCGTGCGGCGTCGAGCATCGCGGCGGGGCCGTCGGTGTCGGGGAAACCCTGGCCCAGGTTGACCGCGTCGTGGGCCACCGCCAGCGCCGACATCTCGGCGAAGATCGTGCTCGAGAACGGACGCAGGCGCGAGACGGTCATGCGATCCAGGCTGTCACAGGGCTTCGGCCGTCACCACGTCGGTCATCGGCGGCGACGTCCGATCGCCGCGCCCCAAGTCGATCGCAAGCCGGGTGCAAGCAGCGGCGGTCAGTCTGTCCCCGCCGGCGTGACCCGCGCCGGACATCACCGAGAGGACACGACATGAACACCGATTTCACGCTCATCGATCCAGATCACGACCACCCGGGCTGCCCCGGACCGGCCACCGGCTCGCGGGCACCGCTGTGGCGCATCGGCTGGCGGGTTGTCGCCGTCGCCGCGTGCCTGGGCATCGTGGTGCTCACCGGCTGCAGCGTCGCACTGGGCAGCGACACCATCGACGAGGCCTCCGACATCGACCTGGGGCAATGCCTGCAGATCGGTGCCGAAGTCGATTCCGACGGCAAGGTCGACGCCGCCAAGGCCGAGTGCGGCGACGAGGGACTGACGTTCTACGCCGCATCCAAGGTTCCCGCCGACGGGGAGTGTGCCAGCGACAACACCGCCACCCTCTCTTTCGGCTCGGGATCGGAAAAGCTGTGCATGACACCCAATTTCGTCGACGGCAAGTGCTACCAGATCCCGCTGAACGGTGGCGAACTCGTCGACTACAAGCAGCTGGCCTGCGAGGCGACGGCCGCCGACAACACCGTGCTGGCCCAGACGGTCACCCGCTCGGATGCGTCGGTCACCTGCAGCGACGAGCAGACGAAGTGGGAATACAGCGAACCGAAGTCGATCGGCTACTGCCTGCGCGAGGTCGTGTGACCGCAGGATCATTCGTACCGCCGACGCGTCATGGCTCCGCATTGGCCACGCCACTCTCGGGGTGGTAATCAGTACACGGACCATGTCGTGTCGGCGTCGATGACTGCGCCTCGGCCCCGAGAGGATCAGGCAATGCCGTACAACCCCGGCGACACCTTCGCCGGCTACACCATCGTCGCGCTCATCGGCCGGGGCGGTATGGGTGAGGTCTACCTGGCCAAACATCCGACGTTGCCCCGCAACGAGGCACTCAAGATCCTCCCCACCGAACTGAGCCAGGACCCGATGTTCCGGCAGCGGTTCACCCGCGAAGCCGAATTGGCGTCGAGCATCGCGCATCCGTCGATCGTCACCATCTACAACTCCGGTGAGTCCGACGGGCACCTGTGGATAGCGATGGAATACATCGACGGCGTGGACGCCGGTGAACTGCTGCGGCGCAGCCCCGCCGGACTCGACGTGGCCACCGCGTCGGCGATCGCCCGGTCGGTGGGCTCGGCGCTCGACGCGGCACACGCCCGGGGAATGCTGCACCGCGACGTCAAACCCGCCAACATCCTGGTCCAGGGTGCGGGGACCGCCAACCCCCGTGTGATGCTGGCCGACTTCGGGATCGCCAAGTCGAAGCAGGATGCCACCAACCTCACCTCCACCAACATGTTCCTGGGGACCGTCGCCTACGTGGCACCCGAACAGTTGCTCGGTAACGAGGTCGATGGCCGTGCCGACGAGTACGGACTCGCGGCCACGATGTTCCAGCTGCTCAGCGGACGGCCCCCGTTCGAGAGCGGCAACTCGGCGAACGTGGTGGCCCAGCACCTCAACAGCACGCCGCCGGCGCTGAGCAGCCGCAGGCCGGGGACCTCGCCGGCGGTCGACGCCGTGATCGCCCGTGCTTTGGCCAAGTCGCCCGATCAGCGATATCCCACGGCATCGGCGTTCGCGAGCGAGCTCGACCGGGCGTTCAGTGCACCCGGCGGCGCATTCTCGCCGACGCAGGTGGCCCAGGTGCCCCGGGTCGTCGCGCCGCCCCCGTCCGCGCCGTCGCAACCCGGATTCGCCCCGCAGGGTGGGGGACCGTCACAGCCCGGATTCGCCCCGCAGGGTGGTGGACCGTCACAGCCGGGGTTCGCGTCGCAACCCGGGTTCGCCCCGCAGGGTGGGGGTCCGTCGCACGGGGGTCCTGCACAGCCCGGTTTCGGCGGGCCGCCGCAGTCCGGATATGTGCCGCCGGGGGCCGCCGGTGCGGGCGGTTACCCCGCGTACGGTGCGCCGCCGCCGAAGAAGAAGTCGAACACCGGCCTGATCGTGGCCGGCGCCGCTGTTGTCGTGGTGATCCTGCTCGTCATCGGCGGTGTGGCGCTGCTCGCGTCCGGATCGGGTTCGGATTCCAACCAGGCCGAGACCACCACCACGACGACCACCGCCACCGATACCACGTCGGAGGCCACCGAGCCGTCGACGGTCACCCGGCCTCCGGTGACCCAGCAACCGAGGCAGGTGTCGAGTGCCAGTGAGGTCACGGTGGGTGACTGCGTGCAGTTCGCCAAACAGGCGGACGCGCAGGGCAACGTCAACACCAGCGTCGTCGACTGCAACACCCCGGCGCTGACCTTCTACGCGGCGAGCTTCGTGCCGGGCGCGTCGTCGTGTCCGTCGGAACAGAACGCGTCGCTCTCGTTCTCCGACACCACCCAAAAACTCTGTCTCACACCCAATTTCACACAGGGCGAGTGCTATCAGATTCCCCGCACCGGCGGATCGCTGGCCGACTACTTCCAGGAGGACTGCACCGCGACGCCGAAGGTGAACACCGTACTGGCCCAGGTCACGTCGGCGACGACCGCCGAGGACGTCTCGTGTAGTTCCGACGAGATCAAGTGGACGTTCTCCCAGCCGAAGTCGCTCGGCTACTGCCTCAAGGAGACGTAGCCGAGCGCCCGCTCGTGATCAGCCGGGGGACTCCTCACCAATCGCCGGACCGAGCAGATCGTCGGCATCGGTGATGCGATACGCGTAGCCCTGCTCGGCGAGGAAGCGCTGCCGGTGGGCGGCATAGTCGGCGTCGAGGGTGTCGCGGGAGACCACCGAATAGAAGTGCGCCTGACCACCGTCCTTCTTGGGCCGCAGCAGTCGGCCGAGGCGCTGGGCCTCCTCCTGGCGTGACCCGAACGTCCCCGACACCTGCACGGCCACCGACGCCTCGGGCAGGTCGATGGAGAAGTTGGCCACCTTGGAAACCACCAGCGTCTGCAGTTCGCCGGCGCGGAAGCGGTCGAAGAGCGCCTCACGCTCCTTGTTCTTGGTGGACCCCTGGATCACCGGGGCGTCGAGTTCACGGCCGAGCTCTTCGAGTTGATCGATGTACGCGCCGATCACCAGCGTCTGCGAGTCGGCGTGACGAGCCAGGATCGACTTCACCACGTTGACCTTGGTGTGTGCGGTGGAGCAGAGCTTGTACTTCTCGTCGTTCTCGGCCACGGCGTACTGCAGGCGTTCCTCGTCGGTGAGTGTCACCCGCACCTCGATGCACTCGGCGGGCGCGATCCACCCCTGAGCCTCGATGTCCTTCCACGGGGCGTCGTAACGTTTGGGGCCGATGAGGCTGAACACGTCGCCCTCGCGGCCGTCCTCGCGCACCAGCGTCGCGGTGAGGCCGAGTCGGCGTCGGGACTGCAGGTCGGCGGTCATGCGGAACACCGGCGCGGGCAGCAGATGCACCTCGTCGTAGATGATCAGGCCCCAGTCGCGGGAGTCGAACAGATCAAGATTGCGGTACTCGCCCTTCGACTTTCGCGTCATCACCTGGTACGTGGCGATGGTGACGGGACGGATCTCCTTGCGTTCGCCGGAGTATTCGCCGATCTCCTCCTCGGTGAGCGAGGTGCGCGCGATGAGTTCACGCTTCCACTGCCTGCCGGCCACCGTGTTGGTCACCAGGATCAGCGTGGTGGCCCGGGCCTTGGCCATCGCGGCGGCACCCACCATCGTCTTGCCCGCCCCGCAGGGCAGCACCACCACGCCGGAGCCGCCCGCCCAGAACGAGTCGGCGGCCATCTCCTGATAGTCCCGCAGGTGCCATTCGTCCTGCTGCAGGTCGATGGGATGCGCCTCACCGTCGACGTAGCCGGCGAGATCCTCGGCGGGCCAGCCGACCTTGAGGAGCACCTGCTTGAGTCGTCCGCGTTCGGAGGGATGCACGATCACGCTGTCGTCGTCGATGCGCGCGCCGAGCATCGGGGCGATCTTCTTGTTGCGCATCACCTCCTCGAGCACCGCGCGGTCGAGGCTCACCAGGGTCAGCCCGTGTGCGGGGCTTTTCACCAGTTGCAGCCGCCCGAACCGACCCATCGTGTCGACGATGTCCATCAGCAGTGGCTGTGGCACCGCGTAGCGCGAATAGGTGACCAGCGCGTCGACCACCTGCTCGGCGTCGTGGCCGGCGGCGCGCGCGTTCCACAGCGCGAGCGGTGTCACCCGATAGGTGTGCACATGTTCGGGGGCGCGTTCGAGTTCGGCGAAGGGGGCGATCGCGCCACGCGCCGCCGCGGCGTCGGAGTGATCCACCTCGAGCAGCAGCGTCTTGTCGGATTGCACGATCAGGGGTCCGTCGGTCACCCGGTCGATTGTATCTGCGCGGCCGCCTGTGATGACGGGGCCGGTTACGGCGTGGAGACCACCGCGTTCATCCGGTATGCGGCTTTTGCGCGACTGTTTCAGGTGGGCGGCGCGGCGTAGGCTATCCGGAGAAAAGACCTCCGCATAACTCTCATCGGACCCGAGACAAGCGAGCTACCTGCAGATGTCCACTTCTGAGTCTTCGCCCACCGCACGTTCATCCGCGGCGCCCCTATCGACCATGCCCGATCCCAGGCGTTGGAAGGCACTCGTCTTCATCTGTATCGCGCAGTTGATGGTGGTACTCGACGGCACCGTCGTCCAGATAGCGCTGCCCGACGCCAAGGTCGACCTGGGGATCAGTACCGCCAACCAGCAGTGGGTGATCACCGCCTACGCACTGGCATTCGGCGGTCTCCTGCTCTTCGGCGGCCGCATTGCCGACCTGTGGGGTCGTCGTCGGGCGCTCATGGTCGGGTTGGTGGGCTTCGCCGTGGCGTCGGCACTCGGCGGAGCCGCGGTGAACCAGGGGATGCTGTTCGGTGCCCGCGCGCTGCAGGGAGCGTTCGGGGCACTGTTGGCCCCCGCCGCGCTGTCGCTGCTGACCGTCATGTTCACCGCACCCAGAGAGCGTGCGCGGGCGTTCGGGATCTTCGGCGCGATCGCGGGCGGCGGTGCCGCCGTGGGCCTGCTGCTCGGTGGATTCCTCACGCAGGTACTCGATTGGCGTTGGACGATGTACATCAACGTCGTGTTCGCGGTGGTGGCGTTGTTCGGTGCGATGGTGGAGATCAAGGAGCCGCCCCGGGCGCACGACCACCAACCCGGACTCGACGTCGCGGGGGTGATCCTCGGTGGCACCGGACTCGCGCTGGTCGTGTACGGCTTCAGCCGGGCGGCCGAGGAGGGCTGGGGCGACACGGGAACCGTCATCTGTCTGATCGCGGCGGTGGTGTTGCTGGTGGCGTTCGTGGCGTGGCAGGCGCGCAGCCCGCATCCGCTGCTGCCGCTGCGCGTCGTCGCCGACCGTGCCCGCGGTGGCGCCTACCTCACCGTCGCGTTGTCGGTGGTGGCGATGTTCGGCTCGTTCCTGTTCCTGACGCTGTACATGCAGGTGGTGCATCACTATTCGCCACTGATGGCCGGCGTGGCATTCCTGCCGATGGTCGGCGGCATGCTGGTCGGGTCGACCCAGATCGCGGTCCGGCTCATCACCCGGGTGCCGCCCCGGTTCCTGCTCGTCCCCGGTGCGCTCCTCGCCGCCTGCGGCATGCTGCTGCTCAGTCAGATCTCGGCGGAGTCGACGCGGTACTGGAGCGTGATCTTCCCTGCGTTGTTCATGCTCGGTATGGGAATGGGCACCGTCTTCATGACGTCGATGAACCTGGCCACCTACGGCGTCGAGCCACGTGATGCGGGTGTGGCGTCGGCCATGGTCAACACGTCGCAGCAGGTCGGCGGTGCCATCGGTACCGCGCTGCTCAACACGATTGCCGCCACCGCGGCGGCCTCGTACGTGACCGCGCACCTGGCGTCGGTCCACGGTCCCGCGCAAGCACAAGCGCTGCAGGCGGAGGCGATGGTGCACGGGCAGAGCGTCGGCTTTTACGTTGCGGCGGCGATTCTCGCCGGTGTGGCGGTGGTCGCCGGGTCCCTGATCAATGTGAAGCGGCCGATCGGTGCCCACGAGGCCGAGGTCGACACCGCTGTCGCGGTGTGAACCTCGGGAGCGGTGGACACCGGTGAACCGTGATCAGGTGTCGAGCAACTCGACGCTGGTGATCCGATGCAGCGTGAAGCGCTGTTCGTCGTCGCCGCCGTCCTCGACGCCGACCAACTGCCCGGCACCCAGGATCCGCGGGGTCACCACATGCCGACTGGCCGAACCGTGCGCGTCGACGTATCCGATGCGCAGTCGACGATTCGCCCGCAGCGCCAACTGGATCAGCGCGGTGGCCGATTCGCCACCGCCGACCGCGCGGACCGGTGCGGACCGAGTGCCCGCGGTGGGTGCCGCGCGGGTGGCGCGGTCGTGGGATCGCATGCGCGACACCACCGATCGCAGCTGTTCGGCGGTCGGTGCGCTCCGCCGCGGCACCGGATGTCGCCGACCACGCGCGGCACTCACCCGACTCCCGCGGTCGCGCAGATCCACCAGGGCGCCCGACGAATCCTCCCCGGCGGGGGCAAAACCCGCCTCGCGCAGACGGTCGATCACGTCACGGACCTCCGACGGCGACACCGCCACGGTGGGTGCCAGGGCGCGCAGCGCGAGGTGGTCGGCCGCATCGCTGCGCAGGACCGCGGCGAGCATGGTGGGGTCTTCGCAGCGGATGAACGACGACGCGATACCGACCCGCAGTTGCCCGTGCCTCCGCGCGACATCCTCGACGAGATAGGTCAGCGACTGCGGCACCGGGGTGCGCGAACGGGTGGTGAACAGGGTCAACAGTTCGCTGCTGGTGCGCCCCGCGTCGAGCGCCCGGCGCACGCTCGACTCCGACACCCGGTACACCGAGGCCGCGCCACCGGACTCGAGGTCGGCCACCAATTCGACCTGCTCGGCCAGATCGGCCGCCATGGGCCCGGGCACCGTCAGGGTGAGATCGGCCTGGGTGAGGAAATGATCCACCGGCTCGGGCAGGGCCTTGCGCATCGCCGCGACGAGCGCCGAGTCGCCCTCGGCCTCGGTGTGTTCGGACGCGAGCCGGCCCACCGACGTCAGGCAGTGATGCGCCACAACCCCGAGATGCCTTGCCTCCGAGAGTGTCTCGTCGATGAGGTGGGTGGTGAGCCGACGCATCTGATGCGGGTGAAGCCATGCGAGCAGCGCGCTCACGGTGGCGATCGAGAACGGCGCAGCGGGAGCCGAACCGGCGAGGGTGGCCAGCACGAGGTGGCGCTGGCCGGCGGCGGTGGCGTCGTAGAGTTCCGACGACAGCGCCGGATACGCGTTCCCGTCGCGGTCGGGTTCGCCGACCTGCCAGGCGCGGCGCGGCATGGTGAGCCAGGCGTCGAGCAGCGTGGCCCACTGTCGTTCCGGAGCGGAGTGCAGCCACGCGTCGGCGGCGTTCGTCGGCGCGAACGCCTGTTCCCCGCGGTCGCCGGGCGGCGGCGGTTCGGGGAAGCCGATGTCGATGAGCCGTGCGTGTCCGAGGATCTCGATGAGGAACGCCAGCCGCTTCTGATCCAGGCCGGTCACTTTGGTCAGGCGCCGCAGCTCGCGCACCCCGAGCGCACCGGAGCGGAGCACCGCGGCAGGAGTGGCGGCCAACGCCCCGAGGATCGACGTCGCGTGCCGGATCGCCTCGAGGGCTTCGCCGCCCGCGGCCTCGTCGACCTCGCGTGCGGAGAACCGGCGCGACACGGTCTCGTCGACCAACGGGGGCCGCGACAGCTCGTCGGTGCGCAACGGGGGTTCCTCGCGCAGCAGCCGACCGACCATGGGCGGTAACTCCACGGTCTGGTCGTCGATGCGGGCGAGTAGGCCGCGTGCGATCAGCCGGGCCACCGGGCTGTCGGGGTCGGCGCCGGGCGCGGCGTCGCGGCTGCGTCCGAGTGCCGGACCGCCCGCCAGGGTGGTCAGCAACTCGCGCTGCCGGTCGTCGACGCTGTCGATCAGGGCGCGTAGCTCCGCCGGGGAGGTGTGTGCCAGCGGTCCGGTCAGGTGCAACGCCTTCCACGGGAGCGTCGCCCCGAGGTGCGCACCCCACACCAGCGCCGCGTGCTCGCCCCAGAGCAGCGCGCGGGCCAGCAGCAGTTCGATGCGGTCGGTGATCTCGGCGGCGTCGGCCCGATCCGAGAGTGCGTCGACGATGTCCGCCGCGGTCGTGGACGCGGGCAGCGGCCCGCGACCCGCTGCGCCGGCCACCGCCATCACCTGCTCGACAACGGCCAGAGTCAGCAGGTCGAGTCCCTCGCCGGCCAGAGTCATCGACGCCGCGGTGAGGGCGCGCTGTGCCAGCACCGCGGTGCCCTGCGGGGGTGGCGACGCCAGATCGGGTCGCTGCGCGAGCAGATCCGCCAGGGCGTCGTCGGAGCGGGCGGCCAGATCGTCGGCCAGGCCGAGCGGCTGGTCATCCGAACTCATTCGATCAAGTCTAGTGGTCCCGGGTGTGCATCCGGGGCGCCGCCGACCGCGTGCACGCCACCGAAGGTGACGACAGGACAGGTGACGCCAAACACGGTGCTCGACTCCCGCCCATGGCACAATGTTCGCGTGGCTGAGAAGAAAGAGCACTACGTCGACAACGGTTGGCCCCGCGACGAGGACGGTTCGGTCCCCGAGCACGTGGTGTCGGAGTTCGCTACCGACATTGCCGGTGCACTGTCGCCCTTCGGCGACGTGGAGTTCCCCCTGCCCGCCGACAAGGTTCCCTACGTGCAGCCGAAGACGGAAGTCAACCGCTGACCGGTTCGGGTTTCTCGCACCTCGACGGGTCCGGCCGGGCCCGCATGGTGGATGTGGGCGACAAGCCCACCACACGTCGCCGAGCCGTGGCCGCCGGCACCTTTCACACCTCGACACAGGTGATCGACCTGCTGCGCGATGCGGCGCTGCCCAAGGGTGACGTGCTCGCCACCGCGCGCATCGCCGGCATCATGGCCGCAAAGCGCACGGATTCGCTCATCCCGCTCTGCCATCAGCTCGCGCTCAGCGCGGTCGACGTCGACTTCGTCGTGGGCGACGGGCACATCGACATCACCGTCGCGGTGGAAACGGCAGGCCCCACCGGCGTCGAGATGGAGGCGCTCACCGCCGTGGCCGTCGCCGGCCTCACCCTGCACGACATGACCAAAGCCGTCGACCGCACCGGCCGGCTCGACGACGTCCGCCTGCTGGAGAAAAGCGGCGGCCGTTCGGGTCCATGGCATCGCGACGACGAGATCGGCGAGCAGGCATGACCGATCGGCCACGGGTGGCGCGGGTGGTGGTGGCCTCGACCCGGGCCAGCAGGGGCGTCTACGTCGACCGCAGCGGGCCGGTTATCGCCGAATGGCTTGTGGCGCACGGGTTCTCGGTTGACGAGGTCGATGTTGTCGCCGACGGCGAGCCGGTGGGCGCCGCGATCCGCGCCGGGGTCTACGCGGGCGACGACGTGGTGATCACCACCGGCGGCACCGGGCTCGCACCGACCGACCGGACCCCGGAGCAGACCCGTGCGGTGCTCGACGTCGAGATCCCCGGACTCGCCGACGCGATCCGCGGCGCGGGGCTGCCACAGGTGCCCACCGCTGTCCTCTCCCGGGGAATCGCCGGGGTGGCCGGCACGACGCTGGTGATCAACCTGCCCGGCTCCACCGGCGGGGTCCGCGACGGGCTCACGGTGCTCGACGGCGTCCTCGACCACGCGCTCGACCAGATCCGTGGCGGGGACCACTGACGTGGTTTCCGGTAGACCGGTCGGTATGAGCTCGGACTCCGATGCCGTCATCGCGGGCGCCCATCTGTCGCCGCACCCGATCGATCTGGCCACCCACGAAGCGCTGGTGACGCGTGCGTCCGGCGGCAGCGCGGGCGCGATCGTCGGGTTCGCGGGCGCGGTGCGCAATCACGACGGGGGGCACGAGGCCGCGGTCACGATGCTGTCCTATTCGTCGCATCCGACGGCGCCCGCGGTACTGGCGGAGGTGGTGGCCGAGGTGATCGACGGCGTCGCAGGCGTGCGGGCCGTCGCGGTGTCGCACCGGGTCGGCGACCTGCAGGTGGGCGACATCGCCTTCGTCGTCGCCGTGGCGGCCGATCACCGCGGCGAGGCGTTCGGACTGTGCATGCGGCTCGTCGACGAGGTCAAGGCGCGCCTACCGGTATGGAAGCACCAGTACTTCGCCGACGGCACCGACGAGTGGGTGGGATCGGCCTGACGACGCGTCCCCGGCAGCACCCTCACCGGAGCCGACAAGAGAATTGGAAAAGGGCCCCGCACGGATGAACATCGTGCGGGGCCCTTCGTCTGGGGCCCGGGACCGGGTCAGGCCGGCCGGAGCGTTGGTGACACCGCTCAGGGGAGCGGGATCAGGCCCTTGTTCTGGTTGTAGAGCTTCAGCTGGTCCGGGGTGAGCTCGTAACCGCTGTCCTTGGCCGCCTTCCACAGGTTCTTGACCTCGGGGCTGACGTTGGCCTCGTCGAGCGCGCCGTCGACCTGCTTCTCCACATCACCGGTGTTCTTGGCCTCCGGGGTCTTCTCCAGCGGCGTCTGCGGCTGCTCCTCGACCTTCGGCGGCTTCGGGGCCTCGGGGGCCTTCAGCGTCTTCGGGGAGTCGGTGGGCGCGGTGCGGGGGGTGGAGCCGGACAATCCGGTGCCGCACACCGGCCAGGCGCCCTTGCCCTGCGTGGCCAGCACGTTCTCGGCCACCGCGATCTGCTGCTCCTTGGTGGCCTGGTCGGCCGACGGGGCGTACTGGGTGCCGCCGTTGGCGGCCCAGGTGCTCGGGCTGAACTGCAGTCCACCCTGGTAGCCGTTGCCGGTGTTGATCGCCCAGTTGCCACCGGACTCGCACTGCGCGACCTGATCCCATTCGGAGTCGGATGCGGCGTGTGCGGAACCGGTGCCCATCAGGGCTGCGCCGCCGCCGAGGACTGCGCCGGTGAGGGCGACCTTGGCGAAGGTCTTGGTGGTCGTGTTGGTCGTCGGCTTGCGATGACGTCCGGCCATGAGTTGTCTTTCCTCTCTCCACGCGCCTACGAAGTCAGCTGTCGGGTTCGGGCGAGAGGTGCCCGGTCCGTGGCCGTGCGGCCGGTGGACTTAACCCCGAGGACATCGGTGTCGATGCCCGGTTCTCTGGGGGAGAGTTGGGTCCCCCGTCCTCGTTCCTAGATGTTGCTTGTCATTCCACCGATGGAACGAGGCTCGGCGCGATCGGCGAAATGCTGGGTTCTTGTTTGCTGTCCTGTGACCTCCCGGAGGCGGTCGAGTAGTACGGTACGACGTCTCGCCCGCCGAATCACGCCCTCGCGCAACCCTATTTCCGTGCCGACAGTGGGCCTTTCGACCCAATGTCGGCGTCTTTGCTGCTCACGCCCGTGATGGTCGGTTTGTGGCCGTCCTGTTATCGACCTGTTATGTGATTAAGGTCACACAGCAAACGTGATGTCAACCACCGGCGAACGGGGGCAACACGTCCAGCGTGGAACAAGCGCCCAGCCGCCGGTCGCGGTCGCAGAAGGCAGCCGCGTCACGCAGATACGAGCAGCGGGCCAGGACCGGGGCGAGTCGGGGATGCCGCTCGCCGAGCAGGGTCTCGAGTTCGCCCAGGGTCACGGTGTCGTCGACATCGAGCACGACGCCGTCGGTGCCTGCCGCCGCCCGCGCGGCGGCGAAGTAACGCACGGTGAGAACCATCGGCGCCTCAACCACCGATCGCCGACATCGGGCGGTCGGGCTGCCGGAAGTCGCGCGAGTTCACCGCGTGCCCTGCCTTCTTGCGCCAGACGTCGGCGCGCCACAGACGGGCGATCTCACCGTCGTCCCCACCGCCGCGCAGAGCGTCCATCAGCGACGTCTCGGTGTCGGCGAACAGGCAGTTGCGCAGCGCCCCGTCGGCGGTGAGTCGGGTGCGGTCGCAGTCGCCGCAGAACGGTCGGGTGACCGAGGCGATGACCCCCACCCGGGCCGGGTCGCCGGCCGGATCGGTATGACCGCGGACGATCCAGGTGTCGGCCGGGGCGCTGCCGCGCGCCCGCGTGTCGTCGGCGAGGTCGAATGCTTCTCGCAGCACCGCGAGGATCTCGTCGGCGGTGACCAGCGCCGAGCGGTCCCAGCGGTGATCGGCGTCGAGCGGCATCTGTTCGATCACCCGCAGTTGATAGCCGTTCTCGAGGCAGAACCGCAGCAACTGCGGCAACCGCTGCAGATCGGCGCGGGCGGGCAATACGGCGTTGATCTTGATGGGCGCGAGTCCGCAGGCACGCGCCACGGCGAGGCCGTCGACGACGTCGTGCAGGCGGTCGCGCCGGGTGATCTCGGCGAAACGGGCGCGGTCGACGGTGTCGAGCGAGACGTTGATGCGATCGAGTCCGGCGGCGACCAATCCGGGTGCCCGGTGAGCCAGACCGAGGCCATTGGTGGTGAGCGCGATCTCGGGACGCCGGGGCAACGCGGCAACGCCGGCGATCACGTCCTCCAGGTCGCGCCGCAGCAGCGGTTCACCGCCGGTGAACCGGATGCGTCGTACGCCGAGGTCGCGCACGGCCACGGTGATCACCCGGATGAACTCGTCTGTCGTCAACAGGTCGGCGCCGGGCAGCCAGTCCAGGCCGTCGGCGGGCATGCAGTAGGTGCAGCGCAGATTGCACCGGTCGGTCACCGAGACGCGCAGGTCGGTGGCCACGCGTCCGTAGGTGTCGAGCAGCGGCCCGGACGCGGGCACATCGGCGGTGTCGCGCGGCAGCGTGGGCAGTCCCAGTGCGACGACGGTCATCGCGCCTCCGCAGGAGCCGCGGGGCGTGCTTCGAGAGCGCGGAAGGTGCTCGCGTGAAACACCAGCGGCTCGACGTCGGGGTCGCTGCGCAATGCATCGATCTCGAGTAGGACGACGGTGTGGTCACCCGCGGGGACCTCACCACGCAGGTGGCAGGACAGATGTGCGCTGGCGTCCGGGATGAACAGGGCGCCCGCATCGGTGCCGTAGGGCTCGATGGCATCGAACCGGTGATCGGCGGGCCCGGCGAGCTGGCGGCACAGTGCGCCCTGATGATGGGCGAAGACGCTGACGCCGATGGCCGGTGCATCGCGCAGTCGCGGCCATGTGGACGACGAATTCTGCACGCATACCGAAACCAGCGGCGGATCGAGCGAGACGGTGGTGAATGCGCTGGCCGCCATGCCGATCGGCTCGGCGGTGTGGTCGGAACGGCAGCACACGGCGACCACCCCGGTCGGAAAACAGCTGTAGGCGCGGCGTAGCGCGCCGGCATCGGAGACCGGGGCCAGTTCGACGTGGCGAGACGTCACCTCGCCCGCCGGCCCGATCGCAGCGCGAACACGATGCCGAGCAGGAATCCCAGCGGTGCGCACATCGTCAGCAGGTACACGAATGTGGGTGCCGTCGCGCCGTGGGCGACGATCGGCGTGACGAAAAGCGCGATCAGGGCGACGAGGCCGATCACGAACACGAGTCCGGCGACCTGCAGCAGACGCGTGGACGAATTCTTGCGCATATGTCCACGGTAGATGACCCGTCCGGGTGGGTGCGCGGTGTCGTCGCCCGCGACGGGGGTAATGCCGGTGACCGCTCGAATGGCGGTTGGCTAGAATGGTCAACAGCGGACGCCTTGCTCATTGCTTCCTGGCTCGTTTGGTGCAGTCATGGGTGGGCGTCTTTTTGTTGTGATGGTCCGACGAAGATGAAGGTGAGCACGGTGCCGACCGGCAAGGTGAAGTGGTACGACGCGGAGAAGGGCTTCGGGTTCCTCTCCCAGGAGAGCGGTGAGGACGTCTACGTCCGATCGTCTGCGCTGCCCGAGGGTGTCGAGTCACTCAAGCCCGGCCAGCGCGTGGAGTTCGGTATCGCCGCGGGACGCCGGGGTCCGCAGGCGCTGACCGTCACCGTGCTCGAACCGGCGCCGAGCGTCGCGAAGAACGTTCGTGAGGCCGCCCGCAAGGATGCCAAGCGGCACACCCCCGACGAATTGCACGGGATGGTCGCCGACCTCATCACGCTGCTCGAGGGCAAGGTCCAGCCGGACCTGCGTCAGGGTCGTTACCCGGATCGTAAGACCGCGCAGCGGATCTCCGAGGTTGTGCGCGCGGTGACCCGCGAACTCGATCGCTGAACGTTCGGGCCGCTCACCGGGCTGCCCGTCTCACGCCAGCGGACTGCGGCAGCACGACTCACGCCACCGGAGGCCCTACGAGTTCGAAGCCCTCCGGTGTGGTGTCCACAGCGAAAACCGCCCGGAACGGTAGCGCCGTCGCCGTGGTCTGCGCCGAGATGACCTTGACCTCGATCTTGACCAGCACATGGTCGTGGGTGGAGGGCAGGGTCACGGTGTAGGTGGCGCCGCTCTTCTTGTACACGGGTTCGGGATCGGGGTCGGTGATCACACCGCGAGCGTCGGCGTACTGCGTGACCAGTGTCCACGGCTGTCGTGCGATGTCGGCGGAAACCGACATCAGCACGGATTCTCCGACGGGCACCGGGACGTGGCCGAAAGTGGCCTGCGACAAGTCTTTCGGCTCGCAGTTGTTGCCGAACACGTCGCAGCGGATGGACGGTTCGACCCGCACCAGGCGGTCACCGACCGCGAGTTGGAGGTAGGGGCCCTCGTCGTGATGTCTGCCGACGGTCAGCGCGGCCACCGTGCCGCCGACCACCGCCACGAACAGCACCGCCACCACCACGATGATGGCGATGGCCTTCTTCTCCCCGCTTCGCAGTTGCACGGTCTAATGATGGCTTGTGGTGTTCGGCGGCCGATGGGGTGGTCCCGGCGGGTTCGATGATTCCGGCGGGCGGTGCGGACCGAGGTGATGGTGCCGTCTGGGGTCGCGGTGCGTCGGCTGCGGCCGGGTGGGTGCGGTCGCGGGCGTGTGCGGTGACGCGGCGTCGGCGCCCGGCCGGGTCGACGAACGCTGCGTCGGGTGGGTGAACGGGGTGGTCGCAGCCGCGGAGAACGCCACCGTCGGGGCGGCATGGTCGGGACGCCGACCTCCCATTCCGGGGATCAGCGACGATCCGCGGGTGGTCAGCACGGTCTGGACCAGTCCGAGGCACAGGAAGACGGCGACCACGGTGAACCCGATCCACAGCGTCGTCGGCAGCAACACCCCCAGCGATGCGCCGAATACCCAGCACAGCTGCAGCACCGTCTCCGACCGCCCGAACGCCGACGCCCGGGACCGCTCGGGCAGGTCGTCCTGGATCGACGAGTCCAGGCATACCTTGCCGATGGCGCTGGTGCCCGAGGCCACCAGCGCTGCAACAGCGGCCACCAGGATGTTGCCGAAAATGGCGGTCAGCACCGCCACCACGAAGCACGCGGCAGTCGCCCACACGACGATCCGCGGCGGATTCGACAGTTCGAGTCGGGTACCCACGCCGTTGCCGATCATGTTGCCCACGCCCGCCGCCGCACCCACGAGGCCGAGAAGCGCCAGCTGCATCCAGCTGTTGTGGGTCGCGTCTTGCGCCTTGGCGTAGAACGCGATGTAGAGCGTCAGGAACCCGGTGAGAATCCGGATGGTCCCGTTGCCCCAGAGTCCGGCCACCACGGTTCGGCCCAACGGCTGCCGGATGGTCTGGGCGATCGCCCGTGCGCCGAGGCGGGCACGTGCGGCGGCCTTCGCGCCGCGGCCGTCGGTGGCAGGCTCTCCCGGCACCGGCGCAGGGGGCGTGTCGACGGGACCGTGGTAACTGATCGTGGTCGGCACCTCACCTTCGGTGACCTCCACCCAGGACGGAATCCGCAGGCAGAGGTACGCGCCGACAGCCGAGATCACCGCAAGCCACGCGAGTGCGCCGGGAATGTGGATCGGCAACACCTTGCCCAGCAGCAATTCGAACAGCGCGGCCACCGCACCGCCGACGATGGTGCCGCCGATCAGGCCGAAGGTGGTCAGCCGTGAATTCACCCGCGGCAGATCGATGCTCGGCGGCACCACCCGTGGCGTGACCGCCGACTTGAGCACGCCGAACGACTTCGACAACACCAGCAGACCCAGCGCGCAGGGATAGAGCACCCACGGGTCGTACTGGAGTTGGCCGGTCACCGAATTCCAGCTGGCATTGCTCATGATCAGCAGCGCCAGGACGGTCCGCAGGCCGAAGGTGGTGGCCATGGCGATGCGCCGGCCGTGCTGCAGCCGGTCGAGCAGCGGGCCGATCAGCGGTGCGATCAGCGCGAACGGTGCGATCGTGAGCGCCAGGTAGAGCGCCACGTTCGTCTTCGATTCGCCGGTGGCCGCCGCGAAGAACAACGTGTTGGCCAACGCGACGGCCATCGCGGCGTCGACCGCGAAGTTCACGATCACCGGAAGCGTCAGCGCGGTGAGTCCCGATTTGTCGGCGCCGTCGGCGGTGGCCGCCGAATAGATCATGTCCACGCCGCGCCCGGTGAGCTGTCTGCTGCGCATCGCGGCCACGCGCATCACCGTGATCTTCTTCGGACCACCCGCTTGCGTCGCATGCCGATCGGTCTCGGGTTCCGACGGCATCGCCCGCGTGCTACCCGCACCGATGGTCTCGGTCTGGTCGTCGAGCGGCGGCAGGTGCGGGTTACGGGTCGGCGGCGGTAGATAGGCATCACCGGCCGCGCCCCGCGCCGGATGGCTCCGGCGACCGGAATGGGAATCACCGGGCGGATAGTTGGCCGTGCCGGGATGCGCGGCCGCCCGGCGCCGGGTGCGGTCGTCGGTGTGCCCCGGCCCCACGTCATGCGCGTATCCGGCGTCTGCCGGGCGCGTGGAGGCGTCCCCGGAGTCGCCGGTGGGCGAATGCATGCGGTCGGTGTCCCCGTTTCCCCGCCTCCATCGGATCACCTCATCGATTGTTCCTCATCGAAGGCGCCGGGTGGGGTAGGGGCGCGGGGCGGTGATGCGGCACACTGGTGGGGTGAGTGCAGCAACCGGAAACCAGGCGTTGATCGACGCGGCCGAGGTGGCCCGGGCGGCTCTGGTGGCCGACGGAGCGCAGCCCGGCGCACATCGCGCGGCTGTTCCCGAGGGCGAGTGGGCCGTCGCCCACTACTTCGACGCCGACCTCGTCGGTTACCGAGGCTGGCAGTGGTGCGCGGTGGTCGCCGGTTCACCCGATGCCGACCACGTCACCGTCAGCGAGACGGCGTTGCTCCCAGGGCAGGGCGCACTGCTCGCCCCCGACTGGATCCCGTGGGCCGACCGGGTGGCCGGCGGCGACCTGGCACCGGGGGACGTGCTGGCCACCGACCCCGACGACGTGCGCCTGGTGCCGAATCAGATCGACACCGGTGACGAGTTCCGTACCGAGTCGGAGGAGACCGACCCCGACGACATCGCGCAGGCCGGCGGTGAACTCGGACTCGGCCGCAAGCGTGTGTTGAGCCGTGAAGGCCGCGACGAGGCGGCGCAACGCTGGTACGACGGTGATTTCGGACCGGGATCGGAGATGGCCCAGGCCGCGCCGTTCTGTTGCGACAGTTGCGGCTTCTACATCCCGTTGTCGGGGTCGTTGCGCGCGGCCTTCGGTGCGTGCGCCAACGAATATGCCGCCGACGCGCGGGTGGTGTCCGCCGAATACGGGTGCGGTGCACATTCCGACGTCGAAGCGCCCAAGAGCGACAGTTCGCCGATCTACGAGGCCTACGACGACGGCGTTCTCGAGATCGTCGCACCCTCCTGAGCGCGTGACACCCGGGCCGGCCGATGACGGCCGATCCCACGACCCCTTCGGTACGCGCGCCCTTCGCGAGTCCACCCTGCGCGCGTGGGCGTCCTCGCCCACCCGTTTGCGTGAGGACCACACCGCCGAGGCGGACCTCACCACCATCGGGTATCGCGACCGCATGTTCACCGAACTCGCGGCGAACGCGGCCGACGCCGCCGCGGCGGCCGACCCCGGATCGGGTGGGCGGATGGCCGTCTGGCTCGACGAACGCGACCTCCACGTCGCCAACACGGGTGAACCACTGACCCCTGAAGGAGTCAGATCGCTTGTCGCGCTGCGTGTCTCGGCAAAGAAGCCCGCGCGCGACCAGATCGGCCGCTTCGGTGTCGGATTCACGTCGACGGCCACGGTCGCCGACGGGGTGGAGATCCGTTCGACGAGTGGATCGATCCGGTTCGATCTCGCCGCGACCGAGGACGCCGTGCGCGCCGCCGGAATCGAGCGGGATCGGACCGGTGGGGCGGCGTTGCTGCGGCTGGCATGGCCCGTCGACGCCGGCCCGGTGGAGGGTTTCGCCACCGAGGTCGTGCTGCACCTCCGCCCCGATGTCGATGCCGATGCGCTTCTCGAGACGATCAGCACGCAGGTGCCCGATCTGCTGGTGGCGCTCGATGCGCTCGACGGGATCACGGTAGGCGACGGTGCGGCCGCACGGCTGTTCACGGTGGAGCAGGAACCGATTACGTTGCCGCGCAACGACCGTCGCGTCACCGCCCGGCGGCTCGTGGTTCGCGAGACCTCCCCGCAGGGTTCCGCGCGCACCGTGCGGTCATGGCGCGAGGTGTCCGACGGCACCACCCGTTGGCTGGTGGCCGAGGCCGACGAGTCCGACGGAGCTGCGCGCATGCTCGGCGACCTGCGGCCCCACCACATCGCCCCGTCCGGCCCGGATGTGCTCTACGCGCCCACCGCCACCGACATTGAACTGGGACTGCCGTGCCGTGTCATCACGACGCTGCCGTTGACCCCCGATCGCCGGCACTTGCATCCGAGTGCCGACATCACCGACGCCGCTTCGGGTTACGTCGAGCTGATGCAGATCGTGGAACCGGGCGACCGGGTATTCCTCATCCCGTCGCCGCAACGAGTCCGCAACGCCGACGACGCGCGACTGACCGAGGCAATCCTCGAGCAACTGCGTGACTCGGTGTGGTTACCGGGCGCCGATGGCGGTGATCTGGTGCCCGTGCGCGCCGTGTGCGTCGCCGGTCTGGGCACCGAACTCGCCGAAATTCTCAGTGACGCGTTCGCCGACCTGGTACACCCTGATATTTCTGCACCGCAACATCTTCCGGCTCTCGAACGGGTCGGGGTCACCCCGCTGTCGCTTGCGCAGGTGGCCGAGCGCCTCATCGGGGTCGATCGCCCCGCACGCTGGTGGCACCGACTCTACGCAGCGCTCGGCCCGCTCGTGCCCACCGCGCGTGAGGCCGAGGAACTCTCCGCACTGCCCGTGCCACGCGCCGACGGTCGGATGTCGGTGGGCGCACGGGGTTTGGTGAGCATCGCCACGCCCATGCCGCTCCGGTGGCTGCCGACCGTCGATCCCGACGCCGATCATCCGCTGCTCGACCGACTCGGGTTGCAGCGCATCGAGGTGACCGACGCACTGGCCGACCCGGGCCTTCGCGAGATGGTGTCGTCGCTCGACGAGAGTCTCGACAGCATCGACGTCGATCCCGATGACTCCGAGACCGCCGGCTCGGACATGCGTGCGCTCGTCGACGAGATCCTGGGTGCGGTGCGCGCAGACCCGCATGCGATTGTGCCGGACTGGTTGCGCGGCTTACCCATTCCCGACGCGGACGGCGGTTGGCGACCGGCCGACGAACTGCTCCTGCCGAACAGCCCACTGCTCTCGGTCCTGGTCGACGACCATCCTTTCGGCCTCGTCTCCGACGATCTGATCGAGGAGGCCGGGGCCGACGCGCTGCGCCGGATCGGCGTGGGGTGGGGCTTCATGACCGTCACCGACGACCTGCCCACCGCCCCCGACCACGACCTGCCCGACGAGGAGCAGTGGTGGGACGAACGCCCCGAGCCACCCGAAACCCTTGCCGCGGTGCGTGATCTGGATCTCGTCGACGAGGATCGCTGGGCCGATGCGCTCACGCTGCTCGCCACCGACGAGGCGCTGGCGCCACTGCTCGCACGGCGCGACGGATACACCTGCTGGTGGTTGCGTCAGCACGCGTGGATCGACGGCCATCGGCTCGGCTGGTATCGCGCCCCGGCCGACACCGCGTTCGACGGCGTCCGCGACGTCCTCGACCATCCGCACGCTGATGCGTTGCGCCACGCACTCGGCGGCTCGGCGGTCGAATCGGCGGCCGACGCCGACGATCTCCTCCGCAACCTCGGCGACCCGCAGCGGACGGTGAGCGCCGGAACCGCCGCAGAGGTCTATGCGGTGATCGTCGCGACCGCACGACGCGGCGTGTTCGAGCCTGCGGATCTCGCTGTCCCCGAACGGATTCGCGTCGTGTCGGGTGGCACGTCGGAGGCCGCCGTCGTGATCGACGAACCGTGGTGGGTGCAGTGTTCGACCCCGGCGAGATGGTGGTGATGGGCGCGGCGGAGCATGCGGACGCCGAACTGCTCGCCGAGATCCTCGACGTGCCGATCGCTTCCGAGGCAGCCGCAGCCGAGGTGGACGGCGAGGGGTCCGCGGCCACGGGATCGGTGACCGAGGCGGTGCTGCTCGGGGTGCTCACCGGACGGCGTCCGCGGCGCGGCGAGGTGCGGTTGCACGACACGCTGACCGTGCGGGTCCGGCACGGCGGCGACGAACGCACCGTCCCCGTCGACTGGTGGGTCGACGACCGGGGCATCACGCATCTGCGCCGCCGCGGGACGGCCGTCGGCCACACGCTCTGACCCTTCCCGCGGACCCTCTCTGCTCCCGCGGTCCGTCGACCACTCGCGGGAACCGAGACGGGCCGCGGGAAGCGCTGCGGCGCTGGCAAATCACCGAGAACTCGCGGGTCAGGCACCGCAGTTCTGCTCCGCGTCGATCCCGTGCATGAGGATCGACGCGAGCTGCCGGTAGGCGTGCGCGTCGTCGAGCCCGGTGGTCGCGGCGACCTCGCGCCGTTGGATTCGGCTCATCATCGTGGCGGCCAGATCCCCGGCGAATGCGGCGTCCACGTCGCGGAATTCGCCCGCGGCCACGCCGGCGACGATCAGTTCACGCACCCGCCGTGCGGCAGCCGCGGTGTTCTGGGCGTAGAGCTCACGGGTCGGGGTGAACGCGTGAAGGTCGGTCATGAACTGCTCGGAGGCGGGGGTGAGCGCGTCGCCGACCGCGGTGAGGTAGGTGAGTACGGCATCGCGGGCATCGTCGGCCCTGGACACCTGCGCTTCCACCCGCTCGGTGGCGGTGCGGAAGAAATGGGTCACCGTCCTGGTGACGAGTTGTTCCTTGCTGTCGGCGAGCGTGTACAGCGTCGATTTGGAGCAGTGCAGGCGCGCGGCGAGGTCGGCGATGCCGAGATGGGCGAAACCTTCGGCCAGTATCAGCGCCAGAAGCTCGTCGAAGAGGTCGCTTTGGCGTTGCGTGGCGAATCCGCTGCTCATGGGCCACATCCCGGGTTGTCTCTGGTGCACGAACACCGGTGATAGTACTATTTGGCATACTCCAGTACCAAGGAAGTTACTCGTTCGGAGGAACGTCATGCCCGTCGACCGATTGCTGCCCACCGATGAGGCGCACGATCTCATTGCTCTGGCCAGGGACTTCGCCGACAAGCGGTTCCTGCCGATCGTCGACGAGTACGAGAAGGCCGAGCGCTATCCCGACGGACTGTTCGCGGAGATGGGTGAGGCCGGACTGCTCGGTCTGCCGTATCCGGAGGAATGGGGAGGCGGCGGACAGCCGTACGAGGTCTATCTGCAGGTGCTCGAAGAACTCGGCGCCCGCTGGGCGTCGGTCGCGGTGGCGACCAGTGTGCACGGACTCGCCTGTCATCCGCTGTTCTCCTTCGGCACCGAAGAGCAGAAGCAGCAATGGCTTCCAGACCTGCTGGAGGGCAAGCTGATCGGCGCGTACAGTTTGTCCGAGCCGCAGGCCGGCTCCGACGCCGCCGCCCTCAAGTGCAAGGCGTCACCAGTCGAGGGCGGCTATTCGGTCAACGGTGCCAAGGCCTGGATCACGCACGGGGGCATCGCCGACGTCTACAACCTGTTCGCACGGTCGGGTGACGGCTCGAAGGGTATCTCGTGTTTCCTGGTGGCCCGCGACACGCCAGGCCTGAGCTTCGGCAAGCCCGAGGAGAAGATGGGGCTCGCCGCCGTGCCCACCACGTCGGCGACCTACGACGACGCGTTCGTCGACGCGAAGCGCCGACTCGGCGACGAAGGCCAAGGTCTCCAAATCGCCTTCTCCGCACTCGATTCCGGCCGACTCGGCATCGCCGCCGTGGCCACCGGTCTGGCACAGGCGGCACTCGACGCCGCGGTGGACTACGCGCAGCAACGAACCACGTTCGGCCGCAAGATCATCGACCATCAGGGCCTCGGTTTTCTGCTCGCCGACATGGCCGCCGCCGTCGACTCGGCGCGGGCCACCTACCTCGACGCCGCCCGGCGCCGCGACGCCGGTCGTCCGTACTCGCGCGCGGCGGCCACCACGAAACTCGTCGCCACCGACGCCGCGATGAAGGTCACCACCGACGCCGTGCAGGTGTTCGGCGGGTACGGGTACACACGTGACTACCGGGTGGAGCGCTTCATGCGGGAGGCCAAGATCACGCAGATCTTCGAGGGCACCAACCAGATTCAGCGTCTGGTGATCAGCCGGGCCCTGGCCGCGCGATAGTCGACGTGTGCAGCAGGCGATGATCGTCCCTATCGTCGGGGCAGACCGTGCCGTCACCGACTGGGTGGTGGACCACCGCGCCGAGCCGTGGACCACCCTGGCGCATGTCGGCACGCTGTTGGGCAACACGGTGACCCTGGCCGTTGTGGTGGCTGTGGTCGCGGTGGCCCTCGGTATCCGGCGCCACCGTGTGGAGTCGGTGTTCCTCGTGGTGGGGTCGCTCGTCGGCTACGGCCTCATGGTGGCGCTCAAACACCTTGTCGCGCGGGCCCGACCGCCGCGCGACGACCGTCTGCTGCACATCGAGACCTACTCGTTTCCCTCCGGGCACGCGATGATGACGATGGTCGTGTTCGGCTTGCTGGCGGTGGTGGCCTATCGGCTCGTCGACGGGGTACGCGAGCATCCGTGGTGGCTCGCCCTGGCGCCGGTGCTCTCGGTGTTCGTCGGACTCACGCGTATCTACCTCGGGGTGCACTGGATGACCGACGTGATCGCCGGGTGGGTGTTGGGTGCGCTTTTCGTGGCGCTGTGCGCCGCGGTGCCGGCCCGGTGGTGGCCCCGATCGTCGACTCGTTCGGTCGACAATTGATCCGTTCGGGTGACATCTGACGCCGCTGCGCGTCGGATGTAATTGAGCGATGGTGAACCCCGGTCCGCCCTCCGGGGGCTGGCAATACAGTCCCCGCCCCGGCGATCCCGCATATCAGCCGACGATGGCGGGGATTCCGATGCAGCGGGGGGAGATGCCCGGTTACGGACCCGCGCTTTCCTCCCCATCGCCATCATCCGGGCCTCCGCGCCGGCGCGGGATCGTTCCGTGGATTCTCGGTGCCGTGGCGGTGCTGCTGGTGATCGCGATCGTCGCGGTGGCGGGAGTGTGGTGGACGCATCGTTCGTCCGACGAGTCCTCGGCGGGCAAGCTGCTCGCCGGGCAGCTGAGCGGGGCGTTTCCGACGGCCCCGACTGCCGGGTGGAAGGTGTCGGCGACGCAGTTCGGCGGCGACCGCTTCATCTCCGTCGATCCCTCGCGAAATCAGTACCTCAGCGCAGGAACGGTCCGTGACGACGCCATGATCCTCACCATGGTGGGCCAGATGGGTGCAGGTGGCACCGGTGGCCACCAGCTGGTCGGCATTGACGCGCACAACGGCAACACCTGGAGGGCGCAGAAACAGTTCAAGGGATGTGCCGACACGATCGTCGACCATCGCATCGCCTGTTACGACGACACTTCGGTGACCTTTGTCGACACCACCGACGGCCACGCGCTGGCGAACGTGCCGGCGTCCTCGGGGAGTTACGCAGTTGCCTACAACGGTGATGCGGCGTTCTTGCGGTCATTCACCGACGGCAGCCTGAGTATCACCAAGCTGACACCCAAGGGCGTCGAATGGACCAAGCGGTTCACCCTTCCCGACGGCATGCCCGCCGGTGATTCCTCCGCGGTGACCGCGACCCCGGCACTGTATGCCAGTGGCGGCGGCAACGTGGTGGTGATCTCTGCCCGTGACGGCCACGAGATCCTCAACAGGCCCGGCTCGGCAACTCTGGAACGGTTGCCCGACGGCTCGATCGCGGTGGTCGTCGGAGATCCGGACGGCGTCGGTGGACCCACGTACGGGCCGGTCACCGTTGTCCACCCCGACGGGTCCACCACCGAGATCGCCGGGCGGGAAGTCTCCGCGCCGGAGATCGCGAGTCCCGACCAGAGCCAACTCGTACTGGTCGGCGGCCGACTCGTGTCGGCGACAACCGGTTCCTCGACATGGACGGCGACCCCACTCGGCTCCGAGGGTGGTGCGTCGCTGAGCGTGGTGGACCAGACGCAGACGGTGGTGCGCCTCAACGACCGTGTGGTCGCGGCCGACACCGCCACCGGCAGACAGTTGTGGACCGCCCCGGTGAACTCCGGATACAGCGGCAGCGGGACCACCGACGGCACGAGGTTCGTCGTCGGCACCGGCGACGGTGGCGTGACCGCGCTCGACCTGCGCACCGGCACTCCGGCATGGGCACTCGCCGCCGGCGACATCGGCAATACGGGGCTGGACGGATCCACCTCATTATTGCCGCCCCAAGTCGTCGCTTCCGGCGGCAACCTCGTCGCCGCGTCGGGAGCCGCCATCACGGGACTGACGCCCACCGGCGGCCCGGCCACCGTTCCCGGAGCACCGACCGCGTCGTCGGGCGGCACCAAGGGTGGCGATTCGTATGTGACCCGCTGCGGTACGCCGCCCATCTTCACTCCGCAGCAGTTCCGTACGTCGACCGGCGGCCTGGTGGTGACGATGAAGGTGACCGCCAAGTGTCCACATGGCGATGTGCTGTCCGGGCCGCAAACGAGCATCTCCATCAGCGACGCCGGGCACCTGGTGGCAGCCGGTGTGTTCGACTTCTCCCGCACACCCGCGGCGATCCCGGAGCCGTCGTCGGGTGACGGCGGGTCCATCACCATGGACCTCACCTATCCGCCCGGCAGCTTCTTCCGGCTGCCCGACACGCTGGGGACGCAGACTGGCGGCACCGCGTCGACCGGGCACACCTATGTTGTGGAGTGCGATCCAGGGCCGCAGACCGGAACAGACCGGCTGCCCAGCCCGGCGCCCGGCAGCCCCGCCCCGGCACAAGTCGCCGCGCGCGCAGCGTTACCTCCCGGTACCGATCTCGCCGCGACCACCGGCGATGCTCTCCGGCAACAGGCCGACGCCGACCGTGCCTTCATTCTCGCCAACCTGAACAATCATTGGGTGGCCCAGCTCAGTTCGAAACGACCGGGACTCGTCGCCGACGGCAGAACGTGGGATGACGCCGCGATCCTCGACGAATTCCTGCGCCTGCGACTGAGATTCAACGATGTCCGGCTGCTGTGGAGCGACGAGTGGAGTGTGTTCAGCGAGAAGGGTTGGTGGGTCACGGTGGCCGCCGCCACGTTCCCCGGACCCGCCGAAGCGAACAGCTGGTGTGCCGCACAGGGATTCGACGGTGACCACTGCTTCGCCAAACTGATCAGCACCACCGCGCCGCCGGACGGGTCGACGGTCTATCGCCGGTGATCTGCCAGGTAGTGGTTGAGCTTGTCGGGCACCACGATGGCGGGCAACGCAAACCGGAGCTGGGCGTCGACGTACTGGGCGAGCGAGCGGTCCCCTGCGAAGTGCCAGTGTTTGAGCGCCCAGCCGTGCGCGAGCATCATCAGGTCGAAAACGACGAGGTCGGCGTCGACGTCGGCCTGCATCACGCCATCGGCGATGCCGGCGGTGATCGCGTCGCGCATCGGTGCCGACGTCTCCACCTCGAGTTGTTTGATGCGGTCGCGTCCCGCGGAGTCGAGGGTGCGGCTCTCCCGGTAGGTCAGCACCACAGCGTCGCGGTTCTCGTCGACGATCTGCGCGTACTGGCGGAAACCCGCGATAAGTTGTTCCACCGGATCGTCGCCGGCGAGGTCCATCGCGGGCTGCAGTTGGTCGCGAAAGGTTTCCAGGATGTCGACGATGGCGGCGAGCAGGATGTCTTCCTTGGAGCCGAAGTACTTGTAGAACAGGCCCACGCTGACCTGTGCCTCCTCGGCGAGCGCCTGCATCGACATCTGGTGGAAGCCGGTGCGTTCCATCACCGCGACCGCCGCGTCGAGCAGTTGTCGGCGCCGCGAGGAGACGCGGACCGCGCGCACCGCGTCCTCGACCGCGAGATCCGACGTCGATCGCGCCGCCGCCGTTTTCGCCACTGTTCCTCCTGAAAGCTGCCCGGTGAACCGTCGTTCACCGCTGTTGTGGGTCAACTGTAGTGGGTCAGATGCCGAGATCCTTGGCGACGATCGTCTTCATGATTTCGGTGGTGCCGCCGTAGATGGTCTGAATCCGCGCGTCGATGAACGCGCGTGACACCGGATATTCGCGCATGTACCCGTATCCGCCGTGCAGTTGCAGGCACCGGTCGGCGGTGCGGACCTGCAGTTCGGTGGTCCACCACTTCAACCGGGCCGCACGCGCCGCGGTCAGCTCGCCCCGGACGTGTTCGGCGATGCAGTCGTCGAGAAAGGTTCGGGCGATGTCGAGTTCGGTGGCCACCTCGGCGAGTACGAACCGGGTGTTCTGGAACGACGAGATGGGTGAGCCGAAGGCGGTGCGTTCCCTGACGTACTCCAGGGTGGCAGTGAGCACGCCCTCGGCCGCGGCCACCGCGCCGATCGACAGCGACAGCCGTTCCTGCGGCAGGTTGCGCACGAGTTGGTAGAAACCCTGCCCCTCCTCACCGAGGCGGTTGGTCACCGGAACCCGCATGTTCTCGAAGGACAGTTCGCTGGTGTCCTGGGCGTGCAGCCCGATCTTGTCCAGCTTGCGACCGCGATGAAATCCGGGCGTGTCCGCCTCGACGACGAGCAGGGTCAGACCCTTGTGCTTGTCGGGGCCGGTGCGGGTGGCCACCACGAAGAGGTCGCCGTTGCGGCCGTTGGAGATGAACGTCTTGGAGCCGTTGACCACGTAGTGGTCGCCGTCGCGGACCGCCGACGTCCGGATGCCGGTCAGGTCGCTGCCCGCGCCCGGTTCGGTCATCGCGATACCGAGCACCGTTTCGCCAGCCACCACGCCCGGCAACCAGCGGGCCTTCTGTTCGTCGGTGGTCAGTTCGGTGAGATACGGGAGCACCACGTCGTTCTGCAGAGAGAAGGCGATCGCCTCGGCCGCCGCGCCGGTGCGTGCGATCTCGTCGATGAGGATCGCGTTGTACCGGAAGTCGTCGACGCCGGGACCGCCGAAATCCTCGGCCACCTCGAACCCGAGGAGTCCGTTCTTGCCGGCCTCGGTGAACAGGGTGCGGTCCCACTGACCGGACTCCTCCCACGCCTCGTGCGTGGGCGTGATCTGCTCGGCGACGAAACGTGCTGCGGTGTCGCGGAATTGACGGTGTTCGATGTCGTGTGTGAGTGAGCTCATTGTTCCTCTTGTCGCTGGTCGAGTAGCGGGCGAGCGGAGCGAGTCCGCGTATTGTCGCTGGTCGAGTGGCGGGCGAGCGGAGCGAGTCCGCGTATCGAGACCTTCAGCGGAACGCGTTCTGACCGGTGAATGCCTGGCCGAGCACGAGTTGATGCATTTCGGGAGTGCCCTCGTAGGTCAGCACCGACTCCAGGTTCACCATATGCCGGATCACCGGATACTCCAGGGAGATCCCGTTGCCGCCCAGAATGGTACGGGCCGTACGGCAGATCTTGATGGCTTCGCGGGTGTTGTTGAGTTTGCCGAAGCTCACCTGATCCGGACGTAGACCGACCGAATCCTTCAGCCGGCCCAGGTGATAGGCGAGCAGTTGTCCCTTCTGCAGTTCGACGGCCATGTCGGCGATCTTCCCCTGTGTCAGTTGGAAACCGGCGATGGGCCGACCGAACTGGGTACGCGCCGTGGCGTAGTCGACCGCGGCCTGCCAGGCGGTGCGGGCGGCGCCGATCGATCCCCAGATGATCCCGTAGCGAGCCTCGGTGAGGCTCGACAGCGGGGCCTTGATGCCGTTGCCCTTGTGCAGGTCGGCGTTGCCGGGCATCAGCGCGTCGGCCGGAAGCCGAACGTTGTCCAGCACGATCTCACCGGTGGTCGACGCCCGCAGCGACAGCTTGTGCTTGATCTCCGGGGTGGTCACACCCGGTGTGTCGGTGGGCACGATAAAACCCCGCACACCGTCATCGGTGTGCGCCCACACCACGGCGACATCGGCGATGGGGGAGTTGGTGATCCACATCTTGCGGCCGTCGAGAATCCAGTCGCTGCCGTCGCGTCGGGCCCTGGTCTTCATCGACGCCGGATCCGACCCGGCATCGGGCTCGGTGAGGCCGAAGCATCCGATGGTGGTGCCCTCGGCCATCGACGGCAGCCAGTGGGTCTTCTGTTCCTCGCTGCCGTTGTTGTAGATGGAGAACATGGCCAGCGAGCCCTGCACCGACACCATCGAGCGGATGCCCGAGTCGCAGGCCTCGAGTTCCAGGCTGGCCAGGCCGTAGTGCACCGATGACGAACCGCCGCAACCGTATCCGTCGAGATGCATCCCGAGCACACCGAGCTGCCCGAACTGTTTGAACAGGTCGCGGGCGATCGGGATGCTGCCGGCCTCGAACCAGTCGGCGATGTGCGGGGTGACGTGGTCGCCCAGGAACCCGCGGACGGCATCGCGGACGGCGAGTTCGTCGTCGGAGTAGCCGAGGTCGATGTTGAGGGGGTCGATGGCGGAGAAGGCGGCGGTCGAGGTGGTGGTGCTCATCGGGCGGCTCCCTGGGAGGTGGAGGTGGACAGGTGCTCGGGAGAGGTGAACGCACCGGCGGCCATATCGGCCGCGGCGTTCTGACTGGCCTTGTAGTGCAGCTTCTTTCCGGTGGCCGATACGGGAAGCGAGGTGACGAACCGGTAGGCGCGCGGTCGCTTGAAGTGCGACAGCATCGGATGATCGCGGCAGTAGTCGTCGAGTTCCTCGGCGGTGGCCGGGGCGGCCTCGTCGGTGACGATGTAGGCCACCACGATCTGACCCCACCGTTCGTCGGGGACGCCGACCACCAGCGAGTCGATCACCGACGGGTGTCCGTTGAGGGCTTCCTCGACCTGGACCGGGTGGACGTTTTCGCCGCCGGAGATCAGCATGTCGTCCTTGCGTCCGACGATCGTGACGAACTCCTGGGCGTCCCAGGTCGCCAGATCGCCGATGTGCAGCCAGCTGCCGTGATACTTCGCCTTCTCCTGGTCGGGTGAGTCGAAGTACGCCGCAGCGCATTTGGGTGATCGGATGATCACCTCGCCCACCTCGTCGCCGTCGCGGGCCACCACCTCGTCGGGGTCGGCGAGATGACCGTCGTCGTGCACGCGCACCACACGGACGTCGTCGTCGATGCAGGCGCGTCCGGCGGTACCCGCGTGCTCGGGCAGGTCGGTGGGCCGCAGGAAGGTGTTCCAGAATCCCTCGGTGCTGCCGTAGCCGTTGAAGATCCGCGGGGTGAGCACCTCCTGGTAGAGCAGCGCCGCGTCGCGTTCGAGCGGAGCCCCCATCGTGACGATGCCGCGCAGGCTCGACAGGTCGCGGGGGCGTTGCCGCTGCGCTGCCGCGAGCATCGCCAGGTTGGTGGGCGCACCGATCAGGAAGGTGAGACGGTGGCGCTCCACCCAGTCCAGGGTGGTGTCGGCGTCGAAGGTGCGCATCGGTACCAGCGAGGAACCCAGGTAGAACGTGGGATTGGGCCCGGCACAATAGAGTCCGCCGCGGTGGAACCACGGGGTCATGTTGAGCGTGCGGTCCTCGGGCGTCAGCGGGAAGTGCATGATGACGTCGTGCGCGGAGAAGATCTCGATCGCACTGTTCATCGGTACCGCCTTGGGCATGCCGGTGGTGCCCGACGTGTAGAGGCGGGTGGTTTCGTCGAAGATGCCGCGCTCGGTCGACGGAACCGGGGCAGAGGCGTCGGGGAGTTCGTCGAACCGGATGGACGCCGGGTGGTCCACCAGGTCTCCGGTGCCCACCCCCACCAGCAGTGCCGGGGTGTGATCGGCGCGGGTGATGGCCTCGGTGACCATCGGTGTCAGGTCGGTGTCGTAGACGTAGACCCGCGGCCGGCTGACGTCGAGAATGACGGCGGTCTCGCCCGCTGCGAGGCGGAAGTTGACGGGTGAGCCCACCGCGCCCGCCACCTGGGTGGCCAGGTAGAGCTGGGCGAACTCGGTGCCGTTGAACAGTTGGTAGCCCACCACGTCGCCGTCGGAGACGCCGCGCTGCGCGAGACCCGCGGCGATGGCGTCCACCGCACGGCCCAGTTCGGCGTAGGTGCATTCGGTTCCGGTGTCGGGATCGATGATCGCGATCGCGTCGGCATACCGGGACACGTTGCGGCGGAAGCCGTTCAGGTAGGTGAACTCGCGGGTGAAGAACTCGCGGTACTGGTGTGCGTCGTAGACGTCACTCATGACACACCTCATCCCGCCATGGTGAGGCCGCCGCTGACGCTGATCACCTGTCCGGTGATGAACGACGCCGCGGGCGAGGCGAAGAACAGGACGGGGGCGGCCACTTCGTCGGGCCGTGCGAGCCGGCGGAACGGAATCGCCTTGACCAGAGCCTCTTTCAGCTTGTCAGGCTGGGCCTGGAACAACGGTGTGTCGGTGGGCCCGGGGCAGACGGCGTTCACGGTGATCTGGTGCCGCGCCATCTCGCGTGCGAGGGACTTGCTCAGTGCGATGACGCCGCCCTTGGCGCCCGCGTAGATGCTCTCGCCGGCGCTACCCACCCGGCCGGCGTCGGAGGCGAGGTTGATCACCCGGCCGCCCCGCCAGCCGTCGGTCTTGGCGGCCTCCACCATGCCCGGCAGGAATGCGCTGGCCATGTGTACGGGTCCGAGGTAGTTGATCGCGACCACTTTCTCCGCGAATTCGGTGGTGGCGTTGAGGAACTGGTCGGTGCGGTCCCACCCGGCGGCGTTGACCAGGATGTCGGGGACGCCGACCTCGGCGTTCACCGCGTCGCGCAGCGCGTCGACGGTGACGCGGTCGGCGACGTCGACGGCCATCGGCACGATGGCGGGACTCGATTCGGCGGTGCGCTTGGCGGCGTCGAGGTCGAGGTCGGCGGCCACGACGGTGGTGCCCTGCTCGGCGAAGGCGAGGGTGATGGCCTTGCCGATGCCCGATCCGGCGCCGGTGACGACGGCGATGCTGTTGCTGCTCATGGATTCTCCTCGGTGGTCGGGTGCGGGTCGGCTCAGACGCCGACGTACTGGTTGAACTGCGGGGCGCGCTTCTCAGCGAACGCGGTGGCGCCCTCGAGCCCCTCGGGGGAGTGGGTGAACAGGTCGAGAGCGCTCATCGCCATGTTGGAGAGTCCGGCCTGATGATCGGTGTCGGCGTTGAAGCTCTGCTTGAGGAATCGCAGTGTGGTGGGCGACTTCTCGGCGATCTCCGCGGCGATCTTCTTGGCCTCGTCGAGGAGGTCGGCGGCCGGGACCACCCAGTTCACCAGGCCCCATCGCTCGGCGGTCTGTGCGTCGTACTGCCGGCACAGGTACCAGATCTCGCGCGCCCGCTTCTCACCCACGATGCGGGCGAGAAAGGCCGACCCGAAGCCGGCGTCGAACGAGCCGACCTTGGGCCCCGACTGACCGAATCGCGCGGTGTCGGCGGCGATCGTGAGATCGCACAGCACGTGCAGCACGTGTCCACCGCCGATGGCCAGTCCGTTGACCGCCGCGATCACGGGTTTGGGGATGTCGCGGATGGTCTTGTGCAGGTTGCCGATCTCGAACATGCCGCTCTCGCTGGGTCCGTAGTCGCCGGTCTCGGCGCGCTGCTTGACGTCGCCGCCGGTGCAGAACGCCTTCTCCCCGGCACCGGTGAGGATCACCGCCTGCACGCCGGGATCTGCCCACGCGCGGCGGAAGGCGTTGATCATCTCTTCGACCGTCTTCGCCCGGAACGCGTTGTAGCGGTGCGGCCGGTTCATCGTGATGATCGCGGTCGGTCCCTCGACGGTGTAGTCGATGTCCTCGTAGTCCATGTCGCTGCCTTCCTTGCTCTACTCCGCGACGGTGATCGTCGCCTCATGGTGAATGAACGTACATTCACTGCGGCCGATGTGTCAACGGCCTGGCGCTGACGGTGTCTGAAAACACCTGGGCTTGCAGGTCACCGATCCCGTTGGGGGCCCCGGTAACGGTAGGCGTTAGGCATTTGTGTTCTGTCGCCCATCAGTCGCCGGCGGGTCGGTATGCGCCCGTACGCGGCGGCGTTGGTCGAGGTGGATAATGTTGGACTGCAACGGTTCTGTACCGGTGTGTCTGATGTTGGGGGTGCCTTGCAACCACGCCACAAGAGGCCACCGACAAAGCTCGTTCTCGCAGTTCATCCGGGCCGACGAACGATCACGCCCGCGTTCTCGTCCGAGATGCGCCGGGCTTGTCGTCACGTCATGCCAGGTAGTCTTCGTCGGTCACGTGCTCAAACCACGTGGTTGTCGAGGCGGGGTCGTCGGTGCAGGTGTCGAGCATTGCCAGGTGCTCCATGAACGAGTCGTTGCTTGCACCATGCCAATGTTCCTCACCGGGAGGGCAATACACGGTCTGCCCGGGGAGGACGTGAACTTTTTCGCCGCCGCGGGACTGCACCCACGCCACTCCCCGCAAGATGTGCAGGGTCTGACCCAATGCATGGCTATGCCAGGCGGTGCGGGCGCCGGGGGCGAACAGCACCTTGGCGACAACCATCTTCTGGCCCGGATCGCGGGGCGAGGCGATGGGATCGAGCCACACATCTCCGGTGAACTGCTCAGCGGGATTCTTCGTGGTCGGGTGACGCTTGTCGAGGATCATGTCGTGTTCTCCTGGTCGTGGGTAGTGCTGCTGCCGGGAACCAACGCTATTCCCGGGTGCCGCCACGGCGGCGAGCACTCGGGGTGAGTTCGACAGCGCCGTAACTGTTGTCGTCGGGATTGACCGTCACGCCGGGTGCGACGAGTTCATCGATTCGGTCGAGCACGTCGGTCGAGAGTGTGACGTCCGCAGCCGGCAGGTAGGCGTCGAGTTGCGCCATGGTGCGTGGACCGACGATCGCCGCGGTGACGCCGGGATGATTGAGCACGAACGCAATCGCCAAGTCGATCAACGTGATTCCGCTCTGCTCCGCGAGGTGGGCGAGCTCGTCGACGATGTCGAGCTTGCGCTGGTTCGCCGCCACCGACATGTCGAAACGTGCGCTCGGGCGGGCAGACGAGGTGGGTGCCGACGACGTCCCCTTACGCCATCGTCCCGACAACCATCCACCGGCCAGGGGACTGTAGGTCAGCGTTCCCATGCCGTGGCGACCGACGGCGGGCAACACATCCTCCTCGATGCCGCGGACCAGAATCGAATACGGAGGTTGCTCGGTCACGAACCGGGACAGCCGGTTGTCCGCGGCGACCCACTGGGCCTCCACGATCTGCGAACCCGAGAACGACGACGATCCGATATAGCGCACCTTGCCCTGATGGACCAGGTCGGTGAGCGCGCCCAGGGTTTCGTCGATGTCGGTGTCGGCACTGGGCCGATGCACCTGGTACAGGTCGATGTGGTCGGTGTGCAGGCGCCGCAACGAATCCTCGACGGCCCGCATGATCCACCGGCGAGAGCCTCCACCGTGGTTCGGGTCATCGCCCATGGGCATGAAGAACTTCGTCGCCAGGAACACGTCGTCGCGCCGACCGGCGAGCGCCTTCCCGACAATCTCTTCGGACACCCCCGCGGAGTAGACATCGGCCGTGTCGACGAAGTTGATGCCCGCGTCCAGGGCGGCCCGGATGATGCGAATGGAGTCCTCTTCGTCGTCGTTTCCCCAGGGGCCGAACATCATTGCGCCCAGGCACAGCGGACTGACCTGAACACCGGTACGACCGAGTGGTCGGTATTTCATCGCAAGATCCTCTCTGTTGTCTCTGCTTCAGACGTCGCTGCTCACGGGCGTACGGCCACCTTGAGGGCGTCGCGGGCATCCATCGCCGCGTATGCCTTCGGGGTGTCGGCCAGCGACACCGTCCGGTCGAACACCTCACCAGGCGTGACCGTGCCATCGAGCACGGCGGGAAGGAGGCCATCGATGTAGGCCCGCACCGGTGCCGGGCCGCCGGTGAGCGTGACGTTGGGTCCGAAAAGCGAGCCGAAACCGATTGGCGCGTCGGCGTATTGCGGTACCCCGACGCGGCTGATGACACCTCCGGCACGTACGATGCCAACGGCTTGGTCGTAGGCCGGTCGATGTCCGACGGCCTCTATCACCACGGGGCTGCCCAGGCCTCCGGTGAGTTCGCGGACCCGCGCGATGCCCTCGTCGCCGCGCTCCGCCACGACCTCGGTGGCACCGAACCGCCGGCCCAGGTCGGTCCGGGCTCGGTGCCGGCCCATCAGGATGATGCGCTGCGCACCGAGTTGGCGAGCCGAGAGAACTGCCAGCAGTCCCACGGCCCCGTCGCCGATCACGGTGACCACGCTCCCGGTTGTCACACCGCCGCGCACCGCGGCGTGCCAGCCGGTGCCGTAGACGTCGGAGAGGGTCAGCAGTGAGGCGAGTAGCGCATCGTCGGCGCTCTCGTCCACCGGTACGGGCACCAGCGTTCCGTCGGCGAACGGCACCCGAACGGCCTCGGCCTGCGCACCGGCGGTGCCCAGGGCTGCGTCGTTCCAGAATCCCCCACGCAGACACGACGTCTGCAGGCCTTCGCGGCAGAACTCGCACGTCCCGCACGAGACGGCGAACGGCGCGATGACGAAGTCGCCGACACTCAGCGTGGAGACGTCGGCGCCCACCTCCTCCACCACGCCGATGAACTCGTGGCCCATGGACGCCCCCTCCGGGGTATCGGGCATGCTGTGGAACGGGTGGAGGTCGCTGCCGCACACACAGGCGCGGACCACGCGCACCAGCGCGTCGTTTGGCTGTTCGATGCGGGGATCGGGGACGTCGATGACCCGGACATCACCGGCGCCGTACATGTAGATGGCTTTCATGACTTCAGTTCACCGCAGCCGCGGCCCGAGGGGGAGTCACTGCTGTTCCAGGTACTGGCAGTGCCTCCCGCGCGCCGGGTTCGGTGCCTACCCTGGATTTCATGGTGAGCGCAGACCTTCGCATCCAGATCCGCGAGTTCCTCAGCTCGCGACGGGCGAGGATCACGCCGGATCAGGCGGGATTGCCCGCCTACGGCGGCAACCGCCGCGTCAAGGGACTGCGGCGCGAGGAGGTCGCGCTGCTGGCCGGGGTGTCGGTGGACTATTACGTCCGGATGGAACGGGGAAGTCTGGCAGGCGCATCGGACGGTGTCCTGGCCGCGCTCGCCGACGCGCTGCAACTCGACGACGCCGAACGTGAACACCTGCACGCCCTGGCGCGACAATCGGACTCCGGCTCCCGACGCCGACGTTCACGGACGGCCAACGCGACCATCCGCCCACCGCTGCGGCAACTCCTCGACGCCATCACCGATGCCCCGGCCTGGATCCGGAACGGCCGACACGACATCATTGCCATGAATCAGCTTGCCCGAGCACTCTATTCGCCGATACTTGCCGATCCGCGACGCCCGGCCAACACCACCCGATTCATCTATCTGCACCCAGCCGAGGCAGCAGAGTTCTTCGTCGACTACGACAGAATCGCCGCCGATGCGGCGGCGATGCTGCGTCTGGAGGCCGGACGCGACCCGCACGATCAAGAGCTGATCCAACTCGTCGGCGAGTTGTCCACTCGAAGCGAGGTCTTCCGCCGTCGATGGGCCTCCCAGGACGTCCGGTTCCATCGGAGCGGCCGCAAACGGCTCCGCCACCCCGCCGTCGGGCAACTCGACCTGGACTTCGAGGGCATGGAACTGCCATCGGAACCCGGGCTGCAGCTCAACGTCTACACGGCCGCGGCCGGCACACCCACCGCGGACGGACTCAGACTGCTCGCGTCGTGGGCGGCCAGCGAAGAACACCTCGACACCGAACTGGCCGCGCCCCACCGACCTCGCGGGGCCGCCGACCTGCCCGGGACCCACTGACCGGGACCCACTGACCGGGTCGGCCGATCGGCTGCGTCGGGTCTCGAACAGCCCGTGCGCTCAGTCCAGCCCGCGCTGTGCGGTGCGATCACCCCGCCTTGCCGCGGCGCGCTGGACGAGAAAGATCGTCGTGCCCAGCACACCCACGGCGAGGCCCACCAGGCAGACCGCGAGCGTGCGGTCATCACCCCAGCCGGTGATCCACACGACGATCGTGGCCACCAGCCAGGCCATCATCCCGACCGCGATCACCGGCTCGGGTGCGCGCAGGGCGCGGGGGAGTTGCGGAATGTCGGCTGCGTCGGCCATGGCCTCAGGGTAGCTTTCCGGTGTGCCCAACGATTCGTCGAGTGAGCCCACCAAGCCGGCCACCGAGGCCGACGCCACCGCCCCCGCGTCCGGCTCCGTGGGCGGCGGTGCCCTCGATCGGTTCTTCCGCATCAGCGAGCGCGGCTCCACCGTCGGCCGGGAGTTCCGCGGGGGCCTCGTCACGTTCTTCACGATGGCCTACATCGTGGTGCTCAATCCGATTGTCATCGGCGGCATTCCGGGCGAACCGAAGAACGCCGACGTAGTAGGCAACGTACTTCCGCTCGTACAGGTCGCCGCGGTCACCGCGCTGGTGGCCGGGGTCATGTCGATCATCTTCGGGCTCGTCGCCAACTATCCCTTCGCGATCGCGACCGGTCTGGGCATCAACAGCCTGCTGGCGGTGACCATCGCACCCGAGGTCACCTGGCCCGAGGCGATGGGGCTGGTGGTGATCGACGGCATCATCATCGTGCTACTCGCCGTCACCGGCTTCCGCACAGCCGTTTTCAACGCCGTTCCGGCCGAGCTCAAGGCGGCCATCGCCGCCGGTATCGGATGCTTCATCGCCTTCATCGCCTTCATCGGCTTCGTCGACGCGGGATTCGTCAAACGCGTTCCCGACGCGGCCGGCACCACCGTGCCCGTCCAGTTGGGCACCGACAATTCCATCACCACGGTCCCCACCCTCATCTTCGTCATCGGGGTGCTCCTGATGGGCGTTCTGGTGGTCCGCAAGGTGCCCGGCGGTCTGCTCATCGGCATCGTGCTCACCACCGTCGCCTCGATCATCTGCGAATCCGTGCTCCACCTCGGCTCGAGCGCCAAGAATCCGAGCGGGTGGTCGCTGTCGGTACCGCAGATGCCCGATTCGCTGGGCGGACTGCCCAATCTCAGTCTGGTCGGCGACGTCGACCTGTTCGGCGCGTTCACCCGGATCGGGGTACTGGCCGCCTCGGTGTTCGTCTTCGCGCTGGTGCTGTCGAACTTCTTCGACGCCATGGGCACCATGACCGGCCTGGGCCGCGAAGCCGGACTTGCCGACGAGAAGGGCAACCTGCCGGGCATCGGCAGGGCGCTGGTGGTGGAGGGGACAGGAGCGATCGCCGGTGGCGTCGCGTCGTCGTCGTCGAACACCGTCTTCGTCGAGTCGGCGTCCGGTATCGCCGAGGGCGCCCGCACCGGCCTGGCCAATGTCGTGACCGGCGTGCTGTTCCTGATCGCGATGTTCCTCACCCCGCTCTACGAGGTGATCCCGTCCGAGGCCGTCTCGCCCGCCCTGGTCATCGTCGGAGCGCTGATGATCTCGCAGGTCCGCACCATCGACTTCATGAAGTTCGAGTACGCCCTGCCCACCTTCCTGACGATCGTCACGATGCCGTTCACCTATTCGATCGCCAACGGCATCGGCGTCGGATTCATCACCTGGGTGGTGATGGCCACCGCCGCGGGCAAGGCGCGATCGGTCCACCCGCTGCTGTGGGGAGTGGCCGCGGTGTTCGTCGCCTACTTCGCACGGGCGCCCATCTCCCACCTGGTGGGTTGATGATCGGGAAGAATCCGGCGCGCGTGTAGTCCGAACGTCCTCATCTCCGAGCAAGACCGCCAATTTATTGCTTCGAGCAAACTACTCTTTATCTGTGACCTCTCCGAGTGACAACGATGGACTCGCCGGCGCCCTGTCGTTGATCGTCGTGCGTCTGTCCCGCCGCCTGCGCCTTCGGCGGAACAATGAGTTGGTGTCGCTGACCCAGCTGTCGGCGTTGTCGACGCTGCATCTCGAGGGTCCGATGACGCCCGGCGGGCTTGCCGCTGCCGAGCGCGTCAAGCCGCCGTCGATGACGCGGGTGATCGCATCGCTGGCAGATCTGGGCATGATCGAGCGCGCCCCGCATCCCACCGATGGTCGTCAGGCGATCGTTACGCTGTCGGAGGAGGGCGAGAAGGTGATCGTCAACGACCACGCCGCCCGGCGGGCGTGGCTCTCCGACCGCATCGACGCGTTGTCGGCGCATGAGCGGGAGTGTCTCCGCGCCGCGCTACCCGTGCTCGCCAAACTGGTCAACGCACCCGAGACCAGGTAGTCGCCGCGCTCGTCGCTCGCCGGAAAACGGCATCTCCCGCGCCTAGAAGAACGTGCCCGCGAAGGGTGCGAGTTCGGCGGCGAACGCCTGGTCGAGCGCGGTCACGGTGTCTGCGGAATCGGCCCACAGGCGTCCCGCCGCGGCGAAACCGCGTGCGCTCATGCCGCCGAGAAACAGGCTGGACAGAACCGAAATGCTGAGTCGCACTGTGGGTTTCGCCGTCGATGGCGCCACGATGGCGCCGCCCCCGCGGATGGACACGTCGAAGATGCCGTTACGCATGCGGAACCCGTCGGTCACCTCGATCACCACGTCGAGGTCGGCCGCGTAATGACGGGAGCCGAGCGCGGCGGGCACGTCGAGCAGCGTCAGCCACATGTTGTCGCTGCGTCCGGTGACCGACACCGCGCGCAGGTCGGTGAGCTTGGCGGGCAGCGGGTCGTCGACCGGCACCGAGGCACTCAACGTCGGGATCAGGTCGAGGCCGCACAGCACCCGCCACAGTTCGGTGTGCGCCTCGTCGGTCACCGCGACCACCTCGTCCACCTCGGCGCGCACGTCGCCGTCGCTGTCCTTGAGGAT
Organism: Gordonia sp. NPDC003429; assembly: GCF_053588575.1. Lineage (NCBI taxonomy): Bacteria > Bacillati > Actinomycetota > Actinomycetes > Mycobacteriales > Gordoniaceae > Gordonia > Gordonia sp. NPDC003429. The sequence continues at coordinate 115,665 of NZ_JBSFQF010000001.1, forward strand.
GCGGTAGGCGGCGTAGCCGTCGTCGTGCAGGAGATAGTGCAGCCCGCTGCCGGTGGGAGGTCGTTGCGACTCGCGGTCGGCGAGGATCGGCGCCCACCAATCGGCGTCACGACTGAGCGCCCCCGGACGGGTGCGGGTCCACCGTGCGTGGATGTCGGGGACGGTGGCCGCGACCTGATCGGGCGTGGCGAAATAGACCGGTGCCGTGTGGGGGTGCGGCTCACGGAACACCGGGCGACCCGGGACGATGCGGGTCGAGTCGGCGAAACACGCCGGGCCGAAACCGAATCGCTCGTAGATGGTGCCCTCCGAGGCGGTGAGGATCGCGACGGCGTAGTGCTCGGATTCCCACTGCCCGTAGAGATCGGTGATCATCTGCCGCAGGATTCCCCGTCGCCGGTGTGTCGACGCCACCGACACCCACGACAACGCCGCGGCGTCCAACGCGTCGCCACCCGGAACCGACATCTGCATGCGATAGAACATCGACACACCCACCAGCGGCGCCGGCGCGCGCCCGGTGTCTCGCACCACCACGACGTCACCGTCGCGCACCTTGGCGCGCAGGTCGGCCCGTTCGTCGTCGGGCAACGGGTTGCGCATGGCGAATGCCCGGGCGTCGGTGACGATGATCTCGTCCCAGTCGGCATCGGTGGCTCGCGACAGCTGCAGCGTGGGGGCTTTGGCAGAGGTGGTCACCCTCTCACCGTGTCACAACCCGAGCTGTCGGGGCATGGCGGTATAGGTGATGGACGAGATGGCCGGCGCAACAGGAGGAGTGCACATGACGAGGGATCCGGAGTCGGTGTCGTGTGTCGAGGCCGGGCGTACCACCTGGAACTTCACCGATCCGTGCCGACTCGAGATCGAGAAGCTCGACGACGAGGGCGGCGACGATGCAGTCCTCGGCTTCTTTGACGCGTTGATCGAGATGTCGGGTACCACGGCGCTTACGGCTCTTCTCGGGTGGAAGTCGGCATCCGACATGCGGACCGAGTCGCGGGCAGCGAGCAAGGGGTCCCGACGGTCCGGTTCACGAGCCCACCACAAGCAGACCAAGCAGATCGAACAGTCGCGGCAGATTGTTGCGCGGTGGGCACGGGAGATGTCCGTCGGATATCGTAAGCTGCGTCGATAGACGATTCGTTGCAGAGTGTGCAACAGTCGGGGTTGCGGGCAGTCTGGGTTGCGGGCAGTCGGGGTTGTGGCAGTCGAGGAGGTTCCGGTGGGTGGACGTCGCACACTGGCGAAGCAGAGTGCCCGCAACGAGTTCGCGTTCAAACGCGCGCTCGTCGAGGCACGTAACGAGGCAGGGCTCAGCCAGACCGATCTCGCACGCCGCATGGACGTCAACCGCAGCACGATCAGTCGCTTCGAGAAGATCGACAGCGACCCCCGTCTGTCCGAGATCGTCGAGTACGCGATGCACGTCGGCCGTGTGGTCGAGATGAGGCTGCAGGGATCGACCCCGATCGCCGATCACGATGGCAACGATCTCGCGTTGGCCGGCCTGAACGAGCAGGTGTTCGTCGCGAGCGTATTGGCCGACGCGGCCGCGGCAACATACCGCCTTGCGCTACCAGCGTCGGAGCAGGTCATCGGACTGATGCACGGTTTCCTGGACGCGGTCGAGCGCAGCCGGGACGAGGTCGGCGCGCGCGCTGCCGTAGCGCCGTCGACCGGCGTCGTCCGGTACCTGCTGAACGCATGGATGGCATTGAGCGAGAACTACGTTGCCGTTACACGTCAGTCCGCGGCCGCGCTCGACCTGGACCCCTACGCAACATCGGTCGCACTCGTCGACGCGCTGGCGATTGTCGAACAGCTGCGTCATGCCCGGATCTCCGACCCGGATCTGGGAGCTCGCACGGCCGCCTTGCTGAGGGCATGCGACGCCGCTGCGGCGACGCTGCGTAAACGGTCTGCGATCCGGCAGACCAGCGACGACTACATTCTGGCGATCCGACGCAGTGACTTGGCGGTGCGTGAACTCGATCCGGACAATCCGGCGTCTTTGCGCGCATTCGCCACGGCCGTCGACGACTATGCCGGCGCGTCGGAGCGACTCGTCGAGTTCGCCGAAAACGCCATCGCCGCGCTGCCCGACGACGGAACGTTCTTCGAGATGACCTTCGACCAACTCGAGTCGACCGAGTCGCATCATGCCGAGTGGATGGAGTTCCTCACCCCGTTGGCGCAGCACCTTCCAGCGGTCGCCGACGAGATCAACGCCGTGCTCGCCGTGCTCGCCGCGACGATCCAGAGATCCAGAAGTCTGCGTCGACGTATCGCGAGGGAGCGGCTGACCACGAGAACGGTGGGCGTCTTCTGGGAGGACGTGACGCGCTTCGATCCGGCCGAACTTCGGGTCGTCGAATCGGTGGAGGCGTCCGCGTGAGCAGTCGCGTCGCTTTGGCACACTGATCGACGTGTCCGATCCCATCTCCGTTCCGCCGCTATCGGTGCAGGTCATCGACATCGACGATGCCGACGACCCGCGGGTCGACGACTTTCGCGACCTCAACTCGGTGGACCGGCGCCCCGATCTGCCGGCCCTCCCCGGCGGTCGCAAGGGCAAGGGCCTGGTGATCGCCGAGGGTGTGCTGGTGGCGCAGCGGATGGTCGCATCCCGATTCACGCCGCACGCCTTCCTCGGCGTCGACAAACGGCTCGCCGAACTGTCCGCGGACCTCGCCGCGCCCGCATTGTCCGGGGTGCCGTTCTTCCGGACCACGCCCGAGGTGATGGCCGACATCGTCGGCTTCCACCTGAATAGGGGAGTGCTCGCCGCCGCACGCAGGCCCGCGCCCCTCGACGCGGATGAGGTCCTGGCCGCAGCCACAACCATCGCGGTGCTCGAAGGCGTCAACGATCACGAGAACATCGGCAGCATCTTCCGCAACGCGGCCGGTCTCGGCGTCGACGCGGTGCTGTTCGGCGCCGGCTGCGCCGACCCGCTCTACCGCCGATGCGTGCGCGTCTCGATGGGTCACGCCCTGCTGGTGCCCTTCGCGAAGTTCGACGATTGGCCCCGCGATCTCGGCATGCTCACCGACCACGGGTTCACGTCGGTGGCGCTCACCCCTCGGCCCGATGCGGTGGCGCTGGCCGACGCGGTGGCCGCACCGCGAATCGCGTTCCTGGTGGGCGCCGAGGGGCCCGGTTTGAGCAACACGGTGATCCGCAGGGCCGATGTGGCCGCGCGGATACCGATGAGCCGCGGCACCGATTCGCTCAATGTGGCGACCGCGGCCGCGATCGCCTTCTATGAGCGGGTGCGGTCGGGCACGATGAACGGGTGAGCGCACTCGACGTCGAGCCGGGACACGGCGAACCGACGCCATGGGCCACCGGCCTCACGGTGGGCACCTTCTGCGCGCTGTTCGGCGCGCTGCTCCTCGTCGGCCTCTACTCGCTCATCGCCGCGATGATCCCGCAGCCGACGTTGGCCCGATGGGTGGGAGTGGCGGCGGCGCTGTTCGTCGCGGGCGGCCTCGGGTGGACCTTGTGGGCGATGCGGGACCGGCCGGTGTGGCGGTGGATCGTCTGGGGTGCCCTGATCGGATTCCTCGCCGGCGTCGGTTCCTCGGTGGCGTTGCTCGCGCTGGGACGATGACGTCCGGTTCGAGTCAGTTCTTGCCGAAACCGAAGTAGCGCGCGATACGCCCCAAACCGTGCGCCTCCGTGTCGGCGCCGCCGTCGACCTGCCCTTCGAACTGTCCGTGGGCCGAGGGCACCTCCTCACGCGCCCGTGCGGACTCGGTCGCGGAGTGGTAGCGCTCGGTGTCGGCGGCGGTGGGCTCATAGTCGGCCGGGTGGATGCTGAAGCCGGTCACCGGTATCAGCGCGGGGTCGAGATCGGTGGGCGCCAGCGGCCGGGTGAAGCGGAAACCCAGCCACTGCCTATTGGATTCCTCGGCGAGTTGCTGCGGGTGGAATGGCAGCGCCAGCGGATCCGGTGCCACGCCGGGCGCATAGCGCAGCGGATGTTCCCCCGCCCAGAAGGGACGTTCGAACGGGAATGGCAGCCCCTCGTCCTCGATGATGTCCACCGGGTCGGCCGCGAAAGCCCGCTGCAGCGTGCCGTTCTCCCATCGGGCGAACGCCCCCGTCGCCGAGGTGGGATCGGTGTGCAGCAACGTGGCCGTCGCCGACTCCGGGATCGCGGCGCGCTCGCGGAGCGAGTCGACGGTGCGCGTCAGCGTGGACGGCCGTGACGTGGCGAACAGCGAGCAGGACAGCACGCTCAGCCGGCCGTAATAGCCTGCGTACACGTGGCTGTCGGCGGATTCGGCCGCCGCTGCCAGGGTGGTGTCGACCGAGGGGAGCAGGACGCTGTCGCCGTAGATGGCCGCGGCCAAGCGGTGTGCGGCGGTGACGTCGTTGGCCACGCCGGCGCGCAGTAGCCCCGCGGCGTCGTCGGTGTCGATGAACCAGAGTGTGACCGCTCGTGCTGACATCAGACCCGCGGCTCAGCTGTTGCCATTGCTGCGGACACCGAGCAGAACGTCTTCCCACGCCGGAACCGCCGGCTTGCGCGATTTGCGGCGCCGATGAGCCGCCGGGGTGGCGGGGTCGTTGTGCGTCGAGGGGTCGTTGTGAGTCGAGGGATCCGCGAGGTCCGGGGTCGGCGACCCGGAGTCGTCGGCCAGTGTGTGCTCGCCCTGGTTCGCCTCGCCGGGACCGGCGGGCTCCTCTGCGCCGGGTTCGGCCGGAACGTCGAGGTCGGCGTCGAAGTCGAGCGTGTAGGCGTCGTGGTCGGCGCGACCGATGTGGCGGGTGCGCTGGGCGCCGATCAGTGCGTCGGCATCCAGGGTCACCTCCTCCCGGCCGTCGGTGTCCACCTCGACCGCGGGCACGATCGGCGGAGTACTCACCGGGGTGAGACGGCGACGGGGCTCGATCAGATCGGGGTGGGTCAGCTCCTCGGCGAGATCGTCGAGCGGGTCGGCGGTACCGCCGTGCGAACCGGGCTGGAAACGCCAGTGTGCGTGGTGGTCGGTGTGGCCGAGCTGCCAGTTGACCTGGACCACCCAGAAACCGTCCTCGCCCTTCCACGCGTCCCAGTCGGCCTCCGATGGGTTGTAGCCGTAGGCAACGAGGCTCTCGGTGACCACGTCTCCGAGGTTCGACGCCGACGGCCCGTCATGCCGGATGGGGTGGGCCAGCGCCGCGAGCTCGGTGGCACGGGTGCGTTCGAGGAGAACCGGGTGGGCGAATCGTTCGATCTTCTCCACCGGAACCCCGGCGACTGCCGCGACCTCCGCGACGCTGGCACCGGCCCGGATGCGGGCCTGGATCTCACGGGGACGCAGGGAGGAGTCCATTTCGATCTCGATCTGTCCGAGGCGGGAGAGGTCACCGCGCGCGGCCGCACGCAGCCGTTCGTCGGCGTCGAGCGAGAAACGCTCACCGGACTCGGTGTCCTGGCAGATGACATGCGTTCCGTCGACGTCTACGCCGACGACTCGAAGCTCACGCATCTGCTCCTCCTCCGGTGACGATGGGTGCGGGCATTGGGGTCAGGTTAGACCACCGATACCGGCGCAGCCGTCGGGACACGCGGCAAATCCGCAGGTCGACAAGGCTGGGGCCCTCGGGGTTGATGATACGGAAGGCGCGGGGGTGGCGCGTGTGACTGTTGGTGTGATTTCGGGGGTTGAGGGCGAAAGGAGACCGGGTGGAACCCTCAGAGCCGCTCGACGACGAAATCGATGCACTGGGTGAGCTTGGTGACGTCCTCGGGATCGATGGCCGGGAACATGCCCACGCGCAGCTGATTGCGGCCGAGCTTGCGATAGGGCTCGGTGTCCACGACGCCGTTGGCGCGCAACGTCTTCGCGACGGCCGCCGCGTCGACGTCATCGGTGAAGTCGATCGTGCCCACCACCTGGCTGCGTAGCGCGGGGTCGACGACGAACGGCGTCGCGAACTCGCTGGCCTGCGCCCAGGAGTACAGGCGCGAGCTGGAGTCGGCGGTGCGCGAGACGCACCAGTCCAGCCCGCCGTTGCCGAGCATCCACTGGATCTGGTTGTCCAGCAGCAGCAGTGTGGCGAGTGCGGGCGTGTTGTAGGTCTGGTTCTTCGCGCTGTTGTCCACCGCGGTCGGCAGCGAGAGGAACTCCGGGCACCAGCGGTCGGAGTGGGCGATCTGATCGGTGCGCTCGAGTGCGGCCGGGCTCATCAGCGCGATCCACAGACCGCCGTCGGAGGCGAAGCACTTCTGCGGGGCGAAGTAGTAGACGTCGGCGTCGGCCACCGACACCGGCAGCCCGCCCGCACCCGAGGTGGCGTCGATGGCCACCAGTGCGTCGTCGGAGCCCGCGGGGCGGGTCACCGGGACGGCGACACCCGTCGAGGTCTCGTTGTGGGCCCAGCCGATGAGGTCGACGCCGCCGAAGTCGTCGGCGGTCAGGGCGGTCGGATCGGGTGCGGTGCCCGGGTCGGTGGCGATCACCGACGGGGCGTCGAGGAACGGGGCCTTCTTCGCGACCGTCGCGAACTTCGACGAGAACTCGCCGTACGTGAGGTGCAGCGAGCGCTGCTTGATCAGGCCGAATGCGGCGGCGTCCCAGAACGCGGTGGTGCCGCCATTGGACAGCACCACCTGATACCCGTCGGGCAGCGAGAACAGGTCGGCGAGCCCGGCGCGGATGGAGCCGACGACGTTCTTGACCGGTGCCTGGCGGTGGCTGGTCCCGAACACCGACGCCCCGGTGTCGACCAGGGACTGCAACTGCTCGGGACGCACCTTGGACGGTCCGCAGCCGAAGCGCCCGTCGGTGGGCAGCAGGTCGGCGGGGATGGTGATCGGTGCGGTGGCGGTGTCGCTCATGGCCGCAAGTCTAAGGATGTGGCCGCCGCCACTGCGTTCCGGCCCCGGGCTCTTGTGGCTCGCTGAACGGGCGTTTAGAGTGCTGAACATGCGTTCAGCGCACCAGCGGCCGCTCCCTGCCGACGACCTCACGACGCGAGCCCGCATCCGCGACGCGGCCGTCCTCGTCTTCGCCCGGGACGGTTTCGGGGCGACCGTGCGTGCCGTGGCCGCCGCCGCCGGGGTGAGTCCGGGCCTGGTGATACATCACTTCGGCAGCAAGGCCGGGCTTCGCGCGGCCTGCGACGAGCACGTGCTGCGGGTGACCCGGGACGCCAACCGCGACGCGGTGGCCCCGCCCGCCCCCGCGTCGCCGATCGAGCGGATTCTCGCGCAGATGGACGATCTGGGGTCCGGCGCCGAACGGCTCCTCTACCTGCTGCGCAGCCTGCAGGACTCCGGACCGGCGACGCGCGACCTGCTCGATCATCTGGTTGCCGACGCCGAGGTCACCCTGCGGTCGGGAGTGGCGGCCGGCACCGTCGTACCGTCGCGCGACGAGGCGGCGCGCGCACGGTTCCTGGTGGCACAGTCGCTGGGCACGATGCTGGTGGACCTCGTGATGCACCCGCCCGCCGAATGGTCCGACGCCGGCGCCGTCGTCGGAGGCCACGTGGCCCGAATGCTGGTTCCCGCAACCGAATACGCGGTCCACGGGGTGATGGCCGACGAATCGCTACTCGACGCGGTGCTGGCCTGGCGCGAGGAACACGGTGAAGCCCATGCGTGAACTATCCGAAAGCAACTCGCGCGCAGACGATCTCGTCATCGACGTCTCCGGCCTCACCAAGCACTTCGGCAGCTTTCGCGCACTCGACGGCCTCGACCTGTCCGTGCGGCCCGGCGAAGTCGCCGGCTTCCTCGGTCCCAACGGGGCGGGAAAGTCAACGACGATCCGAGTGCTGCTCGGCATGTACCGCTACGACGCCGGACGTGTGCGCGTGTTCGGTGCCGATCCGCTCGCCGACGCGGTGGCGATCCACACCCGGCTGGCCTACGTTCCCGGTGACGTGAACCTGTGGCCGCAGCTCACCGGGGGCGAATGCATCGACCTGCTCCTCGGACTGCGTGGGGTGCGTGCCCAGGGGCTGCGCGGCAAGAACGAACTGATCGACCGCTTCGAACTCGATCCGACGAAGAAGGCGTCGACCTACTCCAAGGGAAACCGGCAGAAGATCGCCCTGATCGCGGCACTGGCGGTCGAGACCGAGTTGCTCGTCCTCGACGAGCCCACGTCCGGGCTCGATCCGCTGATGACCCACGAGTTCACCGAATGTGTGCGGGAGCGGGCCGCGGACGGGTCGGCGGTGCTGATGTCGAGTCACCTGCTCGCCGAGGTCGAGCAGCTCTGCGACACGGTCACGATCATCCGCGACGGACGAACCGTGGAGTCCGGAACGCTGGCCCACCTGCGGCACCTGCGCCGATCCCGGGTGCGGGCCACGGTTGCCGACGACGCGTCGGATCTCGCGACCCTCGACGGCGTGCACGACTTCAGCTACGACGACGGCGAGGTCACCTTCACCGTGGAGGACTCCGGATTGTCGGCGGTCACCCGGACACTGGCCACGCACGATGTGCGTTCACTCGCGGTGACGCCGCCGAGCCTCGAGGAACTGTTCCTGCACGCGTACGGCACGAACACCGATCGGTGACGAGCATGGCGACAACAGCGACCGAACGCGGACCGACGCGCATCCGAAGTTCCTTCAGCGCACGGTATTTCACGCGGCTGCCGATGCTGCTGCGGCTCACGGCGCGACGCGAGCGGATCACTGTCCCGGTGACCGTGCTCGTGTTCGTGCTGCTCAACCTCGCCACCGCGGGATCGATCGCCGCCGCATACGGCACACCGGAGAAACGTCGTGAACTCGCGGCCGGGCCGGGATCGAACGCGACGTTTCGGTTTCTGCTCGGCGACACCGTCCACCTCGACTCGACGGCGTCGGCGGCGGTGTGGCGGGCGGGACTGTTCATGGTCGCCGCCCTCGGGGTGTGTGCGGTGCTGATGGTGGTGCGCCAGACCCGCAAGGAAGAAGAACTCGGCAGGACGGAGATGGTCCGCGCCGCGGCGGTGGGCCCGTTGGCCGCGCCGGTGGCCGCCGCAACGGTGGCCGTTGCCTTCAGCGTCGTTGTCGGACTGGCCATGTCGCTCACCCTGATCCCGTTCGGCGCCCGGGGTCTCGACCTGTTCGTGGTGTTCGCGCAGTACGCGGGGGCCGGGGTCGCGGCCGTGGGGCTGGGTATGGTCACCGCCCAGATCGCGGCCACCAGCCATATCGCCAATCTGTGTGGGTCGTCGATCGTCGTCGCCGGATATCTGTTGCGTGGCATCCCCGACGCCACCGGTGGGTGGGGCTGGCTGCGCTGGGTGAGTCCGGTCGGGTGGGCCGAACTGGCCGATCCCTTCGGCGCCAACCGCCTGTGGCCGCTGCTCGCCTCGGTTGCGGTGTGCCTCGCGGGTGTCGGCATCGCCTGCGCGGTGGCGGTCCGACGCGATCTGGGTGCCGGGCTCATCGCGCCGCGACCCGGACCCGCGGGCAGCGCGCGACTCGGCTCGATGGGGGCTGTGGCGGTGCGCCTTTCGATGCCGCTGCTCACCTCGTGGCTGGGCGGGCTGGCGGTCTACGCGTTCATCGTCGGCGTCATGGAACCGTCGGTGGAGCAGCTGGCCGAGGGCAACGAGCTGGTGGAGAGGGTGCTGCGTGCGCGGCTCGGCGACATCGGGCTCGGCACGGTATTCGCCGTGACGATGCTCTCGATCCTTGCGGTGGTCGCGTGCGCATGGGCGGTCACGTTGGCCGAACGCTTGCGTGCCGAGGAGTCGGCGGCGCGAACCGAGGTGATGCTCGCGACTCCGACCTCGCGTTCGCGGTACTACTTCGCCTATGTCGCGGTCGCCGTCGGCGGTCTGATCTGCGCGGTGTTCACGGCGGCGGCGGGAATGGTGCTGGGCAACGGCGTCGCCGGTGGGGGATGGGCGGGCCCGGCGGGACACGTGGCCAGGACCGCAGGCGTGTTGCTCAGCGCGGCCTTGGTACTGGGCACACTCATGGTGGCGCTGTACGCCGTTCGCCCCGTGCTGGTTCACCTCGGCTGGCCGCTGGTGGTGGCGGCGTTGTTCCTGGGCCCGTTGTCGGGGATGTTCGACCTGCCGCAGTGGGCGATGGACATCTCGCCCTTCACCCACGTGCCGCTGGTTCCGGTGGAACCGATGCGGTGGCTGCCGGTGATCGTGATGATCTGTGTGGCAGCGGCTTTCGTGGTGGTCGGATGGTGGGGGTTCCGTCGCCGGGACGTGGGCTGAGGGCGCACGGCCCGGCGACGTGCCTCACCCGGCGATGCGGTGCTTGATTCCTCCGGCGACGTCGGCGGCGTGATCCTTGGCCTCGATGCCGAGCTTCGCCACCACCGCTGCGCGGGCCGCGGGGTCGAGATCGTCGATGGTGTCCTCGATCTTGCGCGTCGCGGCATCCACGACGGTCTTCTCCCGCTTGAGGATGATCAGGAGGGCGACGAGCAGCCCCAGGCTCAGCACGATCAAGGCGATCTTCACGTTCTTCGACATGGTCCTAACGCTTCCTTTCGGGATGCACTGCGGTGTGATCTCACTCCAGCATGCCCGCCGGAGGGGCGTTGTCGAGGGATCTGGCCCGGGTTGGTCGGCGATCCGTCACATGCCGGGTTTCACCAGCTCGCCCCAACCCTCGACGTCCTCCGGGCGCCGCGGACCCGGGCCGGTGTAGATCGCGGCCGGACGGACCAGCTTGCCGAGGCGCTTCTGTTCGAGGGTGTGTGCGCACCAGCCGGCGGTGCGCCCGCAGGTGAACATCGCGGGCATCATGTGGGTCGGTACCTCGGCGAAGTCGAGGATGACCGCCGCCCAGAACTCGACGTTGGTCTCGATGGCACGGTCGGGCCGGCGTTCGCGCAACTCGGTGAGCGCGGCCTGCTCGAGCGCGGCGGCCACCTCGAAGCGCGGCACGCCGAGTTCTTGCGCGGTGCGCCGCAGCACCCGGGCCCGTGGGTCTTCGGCCCGGTAGACCCGATGCCCGAAGCCCATCAGCTTCTCCTTGCGGTCCAGAATGCCGCGGACCAGCGCGCGGGGATCGCCGGTCTCCTCGACCTCGGTGATCATCGGCAGCACGCGGGCCGGTGCGCCACCGTGCAGCGGCCCCGACATCGCGCCGATCGCGCCCGACAGGGCGGCGGCGACGTCGGCACCGGTGGACGCGATCACCCGGGCGGTGAAGGTGGATGCGTTGAGGCCGTGTTCGGCCGCGCTGACCCAGTAGGCGTCGATGGCGGCGACGTGTCGCGGATCGGGATCGCCCTTCCAGCGGGTCATGAAACGACCGGTCACGGTGTCGCATTCGTCGATGACGCGTTGCGGGACGGCCGGCTGATGGATGCCGCGCGCCGACTGCGCCACGTACGACAGTGCCATCACCGAGGCGCGTGCGAGGTTCGCGCGGGCGGTTTCGTCGTCGATGTCGAGCAGTGGGCGATATCCCCAGATCGGGGCGAGCATCGCCAGGGCGGCCTGGACGTCGACCCGCACGTCGCCGGTGTGGATGGGCAGTGGGAACGGTTCGGCCGGGGGCAGGCCGTCGCCGAATTTCCCGTCCACCAGCAGCGCCCAGACGTCGGCGAAGGTCACTCTGTTCTCGACGAGATCCTCGATGTCGACACCCCTGTAGCGCAGGTTGCCGCCGTTCTTGTCGGGTTCGGCGATCTCGGTGGTGAAGGCCACCACGCCCTCGAGACCGGGCGTGAAGTCGTCGGGCACAGCGTTCGCCATCGCAGACCACCTATCTCCACACGACGTCGTGGGTGGGGTTCGTCGGCGCCGGGCCGGGCGCCTCTCTCAGCACTGTAAGACACCCGACTTCATGCGTCATTACGGCCGGTGTGGTCGGGGTCGGCAGGGTAGCGTCTGATCGGTGGACAGTCAGCCCATCGACCTACCCAACGAGCAGCCCATCGATCTGCCCAACATGCGTGTCGGATACGGCGGGGGCATCCCGCCCAATGTCGGCGACGGTGACCGCGCCGCCGGTGCCGACGGTGTGCGGGAGAACCTCGATCCCAGCTGGCTACGCGGCGATCCGCCCTGGCTCGACCTGTTCATGGTGTGGCTGCGTGAGGCGATCGATGCGCGGATCGCCGAACCCAATGCGATGGTCCTCGGCACCGTCGACGTGAACGGACTGCCCGCCACCCGCACCGTGCTGTGCAAGGGCGCCGACGCCGACGGTGTGGTGTTCTTCACCGGCTACGACTCCGACAAGGGCCGCGATCTTGCGACCAATCCCTTTGCCGCGGTGACATTTCCGTGGATCGCACTGGAACGTCAGGTGCACTTCCGGGGGCCGGTGAGCCGGGTGAGTGCCGACGAGACGCAGGAGTATTGGGCGAGCAGACCCCGTGGATCGCAGTTGTCGGGGTACGCGTCGGAGCAGTCGCAACCCATCGGGAGCCGCCACGAACTGGAGGAGAAAGCCGCCGCGGTGGCCGCCGAGTTCGGGGTCGACGATGACACGCCCGTGCCGGTCCCGCCGACGTGGGGCGGATTCCGTATCGAGCCGGTGTTCGTCGAGTTCTGGCAGGGGCGTGCCAACCGGCTCCACAACCGGGTGCGGCTGGAGATGATCGACGGCTTGTGGCAGGTGCAGCGGCTGCAGCCGTAGATTTCGCCCCACTCGTGTAGTTGAGGATGGCGCCGGGTGTGTGGACCGGGTCATGGCAAGTTCGTGAGAAGCGCCCGGGTTTCCTTGATGGCCTCGGTGACCGTCCGTAGCGTGGGCTTCGCCGGCAAAGAAATCCAAATCCGCTACACGAGAGGGGAATTCACATGCCCGAACCGCATCCGATCCTGAGGCGTCACCGTCGTCGAGTCTGGGACCGCCACCTGCGCCGCTGGGTGTGGGTCTGGAGCTGATCCCACGCTGACCACAGCGCGTCCCGGGTGCGTCGATCACGGCGGACCCGGGACGCCGTTGTGATCGGCCCTGGTGATCGATGGAAGAGGAACATGTCATGACTCTCCTCGGCTCGTATCGGCGGTTCGCCCCCGCCGTACATGGCGAGGGCCGACGATTCGCACTCGCCGGCACACTGCTCGTCGTGGCCGCAGCATGCGAGGTGCTGGCGGTCTTCGTTCTCGCAGACGTCATCGACGGTGCTCTCAGCGCCCGCGGCCTCACCGACTTCGCGCGCATGGCGTCGCTCTGGTTGCTCGTCACCGCGGTGTCCACCGCGGCGGACTACGGTGGTCAACTCGTGTCGGTCGGAATCTCCGAACGCGTGGTGCTCCGGCTTCGCGACCAGCTGTTCGCGCATGTGCAGACACTGCATCCGGTTCAGCTCCGGCGCCTGGGGATCGGCAACCTCGTCAGCCGCCACACCGGCGACCTCGAAGCGGTGGAGTATCTGATCGGCACGGGCGCAATGCAGTTCGTGGTCGCACTTGCACATGTCGCGGGGTTGATGACCGCAGCGCTGTTGATGAACTGGCAAGCGTCACTCATCGCCATCGGCGCCGTTCCCGCACTGTGGGTGCTCTCGTCGATCTTTGCCCGCCTGCAGGCCTCGGCGACGCATGACGAGCGCGGCGCGAACGGTCACATCGCCGACTCGGTGGAATCGACCCTGATGGGGCACGAGACCACGATCGCCTACAACCAGCAGGGGCGTGAGCATCGCACCCTGCACGACCACGGTGTGGCATGGATGCGTGCCCGCCTCGGACAGACGAGGGTGGAAGCAGGCTTCGGCGCCATCCTCGGCATGGGTCAACTCGTCGTGACCCTGGCCATCGCACTCGCCGGCCTGTGGCAGGTGCGCGAGGGCAACCTCACCGTAGGCCAGTTACTCGCCCTCACCGGATACCTGGGGATGCTCTACCCCAAAATGCAGGAGATCGCCGACGTGCGGCTCGCGGTGTCCTCCGCCCTGGTCAGCGCTGAGCGCGTCGCCGAAGTCCTCGATGTGCGTGCGGTTGAATCGGATCATCCGAACGCCGTCGATCGTATCGCCTCCGGACCCGTCGGCATTGCGCTCCGACACGTGTCCCTGTCTCGTGGACACCGCAGAGTTCTCGACGACGTCTCGCTCGATCTCGAACCGGGAACAATCACCGCACTCGTAGGAGCGAGTGGAGAGGGCAAATCGACCCTGGCCTCGCTGCTGACCCGGCTCGAACACCCTGATTCCGGCGAGATCTGGCTCGGCGCAGTTGAATACCGCATGCTCACCGGGACGGCGATTCGCAATCGGGTCACCCTGCTGCCGCAGCAACCCGTCGTCCGCGCGGCGACCATCGCCGACAACATCGCCTACGGCAGACCCGGCGCAAGCCGCGCGGAGGTCGTGAAGGCCGCGCGCGCCGCCGATGTGGACACTTTCGTCCGCTCGCTTCCGCGTGGCTATGACACCGTGATCGACGACGGGGGCCTCACACTGTCGGGTGGCCAGAGACAACGCATCGCCATGGCGCGCGCCGTGTTGCGAGACGCCCCGGTACTGATCCTCGACGAGCCGACGTCGGGACTCGACGCAGCGGCCGTCGATCGAATCCTGCGACCGCTGCGGTGTGTCGCGGGCGGCCACACCACCCTGCTGATCACGCACGATGCGCGAGTGGCCGCAATGGCGGACCGCATCGTCGAGCTGCGCGGTGGACGCCTCCACGAGTTGGCTGTGCGACGGGTCCCGGTGGTCGGCGAACAGAGCGCCGGTGCCCGTTCCCGGCGCGGTCGGCACCGGGTCGAGATGCAGCCCGCGCCGGGGTGACCGGAGGGGTGCGACGGGAGTTGGTGGCAGTGGCCGCGGGCGTCCGTCGACGGGCGAAGTACCCTGACCAAAGTGCCCCGACTGCTTGCCGACACCGCGCCGCTGCGCAACATCTACTTCCGGCGGCTGTGGATCGCCAACATCGTCACGGTCATCGGCGCGCAACTCACCATCGTGGCTGTCCCCGCCCAGATCTACGCCCTCACCGGCAGTTCGGCCTACGTCGGGCTGACCGGCATCTTCGGCCTCGTTCCCCTGGTGATCTTCGGTCTGTGGGGCGGTGCCCTCGCCGACACTCTCGACCGCCGAATCCTGTTGATCGTCACCACGATCGGGCTCATCGTGTGCAGCGGTCTGTTCTGGGCACAGTCGGCATCCGGTGTCGGGAATGTCTGGATCATCCTGGTGCTCTTCGCGATTCAGCAGGCGTTCTTCGCGGTCAACCAACCCACCCGGACCGCGGTGTTGCCCCGACTGCTGCCCGATCGGGAGCTGCCGGCGGCGCTCTCGCTGAACATGACGGTGATGCAGGCGGGAGCCATCGCCGGGCCACTCATCGGCGGTGCGCTGATCCCGGTGCTCGGGTACTCGCTGCTCTACCTCCTCGACACCATCTTCCTGTTGCCGACGCTCATCGCCGTCGTCCTACTTCCGTCGTTACGGCCGGAGAGCGACGCCGCACCCAAGGTGGCCGGGTTGCGCTCGGTGCTCGACGGTCTGCGGTATCTGGCCGGGCACAAGATCCTGCTGGCGTCGTTCCTGGTGGATCTCATCGCGATGATCTTCGGTATGCCGCGCGCACTGTTCCCGCAGATGGCGCACGAGAACTTCGGCGGCCCGATCGACGGTGGCATCGCGTTCGCGCTGCTGTTCGCCGCCATCTCGGCCGGTGCGGTGATCGGCGGCGTGTTCTCCGGTTGGGTGAGCAGGGTCAAGCGCCAGGGGCTCGCGGTGATCATCTGCATCATCATCTGGGGGTTGGCGATCACCGGGACGGGAATCGCGGTCGGTTTGGCGCACGGCAGCGCACTGCCGATGCTGCCGGTCGCGTTGGTGCTGTTGATGATCGGCGGTGCCGCCGACATGGCCTCGGCCGCCTTCCGGCAGTCGATACTGCTGGCGGCGGCCAACGACGAGGTGCGCGGTCGGCTGCAGGGCGTGTTCATCGTGGTGGTGGCGGGCGGTCCGCGTATCGCCGACGTGGTGCACGGGGCAGTGGCAGCGTCGGTGGGTGTGGCGGTCACCACCGCGGGCGGCGGCATCCTGGTGATCATCGGCACTGTCCTTGCCGCGCTGGCGATTCCGGCGTTCGTACGCTACCGGGTAGGGCAACGCGCCGATCAGGTGCCGGGCGAGTGACCGCGGTCTGCGGGCCGCTGATCAGCGAGGTTGCCGTCGGGATGCCACTATGGAGGCCATGACTGCCACCGTCGAGGAATCCCGTAGCTCCTTTCGGGTACCGCTGATCGACATCACGCCGTACACGGCCGGGGGAACGGCCGCCGAACGCGCCGTGGTGGCCGCCCAGATCGACGACGCCGCCAGTTCGGTGGGCTTCATTCAGATCGTCGGGCATCAGATCCCATCGGCGGTGCTCGACGAGTTCACCTCGGTGATGGACGACTTCTTCTCACTGCCCCTCGAGGACAAGAAGGCATACCGGACGCCACCGGAGATCAATCGGGGTTATGCACCACCGAAGTCGGAATCTCTCTCGCTGAGCCTCGGTGTCGAGTCGGCCGGCCGGATGAACGACTTCTTCGAGGCATTCAACGTCGGTGTGGAGGCCAAGGAGTACCCTGACCTCGAACTGCCGGGCACCGATTACGCCGACAACACCTGGCCCGCGGTGGACCACTTCCAGGCGGCGGTGTCGACCTACTTCGCCGAGGCACGGCGGGTGGCGCACATCCTGACCCGCATCTTTGCCGACGCCCTCGATCTGCCGCCCGACTTCTTCGACGGTTACACCGACCATTCGCTCGACGTGCTGCGGATGAACAACTACGCGCTGCCCCCCGGCGAGGTGGAACTCGACGGCGAGCTCACCGGAATGGGGGAGCACACCGACTACGGCATCGTGACAGTGCTGTGGGCCGATCAGGTCAAGGGACTGCAGGTGCTCGACCACGACGGCGAATGGCACGACGTCAGCCCGACCGATGGCGCACTGCTGATCAACCTCGGCGACCTGATGGCGCGATGGACGAACGAACGCTGGATGTCGACGCTGCACCGGGTGAAGCCGCCGGTGGTCGACGGCACGATCGAACGCCGCCGCTCGGCTGCCTATTTTCACGACGGCAACATCGACGCCACCATCTCCACGCTGCCGTCATGCGTGGGCGCAGGCAGCCGCTATTCACCCATCACGGTGGGCGAACACATCGGTGCCAAACTCGCCGGTTCCCGTGCGGGACAGGCGAATCCGTATGCAAAGCGCGAAGCCGCCCGAGTGCAGCGCGCGATGCAGCGGGGGTTGGGTCAGCAGTAGGCTCTGCCCCCGGGGTCGAGCGTGCCCGGATCCGTGTCGAGCGTGCCCGGATCCGTGTCGAGCGTGCCCACATCCCGGTCGAGTTTCGCCTGCTGGTCGAGCTTGTCGAGACCACCACGCCGTGCCGTCTCTCGCCCCGCCGCCCGCGGGAACAGTTGCTGGTGTGACGCCTGTTCACCACAGTCGACGCCCGTTCACCCCTGGGAATCACCAGTCGGGACCTGCAGAAATACTTCTTGACTCGAACACATGTACGAGTACTATGGGTGACATGACCGATTCGGGGGACCACACCACTACGGCAGCCATTACGGCAGCTGCCGACGCGCTGCGCGCATTGACCATCGACGAACACGCCACCGGCCGCGACGTCTACCACGCCATGGAGACGCTTATCGAGATCCGTAACCTCGTCGACCACCAACTCGCCGTGCACGTCGCCGCGGCCGACCGGATTGGCCTGGCGAAGAAGCAGGGCCGCAGTACCCGGGAGTTGCTGATCGTCATGGGATTGGCGCCGGCGGTCGCCCAACGGTTGCTGCGTATCGCCGGCGCCTTGGAGTCGGTCGGTCGCGTGGCCGGGCACGCCGCAGACGGCGCGATTTCCGGTGAGAACGTGGACGCGATCGTGCGCGGGACCGCCCATGTGGATCGACGCCACCCCGAACCGCTCGACGAGCAGGCACGCGCCTCCGTGATCACCGATCTGCTTGCCCAGCACTTTTCGGGCGCGACTCCTGCCGATATCGGCGCCAGGGCGCGCACCCTGGGCAACCAGGCCGCGGCCACACACCCCGACGGACTACCGGCTGCCGAGGACCGCCACATCAACACGCTGGTTCTCCACGACGACGAGGGTCGGGTGCAGATCCGTGCTGATCTCGACGCGGTGGTCGGTGAGAAACTGTGGACCACCATCGACCACCTCGCCGAACCACGCCCGCACCCCGACGGCTCCCGCGACTCCCGCACGCCCGAACGGCGTCGCGCTGACGCGTTGGAAACGATTCTCGACCTTGCCGCCACCGGTGCCGGCGGGATCGACAGTAAGACGAGGGTGGGTGAGGTGATCGTGCCCGCGGCTCCCCGCACCCAGATCGCCGTGACCATTCCCGCTGACACGCCCAGCCTGTCGAGCCTGCAGTTCCTGGGCTCGGTCACCGAAGCGACCGCGAAGAGACTCGCGTGCGACGCTTCGGTGACGGTGGCGATCGTTGACGGCGAACACGTGCCTCTCGCGGTCGGGCGGGAGAAGCGGCTGTTCAATCGGGCGCAACGCCGCGCCTTGGCGCACCGTGACAAAGGCTGCGTCAAATGCGGCGCACCGGCGTCGTGGACGCAGGCGCATCACATCGTTCACTGGGTCGATGGTGGGGACACCGACCTCGACAACGGCTGCCTACTGTGCCCGTCGTGTCACGACGATGTCCACCACGGCGGCTGGGACATCCTCATGGGCTCCGACCGCCACCCCTGGCTCCGTCCACCGGCAAGCGTCGACCCGCGCCAGGAACTGATCGCCTCCTACCACCGACGCCGCATGCACATCGCGGACCTGCCCGCGGCCGCCTGAACCGCCAACCGACCACTTCCGAGAAGTACTGATCCTCAACGACTTTCGCGTAGCACATTCGTGCACCCGGCTTCTGTCGGGCCGCACACGAACATTGAGAACTCCACAGAGACACCTGCGGCCCTCGCCGCCATTCCGTGCTCGACGGCCACCCACCGTGGTGCGCAGCACGGAGATGGCGGATGGGACCCAGGCCGCTCAGATCATGCGGAACCGAACCCGGGTTCCTGCGACCAGTTGACCGGCACGATCGACGGCGACGGCAGTGAGGACCGCTGACACCGGATAGCCGCCGGTCACGGGGTGGTCGGCGAGAAAGACGATCGGCTCGCCGGCAGGAGGAATCTGCACGGAACCATGCGCGACGCCTTCCGAGCGAAGCTGTCCCACGTCGGCTCGGTGACTCAAGATCGGCAGATCCGATCCCTGGGCGCGACGCAGCCGCACGCCGATCCGGTTGCTCGCGGGCGTCACCTCCCATTCCCCGCGGAACAGGTCGTCGGGTGCCGTGAGGTGGTCGCGCCGAGGTCCCGGCCGGGCATCCAAGGTCACGACGTCCGGCCGTCGATTGTCCGGGGGCGCCAAGGTGACCGTCGGCCACTCCCTCGCACTCTCTGCGATCGCGAGAACGTCGCCGTCGGCCAGTGGCTCGGGACCGAGCCCGGAGAGGGTGTCGGTGGCGCAGGATCCCAGAACCGCATCGACGTCGAACCCTCCGCGTACGGCGACATAGTTCCGGCAGCCCCAATCCGGTGTGCCGACAACAACGTCCATGCCCGCGGCGACGGTGACCGCGGCGTTGCGACCAACCGGGGTGCCGTCTACAACGACGGATGCATGCGCGCCGGTCACCGCGATGACGGTCGCGGAATCGGCGCGCAGACGCAGTCCGCCCATCGTCGCTTCGATGGTTGGGACCGCTTCGTCGTTGCCGACGAGTCGGTTGGCCAGCATCAGTGATCCGCGGTCGGCGGCGCCGGATCTGGGTACCCCGAGATGAGCGAATCCGGGGCGCCCGAGATCCTGGATGGTGGCGAGAGGTCCGGTGGCCAGCACGATCAATGCGGTCACCGGCCGCCCTCACTCGCGCCGGGCTCAGCGCCCGCATTCGCAGTGCCCGCATCCGCAGCGCCCGTATCCGCAGTGCCCGCATCCGCGTCCACGAAGCGCACCAGGCTCCCGGGCGCAAGCAGCGCCGGCGGTGATGCATCTGGATTCCACAGTCGGATGCTGGTGTGTCCCAGCAGGTTCCACCCGCCCGGGCTCTCCCTGGGGTAGACTGCACTATAGCCTGCTGCAATCGCCACAGCGCCCGTCGGTACCCGGGTCCGGGCGGTTTCGCGGCGTGGTACCCGCAGCAGCGGATTGTCCGGATCATCCAGCGGGACAAGATATCCGAATCCGGGAGCGAAGCCCATGAACTGGACCTCCCAGACGGTGTCACGGTGCGCGGAGATCACGTTGTCGACGCCGAGGCCGAGTGCGGACGCCACATCGGCAAGATCGTCGCCGGTGTAGCGCACCGGAATCGTCATCTCTCCCGGTCGATCCGGTTCGTCGGCTGCATCGGTCGCACGCAGCACACGGTGGATGCCGAGAAGGTCCACCCCCGCGTCGTCGGCACCCTGAACCAGGACGGTCTCGGCGGCGGGCACCACAGCTTCGATACCGGCCAGCGCGCCCGTGTCGACGGCATCCCGCAGCGCAGCCACCGCCCTGCGCGCCGCGTGGGAGGGATCGGGGTCGTCGGCAAAATCGAGGAGTACCGCATCGGCACCGGCTGGTAACTCTCGCATGCCATCCGAATCTACCGCCGGCCCCACGGCAGTGATGGCAGACTGAAACCATGACCCGAGCGGCCATGAGCCTGGAGATCGTCGCATGAGGGAATTGATCGTCTGCGGCGAGGCGCTCGTCGACGTGGTCGCCACCGGCGCGCCAAGCCGACGCCCGGGCGCATTGCCACCACTGCAGCCCGCGCTCGGAGGCGGCCCGTTCAACGTCGCGGTAACCCTCGGACGGCTCGGCAGCGCCGTCTCCTTCTACTCCGCGGTGTCCACTGACTCCTACGGTGACGAGATCGTGGCCGCACTGCAGCGCAGCGGCGTCGGAACCAGTCTTGTGCAGCGTCGCCGCGAACCCACGTCGCTGGCGCTGGCCACCATCGGAGCAGACGGCGCCGCGCAGTACTCGTTCTACGTCGAAGGCACCGCAGACAGGTTCGTTCAAGAAGTCGACGACCTCGCCCCGACGGTGTCGGCGGCATGCTTCGGCACCCTGTCGATGGTGTTGGAGCCGGGGGCGACCACCTACGAGCGCCTCATGCGCCGCTGCCACGCCGCCGGCAGACTGATCGCCCTGGACCCCAACATCCGCCCGGCGGTCATCGACGATCCCGACGCCTACCGCCGTCGGTTTCTCGAGTGGGTGCCGATGGTGGACGTTCTCAAGCTCTCCGACGACGACGTCGAGTGGCTCGCCGCGGGTGCCGCGGGTTCCACGGTCTCCGACTGGCTTGGCGCCGGCGCGGGAGCGGTGGTCGTCACCGGCGGTCGCGACGGCATTACCGTGACCACTCGTGATGTCGAGGTCACGGCCACCGCGCCGGAAATCGCTGTCGTAGACACGATCGGCGCCGGTGACAGCGTGATGGGCGCACTCCTGCACTATTTCGACCGCGCCGGCGACCTGTCAGCGGTGGCCGTTCGATCCCGAGACGGCGACTACTGGCTCCGCGCAGCCGAATTCGCGGCGCGAGTGGCCGCGGTCACCGTGTCGCGCGCAGGTGCCGACCCGCCGTGGGCAGGGGAGTTGGCCCAACGCGACACACCGGCACGCTGAGCGAGGCGCGGCCCGAAAGTCAGTGACCGCCTTCGATGGTCATCTCCGGGGGCCGTCGGGTGAACCCGCGGGTGAGCACGATCAGGTACACGATGCCGATCGCGAGCCACGAGACACCGAGGATCAGTGCTTTCGAGTCGAGTTGGGTCAGCAGGTAGACGTCGATCGCCGCGCCGATCAGCGGGAGAACCACGTAGCGCCAAGGGTTCGGCTTCTCGTCGCGATGGCGCATGAAATAGCCGATCACCGCCAGGTTGACCAGCGTGAACGCGGTGAATGCGCCGAAGTTGATGAACGACGTCGAGGTCGCGACGCTCAGGAAGATCGCGGCGAGACCGATCACACCGGCGAGACAGATGTTGAAGACGGGTGTGTGGAAGCGTTCGGAGACCCAGCCGAAGAAACGTCTCGGCAGTACGCCGTCGCGTCCCATCGCAAACAGCAACCGCGCCACGGCCGCCTGCGCCGCCAGACCGGAGGTGAACTGGCCGATGATCAACGCGGCCAAGAAGATCGCACCGAAAAACGCACCGCCGATGTCCTTGGCGATGTCCTCGGCGAGGCTGTCGGCGTTGGCGAACGAGCCGCCGGGTGACACGAGGGTCACGAAATAGGACACCACGATGAAAATGGCACCGCCGATCAACGCCACCAGCACGATCCCGCGCGGAATGTTCTTCTCCGCGTCGTGGGTCTCCTCGGTCAACGTCGACACCGCGTCGAAACCGAGGAACGAGTAGGCGGCCACCGCGGCCCCCGCGGTAATCGCCCCGAATCCCGAACCGCCGGTGAACGGCGTGGTGGACGCCAGCGACTGCGAACCACTGACGAGATGGGCGATCGACAACGCGACGAACAACGCGAGGATCAGCAGTTGGAACGACATCAGCACCAAATTGGTCCGGTCGGCGACCTTGAGACCCAGGATGTTGAGCCCCGACGTGATGACGATGAATGCCACGATCCACACCCAGAACGGAACCCCGGGAAACTGGCCCTGCAGATAGGCTCCGCCGATCAGCCAGATCACCAGCGGCAGGAACAGATAGTCGAGCAGAATGGCCCAGCCCACCAGGAAGCCGAGCCGGGTGTCGAGCCCCTTGCGGACATAGGTGTAGGCCGACCCCGACACCGGGTAGTGCTTGGCCATCAGCCCGTAGGACAGCGCGGTGAACAACATCGCCACAGTGGCCACCAGATACGAGCCGGCGCTGCCGCCGTCGGACTTCTCGGCGATGACGCCGAAGATGCCCAGCACGATGATCGGAGCCATGTAGGCAAGCCCGAAAATCACCACAGATCGAAGATGGAGGCTCTTCTGCAGGCCGGGATGTGATTGGGTGGTCATCACGTCTCCTCGCCGCACGGCGGGCGCCGCACTTCGGCTCAACGTATCCCGCTCGCCGGCACCGCGCATGAGGATTGTTTGCGCTGGTCAGATGTGTCCGGAAAGTCGGATTGATCGGTCATTGCCCCCTCCTCGGGCGAGCGGGCGCAGATGCGGCTAGGTTTAGGAGAAAGCGCATGTGTGCGTGCAACAGCTGTCTCGCACCTGAGTAAAGGGGTATTCGAGTGTCCGCTGAAACAGTGCCCGCCGACCAGTCCTCCGACACGGCCTCGGCAACCTTCACCTACCCGGGTGGGCAGCTCGAACTTCCGATCCTGCAGGCCACCGAGGGCAGCGATTCGGTAGCGCTGGGCAAGTTCCTCTCCGAGACGGGCCTGACGACCTTCGACGGTGGCTTCGTCAACACCGCGGCGTGCAAGTCGGCCATCACCTACATCGACGGCGACGAGGGCATCCTGCGATACCGGGGCATCCCGATCGACCAGCTCGCCGAGAAGTCGACGTTCATCGAGGTCAGCTATCTGCTCATCTACGGTGAACTGCCGAGCCCGAGTGAACTCGAGGAGTTCACCACCAAGATCCAGCGGCACACCCTGCTTCACGAGGACCTCAAGCGCTTCTTCGACGGATTCCCCCGCAACGCGCACCCGATGCCCGTCCTGTCCAGCGCGGCCAACGCACTCAGCGCCTACTACCAGGACTCGCTCGACCCCAAGGATCCCGAGCAGGTCGAGCTGTCGACGATTCGCCTGCTGGCCAAGCTTCCGACCATCGCCGCCTACGCCTACAAGAAGTCGGCGGGGCAGCCGTTCCTCTACCCCGACAATTCGCTGTCGCTGGTCGAGAACTTCCTGCGGATGACTTTCGGGTTCCCCGCCGAGCCCTACGTGGTGAATCCCGAGGTCGCCAAGGCGCTCGACATGCTGTTCATCCTGCACGCCGACCACGAGCAGAACTGCTCCACCTCCACCGTCCGGCTCGTCGGCTCGTCGCAGGCCAACCTGTTCACGTCGATCTCGGGCGGCATCAACGCCCTGTGGGGCCCGCTGCACGGCGGCGCCAACCAGGCAGTGCTCGAGATGCTCGAGGACATCAAGGCATCCGGCGGCGACACCAAGGCGTTCATGACCAAGGTCAAGAACAAGGAAGCCGGTGTGAAGCTGATGGGCTTCGGCCACCGCGTGTACAAGAACTACGACCCGCGCGCGGCGATCGTGAAGAAGACCGCCGACACGATCCTGGAATCCCTTGGGGTTCAGGATGATCTGCTCGACATCGCGAAGGGCTTGGAAGAGGTCGCGCTGTCCGACGACTACTTCATCTCTCGCAAGCTCTACCCGAACGTCGACTTCTACACCGGCGTGATCTACCGCGCGATGGGCTTCCCGACGCGGATGTTCACGGTGCTGTTCGCGCTCGGTCGTCTCCCCGGGTGGATCGCGCACTGGCGCGAGATGAACTCCGATCCGGCGGGCAAGATCGGCCGTCCGCGTCAGCTCTACACCGGCTACACCGAACGTGACTATGTGACCATGGGTGACCGCTGACGCGGCCACCGGTGACCATGGGCGACCGCTGACGCGGCCACCGGTGACCATGGGTGACCACTGACCCACTAGCCCGGCAATCGGCGTCCACCCGATCCGACGACTCAAAGGAGAGTCTCCGTGACCAGCACAGAGAAACCTGAAATCGACTTCCCCGAAGGCCCGGCTCCCGTCGAGCTCGAGATCACCGACGTCATCGTCGGCGAGGGTGACGAGGCACAACCCGGCGGCATCGTCGACGTGCACTACGTGGGTGTCGACTTCGAATCCGGCGAAAAGTTCGACTCGTCGTGGGACCGCGGGCAGTCCGCGCATTTCCCGCTCGATCGGCTCATCCCCGGCTGGCAGCAGGGCATTCCGGGAATGAAGGTCGGCGGCCGCCGGCAGCTCACCGTGCCGCCTGCGCTTGCCTACGGGCCCGAAGGCGCCGGACACCGGTTGTCGGGCCGCACCCTGGTATTCGTGATCGACCTGCTGGGCGTGGGATAGATCGCCCCGGCCTCGGAGAGCACCGCGTCGGCGATCTGCTGGCTGCGCCGTGACCTGAGGGTCGCCGACCTGCCCGCACTGCGGGCGGCCGCCGGCGACGGATCCCGTTCGGTACTCACCTGTTTCGTGCTGGATCCGCGGCTCGAATCGTCGTCGGGCGACCGGAGACTGGCATTCCTCTACGATTCGCTGCGCGAACTCGACGGCAAGCTCGACGGTCGGCTCCTGGTGGTGCGCGGCAGGCCCGACGAGGAGATCCCGCGACTGGTCACCGCGACCGGCGCCGCGTCGGTCCACGTCAGTGAGGACTTCTCGCCGTTCGGTCGGCGTCGGGACAAAGCAGTCGTCGACGCACTCGACGGCATGGACGCCGACGTTGCGTGGGAACCGTTGGGGTCACCGTATCTGGTGTCCCCAGGGCGGGTCACGAAGTCCGACGGCAGCCCGTACAAAGTGTTCACTCCGTTCTTCCGGCAATGGCAAGACCACGGCTGGCGCACCCCTGCGGACTCCGGTGTGCCGTCGAATGTGTTCGATCCCAGCGAAATCCGAAAGTCTGGTCGTATCCGCATACCCAAATCACCTACGCGGCTGGACCTCCCGGCGGGAGAAGACGCCGCCCTGGCCCGCTGGGCGGAGTTCCTCGATGGCGGGCTGTCGGAGTACGAAACCGACCGCGACCGGCCCGATCTCGACGCCTCGAGCCGGATGTCGGCATACTTGAAGTTCGGCAACATTCATCCGCGCACGATGGCGGCCGACCTCGGCCGGTCGGCCGGAGCGAAAGCATACCTACGCGAGCTGGCCTTCCGCGACTTCTACGCCGAGGTGCTGTACCGATGGCCGAAGAGCCTGTGGCGCAACTGGAACGATCAGTTCGACGACATCGAGCTCGACACCGGCAAGCGCGCCGATCAACGGTTCGCGGCGTGGCGCGAAGGCCGCACCGGATTCCCCCTCGTCGACGCGGGTATGCGCCAGCTCGCCGAGACCGGTTTCATGCACAACCGGGTGCGCATGATCGTCGCATCGTTCCTCGTCAAGGACCTGCATCTGCCGTGGTGGTGGGGTGCCGAATGGTTTCTCGACCAGCTCACCGACGGCGACATGGCGTCCAATCAGCACGGCTGGCAGTGGGCTGCGGGCACGGGAACCGATGCAGCGCCCTACTTTCGGGTGTTCAACCCGGAAACCCAGGCCAAGAAGTTCGACCCCGATGGGGACTATGTGCGTCGTTGGATTCCCGAACTGGGGACCGACGACTATCCGGAGCCGATCGTCGACCACAAGGCCGAACGCGAAGAGGCGCTGCGCCGGTACGGCGCCATCTAGGTTCTCGGGTTCGTGAGAACCCCTTGTCGCCCTGTGCTTCTCCTACTGTGTTCCCGTCCTACTGCGGCACACGCAGCGCCTGCAACCACCGCACGCGCGTCCCGGTGTGCAGGATCGAACGCTGATAGATCCGGGCCGCGATCCAGGTGGCGACGACGCACGCACCCACCATCAGCGCGAGTGCCACGACGACTTGGAGAGCGTCGGTGTCGCCGGTGGCGATCCGGATCGGGACGAGCACCGCGGAGAACGGTGGAATCCAGGTGAGTACCTTGATGATCGTCGAGTCGAGCGCCTGAACCCCGAAGATGCCCGCATACATCACGCCCATCGACAGCACGGTGAGCGGCAGGATCGTCGAACCCAACTCCTCCTGGCGTGACACCAGCGCACCGGCCGCCGCGTACAGCGTCGCGAAGAACAGGAAACCGAGCACGAACCACAGCAGCGTCGCCGCGAACATGCCGACGGCGGTACCCGCGATGGTGAGCATGCCGGTGGCGACGCCTGCGGCCAACGCCGTGACACCCAGCACCACCATCTGTCCGAGCGCGACCACCCCGATGCCGAGGATCTTGCCCCACATCAGATGCAACGGTTTGACCGACGACAACAGCAGCTCAACGATGCGTGACGTCTTCTCCTCCACCACTCCCACCGCGATCATGTTGCCGCCCAGCATGATCGCGGTGATCAACAGCATTGATCCCACCAATGCCACAACAATCCGCTGCCCGGCGTCGGGTGTGGCGGGTTCGGTGTTCACCAGTGTGACCTGTGGCCGGGGGAGAGTCGCCGCGTCGACGCCACGGGTAGCGAGACCGCTGATGAGCGTGGATTGCTCGATCGCGGTGCGCAACACCGACGTCAGCGACTCCGACATCCCGTCCTTGCTCACCAGGGTGTAGGAGGTGCCGGTACCCACGACGACGGCCCCGTCGAGGTCGCCCGCATCGACCTGGGTGCGTGCCTGTTGCCGATCGGGAACGGTGACCACGTCGATGGGTGTGCCGCCGGCGGAACCGATCTGTTCGATGGTGGTGGCAAGTGCAGTGTCGCCGCCCACCACGCCGATGCGCTGCGCGTCGGTGCCGCCGCCGCTGAACGCCTTCCAGATGACGAGTCCCACAACGATCACCAGCATCAGGGCGACGGTGCTGATGACGAATGATCGCGTCTTCACCCTGGTGGTGATCTCTCGTCGGGCGATCAATCCGATGGCCGAGGCCGTGCTCATGCCGGTGTCGGTGCCCACCCGGTTGTCGGTGCTGATCCGGTTGTCGGTGCTGATCTCATTGTCGTTGCCAGGCCTGGTCATGTCGAAACCACCTCTCGGAACATGTCGGTCAGCGACGGACTCGATGTGGTGAAGCGATGGACCGGACCCACCCGCAGTGCCGCCGCGAGGACCTGCTGGTCGTCGGCCGATCCGGGATCGATGTGCAGCAGGGTGGTGGGGCCGTACGTCGCATCGAGAACGCCGGGAAGGTCGTCGGCCCAACGGATGTCGGCGCGCGGACCGGTGACCTCGAGGGTCACCCCACCTCGCGAGCGCAGTTCGTGGACGCTCCCGAGCGCGCGCATCCGGCCGCGTGCCACGATGCCCACACGGTCGCACAGGCGTTGGACTAGGTCGAGCTGGTGCGAGGAGAAGATGACCGGGATACCCTCGGCCGCTTTCTCTTTGAGCACATCACTCATCACGTCGACGGCCACCGGATCGAGACCGGAGAAGGGTTCGTCGAGAACCAGGACGTCGGGGTCGTGAACCAGCGCCGCGGCGAGCTGCACGCGCTGCTGATTGCCCAGGGACAAGTCGGCGACATTGTCGTGTACCCGGCTCTGCACGCCGAGGCGCTCCGTCCAGTGACGCACACTGTCGGCGGCCGCGGCTGCCGGCATCCCGTGCAGCCGCGCGAGGAACAGCAACTGCTCGCCGACCTTCATCTTCGGGTAGAGCCCCCGTTCCTCGGGCATGTAGCCGATCCGTCGGCGCATCGCGAAATCGATCGGCTGCCCACCCAGACGCACCTCGCCGGCATCGGCGGCAAGCACCCCGAGGATCACCCGCATGGTGGTCGATTTCCCCGCGCCGTTGGAACCGACGAAGCCGAAGATCTCGCCGGGCGCGACAGTGAAAGTCATGTCCTGCAGGGCGATCACGTCGCCGTAGCGTTTGTGCAGGCCGTCGACGGTCAGCGCGCCGGTCATGAGAGTCCGCCCTGGGACTCGATGGTGCGGTGGACGTCGCCCGCGGGTGGCGCGAAATCGTCGGGATCGGGGTCGGACATCCACCAGGCGGTGAGCATGGTGGGCAGCAGCCCGGCGGCCAACATCAGCGCGATCATCAGCACGCCGGTGCCATACACGAGCTGACCGCGCACCTCGTCCTGGGTCCCGAGTGCGATGAGGACCAGATACGGAATGAACATCAGCGCGAACAGCACGATGAAGCCTATTGATCGCGCCGAATTGCGTTGCGCCAGCTGGATCTCGTCGAGTGCGGGCACCGGCGTGTCGGCGACCGAACCGGTCACGATGCGCAGCATGTACTGGCAGCAGATGGCGCCGACGAGCCCGAGCACGAGTGGGGGCAGTACCCACTCCATCGACACATAGGCGGCGCCAACACCGACGAACACCACCACGAGTGAGATCAGTTGAAGGATGACCAGACGGCGGTAACCCCGCCGATTGCGCCATCGGGGCAGGCGGTGGGCGGTGCGCTCGGCGAACCGCTGATGTCGGCGGGCCCGCCACTCGTCGTAGCGTCGCCACGCGGCGGGGGTGGCCTCGGCGGGGATCGCCGAGTTCGGGTCGTTCATTGTGCGCCTCCTTGTCGGGTGGAGCGACCGAGTGCGGGTTGCGATGTGGCGGCTATCGGTTGTCGCCTGCTCCGGTGGTGGTCGAGGGTCGTGGGTAGAGTTCCGCCGACATCGCGCCGAACGGCGTGCGGCTGAACACCGCCTCAACCGGGAGGTTGAAGACGTCGCTGATGCGAAACGCCAGGTCGAGGCTGGGGTAGTTGTCGCCACGCTCGAGAGCGCCCACCGACTGCACGTTGACGCCCACGAGTGCGGCCAGGTCGGCCCGCGACATGCGACGCTCCGCACGCAGCACGCCGATCCGGTTGAAGATGGGGAGCTTCTCCCCGCGTCGAACAGGACTCACCTAATCAAGTGTTAGGAAAACACAACAATCTATCAAGCATGGACGACGATTGGTTGTCGCTTGTGGGCACGCTCGACGCGCTTGTGGGCACGCTCGACGCGCTTGTGGGCACGCTCGACGCGCTTGTGGGCACGCTCGACGCGGATGTGGGCACGCTCGCGGCTACGTGTCGAGTAGCTCCATAACGTTGCGTGCGGCCTCGCGTCCGGCGCGATTCGCGCCGATCGTCGACGCCGACGGGCCGTAGCCGAGGAGCTGGATGCGTGGGTCGGCGGCGACAACGGTGGCCAGTCGCCCGGTCATGACGATTCCGCCGCCGGGACCGCGCAGGTGCAGCGGCGCGAGGTGGTCGAGTGCGCTGCGGAAGCCCGTGTTCCAGAAGATCACGTCGACGTCGAGATGCTCGCCGGCACGCACCGGTGCGGTGGCACCGTCACGATCGCCGCCGTCGCAGTCCCAGCACACCCCCGTTTCGGTGATCCGGGTGAACATCGGCCGCCACGCGAGGATGCCGTCGCGCCGTGCCGCGGCGATCGACGGGGTCAGTGCCAGACCGGTCACCGACACCACCGAGGTCGGCGGCAGGCCCGCACGTACCCGCGCCTCCACCCGGGCGACCGCCGCCCGTCCCCGCTCCGGGCTGAACGGCTCCGGGTCGAACCTCGGTTCGGTGCGCGAACACCAGAACGTCTGCACACCGGGTGCGCGACGGGCGATCTCGATGAGCAGCTGAATGGCCGAGATGCCCGCGCCCACCACCAGAACCCGCAGTCCGGCGAACTCGTCGGGTCCGACGTAGTCGTGGGTGTGCAACTGGCGCCCGTGGAACTCGGCAGCGCCGGGAACGTGCGGGATGAACGGCCGGTCCCAGGTACCGGTCGCGTTGATGATCGTGCGGGCGGTGATCTCGCCCGCGCCGGGAACCCCGGCACCATCGATGTGCACCTCGAACAGGTCGTCGACGGCGCGTACCGACCGCACATGCACCGGCCGGCGCACCCGCAGCCCGAACTTCTTCTCGTACTTCGCGAAATACTCGGGCACCGCAGTCGAAGCAGGGTACTCGTCGCATTCGGCCCCGAGTGCCTCGCCCAGCCCGTACCCGGGTAGGTCGTGGACGTGGTTGGCGCCCGCGAGAGTCAATGTGGGCCAACGAAACTGCCATGCGCCGCCCGGTCCGGGGGCGTGGTCGAGTACCAGGTAGCGGTCGCCGAGACCGAAACGCTGCAGAAAGTACGCCGCCGACAAACCGGCCTGCCCGCCGCCGATGACGAGCACGTCCTGGTAACGGGGCGATGCATCCGGAGAAACGGTCACCAACCCAGTGTGCCGGGTAGTGTTCGCCCCATGATTGACTCCCATGCCGACGGCGCGGTGACGACCATCGCACTCGATCGTCCCGACAAACGCAACGCCCTCAACGACGACGTGGTCACTCAACTCGCCGCTGCCTTCAACGGTGCGGTTGATTCCGGTGCGCGAGTCATCGTTCTGACCGGGCATGGCTCCGTGTTCAGTGCAGGCGCCGACCTCTCCGGCCCGGTCTACGATCCCGCATTCCTGGAGAAGTTGGTGGCCGTGCTCAAGCAGATCGAGACCACCCCGGTCCCGGTGATCGCCGCGCTCAACGGCTCGGCGCTCGGCGCCGGACTGCAACTGGCGATGGCCGCCGATCTGCGGGTGATGGCCCCCGACGCCATCGCAGGAATTCCGGCTGCCAAAATCGGTGTGGCCGTGGATGAGTGGACCATCCGCCGGCTGGTGTCGCTGGTCGGCGCGGGACAGGCGCGGGGCATGCTGATCGGCTGCGATCCCCTGTCGGCCGATCGCGCGCACGCACTCGGGTTCGCCAACAGGATCGGCGATCTCGCCGACGCGCAGCACTGGGCGTCGGCAATCGCCGAATTCGCCCCACTGACGCTGCAGCACTACAAACTCGTACTGAATGGTGACGGTGCGCGTGACGATGCGCCCGCCGACCGGCAGCAGGCGATGCTGCGCGCCTGGGAGAGCGATGATCTCGCCGAGGGGCGCGCCGCCCGATCCGAGAAACGAAAGCCCCAGTTCACCGGCCGCTGATTCTCGCGGACAGACATTTCCGGCCATACGTCGGGAGTGTCCGGTTTGCCTCCCCGAAACATTTCGAGCGGTTGACCGAAACATCCTTCTCCTAGCGTTGGCGAGTCTGTAATCCCGACCACAGAGGAGAGGCTGATGAGTAGGGAACACCACGAGCTCAGGGACGTCGGTGAGATCGAGAACGCCGAACACAGCATCATCGCCACCGGGGCGCAGGCGGCGGCCATGCGCGAGACCCTCGAGGACTACACGCTTCGATTCGCGCCGCGCAGCTACCGCAAGTGGGGTCCCGGGGTTGTCGCGATCTCGGCGCTCGGCGGTATCGCCTACCTCGCCGACTTCGCGATCGGTGCCAACATCGGTATCGCCAACGGCACCGGAAATGCCCTGTGGGGCATACTCTTCTTCGCGGTCGTCATCGTCCTGACCGGCTATCCGCTGGCCTACTACGCGGCGCGATACAACATCGACCTCGACCTCATCACCCGCGGCAGCGGATTCGGGTACTACGGGTCGGTGCTGACCAACGTGATCTTCGCGTCGTTCACGTTCATCTTCTTCGCGCTCGAGGGGTCGATCATGGCGCAGGGCCTCAATCTCGGCCTGCACATTCCCCTGTGGCTGGGCTACCTTCTCTCGTCGGTCCTGGTGATCCCGCTGGTGATCTACGGAATGAACACACTGGCCAAACTCCAAGTGTGGACCACTCCGTTGTGGCTGATCATGATGGTGCTTCCCTTCATCTACCTCGTGATCAAGCATCCGTCGGCGGTGGGTGACTTCTTCGCATTCAGCGGTGTGGATGCGGACGGGGCGCCGCTCGGCAAGGGAGTGAGTTTCGCGGGCACGATGCTCGCCGCCGGAGTCTGCCTGTCGCTGATTGCCCAGATCGCCGAGCAGATCGACTACCTGCGGTTCATGCCGCCGCGCACCCCCGAGAACAGCCGCAAGTGGTGGATGGCCACGCTGACTGCCGGACCGGGCTGGGTGTTCTTCGGCGCGATCAAGCAGATCGTCGGCCTGTTCCTGGCGGTGTACCTGATCGGCATCAGCGTCGACAACGCCGGAATCGCGAATCAGCCGGTGCACCAGTTCGTCGAGATCTACGAAGACTTCCTACCGCATTGGCTGGCACTGACCCTCGCGGTGATTCTCGTGGTGATCAGTCAGATCAAGATCAACGTCACCAACGCCTACTCGGGTTCGCTGGCGTGGACCAACGCGTTCACCCGCGTCACCAAGACCTACCCGGGGCGGCTGGTGTTCCTGTTCTTCAACGTGCTGATCGCCATCATCCTGATGGAGGCCGACATGTTCAGCTTCCTCAACAATCTGCTGAACTTCTACGCCAACTGCGGTATCGCCTGGATCGCGGTGGTCGCATCCGACATCGCGATCAACAAGTACCTCCTCGGGATCTCGCCCAAGCAGCCGGAGTTCCGTCGCGGCATGATCTACAGCGTGAACCCGGTGGGGTTCTGCTCGCTGCTGATCTCCGCGGGCGGCTCGATTCTCGTGTACTTCCACGTCTTCGGAGACACCATCCAGCCGTACTCGCCGCTGGTGGCGCTGATCCTCGCGGTGGTGCTGCCGCCGATCTTCGCCGTGGCCACCAAAGGCAAGTACTACCTTCGGCGCACCGACGACGGCATCGACATCCCGATGTACGACGAGCACGGCAATCCCACCGACGCGCGACTGACCTGCTGTGTCACCGGCATCGACTTCGAGCGCCCGGACATGATCGCCTCGGCGATCCCGGGGCCGAATGGGGAGAAGCAGTACATCAGCTCGCTGGCGCTTTCGTGTGACAAGAGCGGAAAGCATGTGCTCCCCGCGCAGAAGGTCGAATCGAGCACCGCCGATATCGCGGCCACGGCCTCGGAGTAGACCCGTGTGTTGAGCGTGCCCAGATTCGGGTTGAGCGTGCCCAGATTCGGGTTGAGCGTGCCCAGATTCGGGTTGAGCGTGCCCCGCGGGGTGGTTTCGACAAGCTCAACCAGCGGGGGCCCGCTCAACCAGCGGGGGGCGCGCTCAACCAGTGGGGCTGGGGTGGTTTCGACAGGCTCAACCAGCGGGGGCACGCTCAACCACCGGGGGGCGCGCTCGGCCGGCGGGGCTGGGTGGGTGGTTTCGACAGGCTCAACCAGCGTTGGTGGGCTCAACCAGCGGGGGGCGCGCTCGGCCAGTGGGGCTGGGCGGGTGGTTTCGACAGGCTCAACCAGCGGGGGCACGCTCAACCAGCGGGGGGCGCGCTCGACCAGCGTTGGTGGCGAGCTCAGTGGTGGATGGGTCCCGACCGCCGGTGCAGCGGAAGTCCCGACGCCGCATGGCGTTCGGCGATGAGCTGCGCGGCGATGGAGACCGCGGCCTCGGCCGGCGTGTGACCACCCAGATCGAGTCCGAGTGGGGAGCGCAACCGCTCGAGGTCCGCGGCATCCACACCGGCCTCGCGCAACCGGGCTAACCGGTCGTCGACGGTGCGTCGTGACCCGAGCGCACCGACGAATCCGATGCGGTCTCCGGCGCCCAGAGCCACCTCGATGGCGGGGACATCGAACTTGGTGTCATGCGTCATGACGCACACGGCGGTGTTGTGATCGGTTGCACGGGAATCGATCTCGGTCTTCAGGTAACGGTGGGGCCAGTCCACCACCACGTCGTGGGCGGCGGGGAAGCGTGCCGGGGTGGCGAACACCGCTCGGGCGTCGACCACCGTGACGCGGTAGCCCAGGTCTGCGCCGACCTTGCTGAGCGCCCGGACGAAGTCGTTGGCCCCCACCAGGATCAGTCGGGGTGGTGGTGCGAAGGTCTGGACGAAGGTGCGCGGGCGCGAACCCGCCGACGATCCACCGGCCGGGTCGTCGCAGTCGTCGACACCCACGATTCCACTGCGCCCCGACGCCAACAGGTCGGCGACGTCACCGTCGAGGCGGTGCCACGGTCGAGAGTCGCCGGGCGTGGTCAGGTGCCACTCCGGGCGCGACCCCAGCGTGGTCGCCCACGCGATCGGCCGCGCGGCGGCGATCGCGGCCGACAATTCGCGGAGTTCGGGCATGCGGTCGCGGGTGACGCACTCGACGAAGACCTCGATCTGCCCGCCACAGGTGAGACCGATCTCCATGCCGAGAGGATCGGCGACCCCGAAATGTTCGATCACCGCGTCGCCGTCGGCCAGGACACCCGCGCACGTGTCGACCAGCGCGGATTCGACGCAGCCACCCGAGACCGATCCGATCACCTCGCCGTCGCCGGTCACCACCATCGCCGAGCCGACGTCGCGCGGTGCGGGCCCGCTGGTGCCGACCACACGAGCCAGCGCAACGGGGCCACGGTCGAGGCGGTCGATCACGATCGGCAACACGTCATGCACACTCCCGATCTTAGGAAGCGTCGCGCATCTGCGCCCGCCGGGCGGCTAGGGTCCCAGCACCTCGCGCAGGTACGGGTTGACGAACACGCGGCTCGGGTCGAGACGGTCGCGGACGGCGAGGAATTCGTCGAACCGCGGATAGACCGACCGCAGGTAGTCGGCGTCCCGGGTGTGCATCTTGCCCCAGTGCGGTCGGCCGCCGTGCGCGGTCATGATCGCCTCGACGTCGTCGAAATAGGCGGCCGAATCGGCGGGGTCGTCGCGGTGATAGCGGTGCACCGCGATGTAGCCGCTCTCGCGGCCCGACGCCGTCGACATCATCAACGAGTCGGCAGCGGCGGCGCGTACCTCCACCGGGAAGCTCACGCGGTAGCCGCGGCGGGCGATCATCGCCCGGACCTCCCGCAACGCGTGGATGGTGGCGTCGAGCGGCAGCGCGTACTCCATTTCGCGGAACCGGACGTTTCGCGGCGAGATGAACACCCCGGTCGAGGTGTCGGTGTAGCTGCGCGCCGACAGTGCCCGCCCGCTGAGCTGCGCGATCGAGGTGACCGTCGCCGGGAAGCGGGCGCCGACGGCGCACATCGCGCCGAACACGGTGTTGCTGAGCAGTTCGTCGTCGATCCACCGGCGCCAGTGCGGTGGCCCACTCGGTGCCGCCTCGCCCGGCAGCCGCGTGTTCACCTTGCTCAGCGCCCGATCGGTGTGCGGGAACCAGAAGAACTCGTGATGATCGTGCGCCCGGAGGCGGTCACCGAAACCGTGCATCGCGTCGTCGATGGACAGCGGCTGTTCCTCGGCGTGCATCGAGAACGCGGGCACACACTGCACGGTGATCTCGGTCAGCACCCCCAGCGCGCCCAGACCCAGCGCCACCGCCTCGAGGTCGGGATCGTCGGGGCCCACCCCGATCACTGCGCCCGAACCCGAAATTATTGTGGCACCGACGATCTGCGTGCTGATGCCGCCGAAGGCCAGCCCCGTGCCGTGCGTGCCGGTCGATGTGGCACCCGCGATGGTCTGCCGGTCGACGTCGCCCAGATTGGCCATGGCCAACCCGTGCGGCGCGAGCAACGCCGGAATCTGATGCAGGTTGGTTCCCGCCCGCAACGTGACCCGGGCTGCCGCCGCATCGACGTCGACCACTCCGGACAGCCGCGACAGTTCGATCTGCACCGACGGCGCCACCGCGATCGCGGAGAAGCTGTGCCCGGCGCCCACGGTTTTGACCTGCTCGCCGCGAGCCGTCGCGGCGGACACGATCTCCGCGACCTCGTCGGCCGTCGCCGGGTGCTCGACGCGCATCGGTGTGGCCGCCGCGGTACCGCCCCAATTGCGCCACGGCCGTAACGGAATCACGCTCG
This sequence comes from Gordonia sp. NPDC003429, assembly GCF_053588575.1. NCBI lineage: Bacteria > Bacillati > Actinomycetota > Actinomycetes > Mycobacteriales > Gordoniaceae > Gordonia > Gordonia sp. NPDC003429. Next base: position 151,944 of record NZ_JBSFQF010000001.1, read on the forward strand.
ACGCGGTCACAGAAAACATCTCCCCTCGCCCCGGTAGGTCGCCACGACATCGGTGACCCGTGCTTCACCCGACGCGCCGCGTTCCACCACGGCCACCTCGTCGGTGCGTTCGCAGATCTCGCCGGATTTGGTGTGGCGGAACCAGACCCGATCACCGATCCGGAGTCCGACAGTACCCTTGCCGCGCAGCGGGGTCTGCACCTCACCGGCCCCCTCGGTGCCGATGTAGCGCAGGCCTTTCGGCCACACCGGTCGCGGCAACCGATCGCGGTGCGGCGGACCCGACGCGATCCAGCCGCCGCCGGCGCACGTCACCATCCGGCGGCCGGGAATCCGGACGACGTCGAGCGCGAACGCCATCGCCGGTGCCGGGCGGAACCCGGCGTATCCGTCGAACAGGTGACCGCCGAAAACCCCGCTGCCCACGGCGATGTCGGTGATCGACGGGTCCCGGCCGGTCTCCTCGATCGATCCGGTGCCGCCGGCGTTGATCACCTGCAGGTCGGCGAGTTCGCGCAACTGCGCGATCACCGCCGGCCGCCGCGCACGCAGTTCGTCCATCGATCGGCGCTGCATCTCGGTGACCAGCCGGTTGCGGACGGGGGTGCCGGGGGTGGCATTGGTGGTGCCGGCCACCTGCGCCTCGTACGACATGACACCGACGAGGTCGAACCCGTTGCGCGCCACGATGTGACGCCCGAGTGTCATCGCTTCGTCGGCGGTGTGGACGGGGGACCGGCGGGCGCCGATGTGGATCTGGCCGGCCACCAGTCGTAACGAGGCGTCGAGGTCGATGGCCACGCGCACCGTGGGCCGACGGCCCGGCGCGACCACCGAGTCGATGATGTCGAGGTGGGTGGGATCGTCGACCAGCAGGGTGACGCGTTCGGTGGCCACGGGGTCGGCGAGGAACCGGGCCAGCGCCGTCCGGCGAACGGTCGGATACCCGAGGAGGATGTCGGACAGACCCTCGGTGGCCAGCCAGTGCGCTTCGGCGAGATCGAAGGCGAGTAGACCCGCGAATCCCGACCGCGCGGCGATGGTGGTGATCAGCGAACGCACCCGCAACGACTTCGTCGCCAACCGCAGCGGCACCCCGGCAGCACGGCGTTCCAGATCGGAGATGTTGTGCGACATGGCATCCGCGTCGATCACCACCACCGGACTGTCGAGTCCGGCGTCGCGGACCGCCGCGGTCAGTCCGCTCCAGTAGAGTTCGGGATCACGCGCCCACAGTCCCGGCGTGGCACCGCCGGCATCGGAATCACCTGACATACGTCGCAAGTTGGTTGACCGCCAGTTCGATGACCGTGGCGACCACCGCGTCGTCCGGGGCGGAAAGGTAGATCAGGGTGATGGACGTGGTGGTCGCGATGATCACCGGGCCCAGTTCGTCGACCGGCCGCATCCACTCGGCCCCGCAGTGCAACGCGGCGGCCTTGAGGCCCTGTGCGGCGACCGCGTAGAGGTTCTCGTACATCTGCCGGCCCACACGATGGAGTTCGGGATGATTGTGGGCGTAGATGCCGAGTGAGATGGTCGCCTGCAATCGCCCGGGATCGGCCTTGAGCAGTGTGTAGAACGCGTCGAAGATGTTGAACATGTCTACGCGCATCGCCGCTGCACCCTCACCGGGTGGGGTCGACTGGGCGTCGAGGATGATGTCGAGCATGTGCTGGATGTCGCGGGGAACCGCGGTCTCCATGACCGCGGACAATAACGCCGTCCTGCTTTCGAAGGCGTAATGGAAGCTCGCCAGGGGCATTCCCGCGTGGGCACAGATGCGGCGGGTGGTGGCGCCTTCGACGCCGTGGTCGGCGATGACGCGATACGCCGACTCGATGAGTGCCGCACGTCGCTCATCAACGGACATGCGAGCCAAGAGACACCCCAGGGAGCGTGTGCGCACGCGCACGTGTGCGGAACAGGTGCGCAAATGGTAGCAGTGCGATGTCCCGGTTCGGGCCCACCAAACGAAAGTTCCGGAAGCTCCGACGCCAGGACCCGCCTCCGACGCCAGGGCCCGCCCCCGGTGCCAGGACCCGTCCCGGGCCAACCGGTAGAAGCGCCCCGGCCCGCGGGCGCCGGACGGTCGCGTCCGTGATCAAGACGTTCGACGCGGACCGCGGGATAGGGTGGCCAGGTGGCGTCGACAACCGGAAAGACAGTCGGAAACAGCGGCGAGTCGGTGATCGGTCGGATCGCCGGGGCGGGGGTACGAGCGGCCGACCTCGCCACCGGCGTGCTCTCGGCCGCCGGTGTGCCCGCGGCCCGTGCGCTCGGCGCCGATCGCGCCGAGATCTATCCGCACGTCGCGAAGTCACATCATCTCGTCGATGGTGTCTTCACCAATCCCGAGCCGCCCACCAGCGGCGTCGACGCCGATTTCGGTGTGATCGTCGACATGGCACGGCGGCCGGGGCGACCGAGTCGCCCGATTCCGGTGACGCGTCCACGATTCGCCGACGAAGCGGCGGCGCTCTCGGCGACGTGGCTGGGCCACGCCTCGGTCCTCGTCGAACTCGACGGAGTCCGGGTGCTGACCGACCCGGTGTTCAGTGGCCGGTGTTCCCCGAGTCGACTGGTGGGTCCGCCGCGGATGCATCCCTCCCCGGTGGCCGTGGCCGATCTCCCGCCGATCGATGTCGTCCTGATCAGCCACGATCACTACGACCACCTCGACATGGAGACGGTGGCGGCCCTGGCCGTCGCGTCGCCGGACGCGGTGTTCGTGGCGCCGGTCGGGGTGGCGGCACACCTCATCGGGTGGGGCGTGCCGGCCGACCGCATCCGGCAGGCCGACTGGTGGCAGAGCATCGAACTGCCGGTCGGCGCGGGCTCGACCACGCTGCGGTTCACCTGCGGTCCGGCGCGGCACTTCTCCGGTCGTGGCCTGACCCGCAACCTCACCCAGTGGGCCAGTTGGGCGGTGGTGGGGCCGTCGCATCGCTTCTTCTTCTCCGGGGACACCGGCTACTCCGAACGGTTCGAGGACCTCGGCGAACGTCTCGGGCCGTTCGACCTCACCTTGATCGCCGTGGGGGCCTACGACCCGGTGTGGCCCGACATCCACATCGATCCCGAGGAGGCGGTCGCGCTGCACCGCATGGTGTCGGGTGCCGCGGGCACCGATTCGGTACTCATCCCCATCCACTGGGGCACGTTCAATCTCGCCCGCCACCCGTGGGCCGAACCGATCACCCGCCTGCTCCCGCACGCCGCCCGGAACGCGACCACCGTGGTGGTTCCGCAACCGGGCGGAACCGTCGACCTGCTGCACCGCAACGGCACCGGGCTGCTGACGCCGAACTGGTGGGAGGCCTCGGCGTGAGCGGTACCGGCGGTGATGCCCTGCAGGGAGGTGTCACCGAGGTGGCGCATCGGCTCACCGGCCTGAGCGCCGCCGAGGTGGCCGAGCGGGTGGCCAACGGGCAGGTCAACCGGTTGCCCGACCGGTCGGGCCGCTCGGTCGCCGACATCGTGCGGGCGAACGTCTTCACCCGCATCAACGCCATCCTCGGGGTGCTGTTCGCCATCGTCGTGTCCACCGGCTCGCTGATCAACGGGCTGTTCGGGCTGCTGATCATCGCCAACAGCGGCATCGGCATCATCCAGGAGGTGCGCGCCAAACGCACGCTGGACCGGCTGGCGATCGTCGGTCAGGTACGGCCGAAGGTGCGCCGTGACGGGCAGGTCGTCGAACTCTCGCCGGGCGAGGTGGTGCTCGACGACATCATCGAGGTGGGTGCCGGCGACCAGATCGTGGTCGACGGCGAGATCGTCGAGGCCTCGGTGCTCGACGTCGACGAGTCGCTACTCACCGGTGAGGCCGATCCGGTCGACGAATCACCTGGCGACCAGGTGCTCTCCGGCAGCTTCGTCGTCTCGGGATCGGGGGCGTATCGCGCCACCAAGGTCGGCGCCGACGCCTACGCCGCGCAGCTGTCGGCCGAGGCGTCGAAGTTCACTTTGGTGTCCTCGCAGTTGCGCTCGGGTATCGACCAGATCCTGAAGGTCATCACCTGGTTGCTGGTGCCCGCCGGCATCCTGACCATCGTCAACCAGCTGTTCATCAGTCAGAACGGGCTGCGGGCGTCGCTGCTCGGCATGGTGGCCGCGCTCGTGCCGATGGTCCCCGAGGGTCTGGTGTTGATGACGTCGATCGCGTTCGCAGTCGGTGTGATCCGCCTCGGGCAGCGGCAGTGCCTGGTCAACGAACTTGCCGCGATCGAGGGTCTGGCGCGGGTCAGCGTGGTGTGCACGGACAAGACCGGAACCCTCACCGAGAACGGGATGGACCTCTCCGAGGTGCGCCCGGTCGGCGACGCGCACGACGACGCAGGGCAACGCACGGCCGAGCAGGCGCTGGCAGCGCTCGCCGCACACGACCCCAGTCCGAACGCGAGCATGCAGGCGATCGCCGCGGCCTTCACGAATCCGCCCGCGTGGTCGGCGACCGCGGTCGAGCCGTTCACGTCGGCCAAGAAGTGGAGCGGTGTGTCGTTCACCGACGACGCCACCGGGGCCGACGCCGGTAACTGGCTGATCGGGGCACCCGACGTGCTACTCGACGCCGACACCGACGTGGCCCGTCTGGCCTCCGACGTCGCCTCGGGCGGGTTGCGGGTGCTGCTGCTCGCGCGCACCGACGTGTCCGTCGACACCGAACCCGAGCCCGGGTCGGTGGCGCCCGGCCACGTGACGCCGGTGGCCATGGTGGTGCTCAACCAGCGGGTGCGTCCCGACGCCGGAGACACCCTCGACTACTTCGAGCGGCAACACGTCGCGGTGAAGGTGCTCTCCGGCGACAACGCCCGTTCGGTGGGGGCGGTGGCCAAGTCGCTGGGACTCGGTTCACCCGACACGTCGATCGATGCCCGCCGACTGCCCTCCGACGAGGTGGAACTGGCCCGCGTGGTGGAGGACGGCACAACCTTCGGCCGGGTGAAGCCCGACCAGAAGAGGGCCATCATCAAGGCGCTCCAGTCGGACGGCAACACCGTCGCGATGACCGGCGACGGCGTCAACGACGTGCTGGCGCTCAAGGACGCCGACATCGGTGTGGCGATGGGTTCGGGCTCGTCGGCGGCACGGTCGGTGGCTCAGATCGTGTTGTTGGACAACAAATTCGCCACCCTGCCCTACGTCGTGGGCGAGGGTCGGCGGGTGATCGGCAACATCGAGCGGGTCTCCAACCTGTTTCTCACCAAGACCGTCTACGCGGTGCTGCTCGCGTTGTTCGTGGGTGTGGCGGGCATCGTGGGCCACTGGTTCGGACTCGGTTCACTCAGTTACCCCTTCCAGCCGATCCACGTCACCATCTCGGCATGGTTCACCATCGGCATTCCCGCCTTCGTGCTCTCGCTGGCGCCCAACAACGAGCGGGCCCGGCCCGGATTCGTCAAACGTGTTCTGGCCCAAGCTGTTCCGAACGGAATTATCGTCGGTCTGGCGGCTTTCACCACCTACGTCATCGTCAATCCGGGTGGCACGGGCGTTGCCCTCGGCGGCGATTCGGTGGATTTGTCGCCGGAGCAGACCCAGGCCGCGACGGCCACCCTGATCACCCTGATCGCGGTGGCGGTGTACGTGCTGGCGGTGGTGGCCCGCCCCTACACCTGGTGGAAGGTGGTGCTGGTGGGGGTGTCGGTGGGCGCGTACGTGATCATCTTCGCCTGGCCGTTCACCCAGCACCTGTTCAAACTCGACTCCTCGAACTGGTGGATGAACTCCGTGGCCTTCACCTCCGCGGCCGTCGGCATCGGACTGGTGGAGCTGGTGTCGCGGATCGCTCCGCGGTTGATGGCCCGGCGCGATCTGGCCCGCGCGAGCTCGGTGCACCGCAACGCCGGCCACATCGCCGGTGCATAGACTGAAGGCCGGCTCGGTGCGGCAGTGCGCTGCGACGCATGAGCCAGGCAACGTCGACGAGAAGCAGATCGGGAGCAGGCGATGGATCTCAAGGCACTGGTGGACAAGGCGAAGGCGGCTCTGAGGAGCAATCCCAGCCTCATCGACAAGGGCGCCGACGCAGTCGACAAGGTGACCGGCGGAAAATACGCCGACAAGGTGGACCAGGCACAGGAGGCCGCCAAGAAGGCCGTCGGCGCCGAGGACACCCCGACTTCCGCCCAGACCCCGCCTCCTGCGGACAGCGCGCCTCCCGCCCAGACGCCGCCCCCCGCGGACAGCGCACCACCCGCCCAGACCCCGCCGCCCGCGGACACCCCGCCCCCGGCGGATCCCCAGCCGAAGTAGGCCGAACACTCAGGAGGGTTCCGTTTCGGCGCGGGGATGGCGCCGAAACGCCGACACACTCCGGTCGCCGGTGATCCAGAACCGCCACGGCCGGTCGGCGGCGCGGCGCACTCCCACGCGGGGTCCCTCGCTGACCAGCGGTGGCGCCGGTGTCGTCAGGCCGGGCGTCGGCAGGTCCACCGGCAGCAACCGCACCGACGACGGTCCGTCGAGGTCGACGCCGAGATCGTTCATCGTGATACCGAGCGCGGCACACAGGTTCCCCGGTCCGCGGGCGAGATGCTCGTCGCGTACGTGCGTGCCGCGGCGTCGGCGTGCAAGCTCGAGCCCGTCGGTCACCGCGCCCGCCCGCAGCAGCACCGCGGAGGCCTCGCCGTCGGGTCCGCTCACCACGTTCGCGCAGTGATGCCCGTGGATGCGGTACACGTAGAGCCGGTCGGCCGGGCCGTACATGATGTCCGAACGCGCGGTGCGGGTGAAGGCGTGCGACGCCGGATCGTCCGGGCCGGCATACGCCTCCACCTCGGTGATCCGCACCGTCACGCCGTGGCCGCGCAGCTTTCGGCCCAACAGCGAACGTGCGGTGACGGTGACGCTAGGCTGTCGAACCATGGCTAAGACGAGTGACTCCATCGAGATTCATCTGTCTCCGGAAGATACCTGGTCGGCGGCAACGGATCTGGACCGGTACTCGGAGTGGCTCGTGCTGCACGACGGCTGGCGGTCGCCGTTGCCTGCGCCGCACGAACTTGCCAAGGGCGCCGAACTGGCCTCGGTGGTGAAGGTCAAGGGCACCCGTGTGCGATTCGATTGGGTGGTCGAGATCTACGAACCGGTCCGCGAGGTGCGGCTCAAGGGCCACGGCAAAGGCGGGGTCAAGGCGAAATTGGATCTGGCCATCGCGCCCGTGGAGATCGGATCGACTGTACTGTTCACTGTTGATCTCGGTGGGTTGCCGCTCATCGGGCCGGCGGGCAAGGCAGCGGCAATGGCAGTGTCGGGGGATCTGAAGAAGTCGCTGGTCTCCTTCCGCGACGTCTTCGGCTGACCCGGACCCGCCGGATTCTCACGACCTGACAGCGCGTCGGCTGCGACGCGACCACCGAGGGGGATGGCACCATGGGGCGGCACAGCTCCGATTCCGACCGGCCACAAGGGCCGTCGAATTCGTCACGCGGCGAGGGTGGTTCCGAGCCGTCGGTCCGCCGCCGCGGACCCACCCAACCACCCGCGGCCGGCTCCGCCCCTCGTGATGAGCGGTCGGCGAACACGCCGCGTGCGGCGCGCTCGGCGGGCACCGGGGATCGTTTCGGATTCGCCCACCGCGAGCCGCGGTCGGGGCGCCGCGGCGCCTGGATCTGGGGACTGGCCGCGCTGATCGTGGTGCTCGCGGTGACCGCGGGCGTCGTGGTGTGGCGCTCGGGTGCGGTCGGCGGATGCGGCGACCGCACGTCGGTGACGCTGGCGGCCGACCCGGCGATCACCGATGCCATGCGCGACGTGGCAGCCAAGGCCGCCGAGAACTCCTGCTTCGACTACACCGTCAACCCCGTCGCCGGCGCCGACGTGCCGGGCCTGTTGACCAGCGGCGACAAATCACCCGACCTGTGGGTTCCGGATTCGCAGGTTCAGGCGCGCCGCATCACCACGCAGGTGCGCAAGGATCTCGACCTGATCTCGCCGTCGGTGGCGGCCACCCCCGTCGTGGTGGTGGGCAAGGATCTCCCCAAGCTGGAGAACTGGGTGCAGGTGATGAAGCTCGACGGGCTGCAGTCGGGTAACCCGATAGACACCAGCACCGGCGACGCCCCGATCATCGGTGCGCTCGCCGAGGTCGATGCCGGTTCACTCACCGACGCCCAGCTCATCGACGCGATGACGGTGCTCGCCGTGCAGCAGAACAATGCGCGACCGACCAACGACACCGAGGGCACCCGGCTCAACATCGCCAACACCTCCAATACCCCGGTCATCAGCACCGAGCAGCAGTACACGCGGTTCACGCGCACCCATCCGGGGTCGCAACTCAAGTCCGAGGTTCCCGCAGACGGCACCGTGATGCTCGACTTTCCGCTGGTCAACACCGCACCCGCGGCACGCGGCGACACCGCCCGCGACGCGGGCAAGGCACTGACCGATGCGCTGTCGGCCGACGGCGGGACCACGCCGCTCACCGACGCCGGTTTCCGCGCACCCGGCGACACCAAGGGCATCACCGTGCTCACCGTCAAAGATCCGGCCCAGGTCGACAAGGCGCTGCGGCAGTGGCAGGTGCTCGGTGTTCCCATCCGCACTCTCGTCGCGATCGACACCTCGGGGTCGATGGCCGATCCCGTCGGCGACACCACCCGCGCCGGCCTGACCATCGACGCCGCGCTGACCGGCCTCAAGCTGTTTCCCAACAACACCGAGATCGGCGGCTGGGCGTTCGGCATCGACAAGGGTGGTCCCGGATCGGACTGGAAAGAACTCTCGCCGATCCGCCGCCTCGACGCCAAGACCGCCGACGGCACCACCCACCGCGACGAACTGGCGAGCGCCGTGGAGCAGGGACTCGCGCCCTCACAGCTCGGTGGCGGCACCCCGCTCTACGACACCACGCTGGCCGCGTTCAAGAAGGTCCAGGACACCTACGACCCCAACTATTCCAACAGCGTCATCATCATGACCGACGGTGAGAACGAGGACCCGAACACCATCAGCCTCAACCAGCTGATCTCCGACCTCAAACGGCTCGAGGACCCGGCACGCCCGGTCCTGGTGCTGACCATCGGCATCTCCTCGGAAGCCGACACCGAGGCCCTCGACCAGATCGCCGAGGCCACCGGCGGCACGTCGTATGTGGCCAAGACACCCGACGACATCAAGTCGGTGTTCGTCAACGCGATCCGCGCCCGCGTGGCCGCTGCCGGACGCTGAGCCTGAGTATTCGGTGAGGGTTACCTACGAATGGAGGCTTGGGCCGACGTGAAGCCCTCGTCGTCACGCACAATGGTGAAATGAATCACCCGAAACGGACATCATCTCGCGACGAGGCCGCGGCTGCGGGCGTTCTGCGTGACCGCGTCGGTCTGGCACGCACGGGCGGGGTGGTGGCCGCTGTCGCAGCCATCGGGCTGGCCACCGCGGCGTGCGGCTCCGACGACGCCGGCGACACGGGAAGCACCTCCGCGCAGGCGACGCAGACCACCACGGCCGCCGGCGGGGGAGCCTCGGCCACCGACACGGCTTCGGGCACCTACAAGAACGGTGAGTACAGCGCGACCGGCCACTACGTTTCGCCCGGCGGTCCGCAGGAGATCGGCGTCACCGTCACCCTCTCCAACTCGGTCATCACCGCGCTCAGTCTGGACACGAGCAACACCAGGGGCACGTCGAAGGAGTATCAGGGGAAGTTCGCCAGTGGCATCGACCCGCTGGTGATCGGCAAGAACATCGACGAGCTCAATGTCAGCAAGGTGTCCGGATCGTCGTTGACCTCCGGCGGGTTCAACGACGCCATCGACCAGATCAAGAACGAGGCCAGGAGCTGACCGGGCCGGCGTGAGTGCGAGTGCCCCGGGTGAGCGCCATGGTGAGTGCACCGTGAGCGACGACGTCGACTGGACCTTCGATGCGCTCGGCACCCGCTGGGAGATCACCACCGCGGGCGAGTTGTCGGGGGCGGTGCGTGACCGGATCACCGCAGAGATCGACCGGATCGACGGCGTGTGGTCACGGTTCCGGCGCGATTCGATGGTCGCGCGGATGTCGGCCGCCGGCGGCCACTACCCGGTCGCCGTCCCCGACCGTGCGTTGCTCGACTGGTACCGAGTGCTCCACGACGCAACCCGCGGTGCGGTGACGCCGCTGATCGGGTGCACGCTCGCCGACGCCGGCTACGACGCCGACTACACCCTGCGCGTTGCCGACCGCATCCGCCCGACCCCTCGCTGGGATGACGTGATCGATTGGGACGGTGCCGAACTGGTCCTCAAGACTCCGGCGCTGCTCGACGTCGGTGCTGCGGGCAAGGGGTTCGCGGTGGACCGGGTCGCACGGCTGGTGGCCCGCCATACCGACCGCTAAATCGTCGACGCCGGCGGCGACATGGTGATCTCCCCGCGCGAGACCCCGGTGCGGATCGCGCTGGAGCACCCGCTCGATCCCAGCAAGGCCATCGGGGTCGTCGCGCTGACCGGCGGCGCGTTGTGCGCGTCGGCGAGCAACCGTCGCGCATGGGCCGACTGGCACCACATCGTGAACCCCTCGACGGCGTCACCGGTGCGGGAGGTGCTGGCCACCTGGGTGAGCGCACCCGACGCCATGACCGCCGACGGGTTGGCGACGGCGCTGTTCTTCGTGTCCGCGGGCGACCTGCGATCGCACGTCACCTCCGGCGACATCGATGTCGATGTCGATCACGTGACCGTCCGCCGCAACGGCACCGTGGAGCACACGGCCATGCCGGGATTGGAGCTGTTCTTGTGACGCGACTGATTCCGGCGTGGCTCACCGCGCACCGCGCGGTGTTGGTGGCGCTCGTCGCGCTGACCGCGGTGTCGTTCGTGGTGGCCGCCACCGACGATGAGTTCGCGTATCGTCCTGCCGCACTGGCAGTGTCGCTCGTGATGGCGCTCGTCGTGAGCGCGGTGGTCACCGTCGCGGGTGCCGCGCTGGTGCGGGTGCCGCCGGGTTCGGATTCGTGGGCGATCACCGGCCTCATCCTGTTCTTCCTGATGCCGGGGATCACCGACGTCGCCTCGGCGGTGTCGATGATCGTTGCCGCCGGAGCCGCCGCGGCGTCGAAGTACGTGCTGGTGTGGCGGCGGCGGCTGATCGTCAACCCTGCCGTCGCCGGCGCGGTGGTGGCCTACGGTCTGGCCTACGCCGGCGTGAGTGTCGGTGGCACGCAGTTGAGTTCACCGTTCTGGTGGGTGGCCGCCGAACCGCTGTTCTGGCCGATGGTGGTGATCGGGTTGTTGCTGGTCACAGTGCTGCGGGTGTGGGAACCGGTCGTGGTGTTCCTCGCCGTCGCCCTGATCACCATCGGCGTGGTCGAACTCGTTCGCGGCGGGCAGGATCTGCAGCTGTGGTTCGTGTCCACGCCCACGTTCTTCGTGGCGGCGGTGATGTTGCCCGAGCCGCTCACCTCGCCGTCGACCCGCCTGCATCGAGCGGTGTACGCGGCACTCGTCGCGGTACTCATGTTCTGGCAGCAGACATTCGAGATCACCACGTCGTTCACCCTGGAATTCGTGCCGCAGATCGCGCTGCTGGCCGGCTGTCTGTACGCCTTCGCGGTGCGACTCGCCGGGCGAGCCCCGGCAGGTCGCACGGTGCTGGCGACGAGTGCGAAGCCCATCGCCGCGCAGACCTTCGAACTCGACGGCCGCTCGTCGGCGCCGGTCGGTTTCACCCCGGGGCAGTGGGCCATGCTGAGCGCGCCGTCGTGGTCGACGCCGCTGTGGGGCGGGTCGCGTCGCGTGTTCTCCTTCGCCTCGGCACCCGACGACGACGCGGTGCGCTTCGGTTTCACCGTCGGCTCCGCGGGCGGCGTGTCGAGCTACAAATCCGCCCTGATCGAGGGAACCACGCACCGGCTGTACCTCGACGTGGTGGGCGGCGACTTCACGCTGCCCCGGGCGTGGCGACGTGACGCCGCACGGCGACCACCGGTGGTTCTCATCGCCTCCGGCATCGGTATCACTCCCTTCGCCTCGATGGTCGCAGCCGGGCTCGCCGGCGACAAGAACCTGACCGGACTGCGGCTCGTGCACGTCGTCCGTGCCGCCGACCGTGCCGTGTATACCGCCGACCTCGCCGCCGCGGCGCCAGCCGGGGCCCAGCTCGACGTCATCGAATCCGCCGACCCGGCAAAGGAATTCGCCGATCCGGCCCGGCTGTCCGCGATCGTGGGGGCGACGTGGACCGGAGATGCCGCGACGCGATACTACGTGTCGGGAGCGCCAGACTTCGTGCGGAACACCGCGACGTCGGTGCGACGGATGGAATCGGGTGTCGGGTGGCGCTTCTGGCGGCTGCGCACCGACACATTCCTCGGGTACTGACCGGACCGAGTGACCGACGGTGGCGGCTCAGCCGTCGTCGACCGCGACCCCGTGCAGCACGCTCAACGCCCGTTCGACGATGGGGGAGTCGTCGCCGGCACGGTGCGCCGCGACGAGGTCGACGCCGGGGACCTCGGGGCGTATCGGCAGGTAACGCACTCCGGCCACACCGAGGGCGGCGGTGGGTTCGGGCACCACCGCGACACCGAGACCCGCCGCGACAAGGGTCACCAGAGTGGAGGTCTCTTCCACCTCGTGGCGGATCTGCGGGATGAAACCCGCTGCGGCACTGAGCGTTGCGAGTTGGGTATGCATCACCGACCGGCCCCGGCCCGCGTGCGAGACGAAATCCTCGCCGCGGAGGTCGGCCAGAGCGACGCTGGGTTGTCCGGCGAGTGGGTGACTGTCGGCGAGAGCGACGAGGAGTCGGTCGCGTCGGACGTGGGTCACGCTCGCCTCGGGTGCGGCGATCGGCGGACGCAGCAAGGCGAGGTCGATATCGCCGGCGAGGAGGGCCGCCATCTGCGCGGGCGCGAGCATCTCGCCACGAACGCTGACGTCGACGTCGGGCAGCTCACCGCGCAACGCGCGCACCAGCCGGGGCAGCAGCGAGTAGGTCGCCGACCCGACGCAACCGATCGCGAGACGTCCCTGCCGTCCCTCGGCGACGCGCTGCGCGTGGGTGCCGGCGTTGTCGACGGCGTCGAGGATTGCGATGACCCGTTCGAGATAGGCCTCGCCGGCCGGGGTCAGTTCCACCTTGCGTGTGGAGCGTTGCAGCAGGGTGAGGCCCAGTTCCGACTCGAGTTGCCGGATCTGTTGCGACAGCGGCGGCTGCGCGATGTGCAGGCGTGCCGCTGCGCGGCCGAAGTGCAGTTCCTCGGCCACCGCGCGGAAGTATCGCAGGTGACGCAGCTCCATCACTCCAGCGTAAACCAATATATATCTGAAAAGTCTCATTCGATCTCAAATGGATACTTCACAATATGATCGCTGGTTCTTACCGTGGGACCCATGAGTACCGCTACCGATGTCGTCATCTGTTCGCCGCTGCGCACCCCGGTCGGACGCATGGGCGGGGCGCTGGCCCCGCTCTCCGTGACCGATCTGGCGACCGGATTGCTGCGCGAACTCGTCGCGCGCACCGGACTCGGTGAGGGCGATGTCGACGACGTGATCCTCGGGCAGGGGTACGCCAACGGCGAGTCGCCCGCCATCGGGCGCATCGCCGCCCTCGATGCCGGACTCGGTGTCGGCGTTCCGGGCATGCAGGTGGACCGGCGGTGCGGATCGGGTCTACAGGCCGTGCTCAACGGCGCGGCCCAGGTGGCCACCGGGGCGGCCGGTCTGGTGATCGCCGGTGGCGCCGAATCGATGTCGAATGTCGAGCACTATGCGCTCGGGCTGCGCACCGGTGTGCGGCAGGGTGGTGTGGAGTTGATGGATCGCCTCGACCGTGGTCGGCTGACCGCCGGCGGCGCGTCGCATCCGGTGCCCGGCGGCATGATCGAGACCGCCGAGAACCTGCGGGCGCAGTACCGGATCTCCCGTGCCGAGCAGGACGAGGTGGCGGTGCGCTCGCATCAGCGCGCCGTCGCCGCACTGGAGTCGGGCCGGTTCGCCGACGAGATCGTCGCGGTGACCGTGCCCGGGCGGCGCGGCAAGCCCGACGTCGTCGTCGACCGTGACGAGCATCCGCGCGCAGATGTCTCCCTCGAATCGCTTGCCGCCCTGCGGGCGGTGCGGCGCAAGGTCGATCCGGATGCGACCGTCACCGCGGGCAACGCGTCGGGGCAGAACGACGGCGCCGCGATGTGTGTGGTGACCACCCGCGCCGAAGCCGACCGGCGCGGCCTGCAACCCGTGCTGGCGTTGCGTTCGTGGGCCGTGGCGGGATGCCCGCCGGAGACGATGGGGATCGGGCCGGTCGGTGCCACCGCGAAAGCCCTCGACCGGGCCGGACTCACCCTCGACGACATCGACCTCATCGAACTCAACGAGGCGTTTGCCGCGCAGGTTCTCGCGGTGCTGGCCGAGTGGAAGGTCGACGCCGACGACGAGCGACTCAATCCGAACGGATCGGGAATCTCACTCGGCCACCCGATCGGGGCCACCGGCGCCCGCATCCTCGCCACCGCCGCCTACGAGGCGCATCGACGCGATGCCCGGTACGTGCTGGAGACCATGTGTATCGGCGGCGGGCAGGGACTGGCCGCGATCTTCGAGGTGGCCCGGTGAGCGCGGTCGATCTCGCCGCCACGCTCAGCGGACCGGCCGATGCGCCGGTGGTGGTGCTGTCCAATTCGCTGGGGTCGACCCACCGCATGTGGGACGCGCAGCGCGATGTCCTCGAGGAGCGGTTCCGGCTGCTCCGCTACGACACGCGCGGACACGGCGCATCACCGGTGCCGTCGGGCCCCTACAGCATCGACGATCTCGCCGACGACCTCGTGGCCCTGCTCGACCGCTTCGGTATCGACTCCGCGCATCTCGTCGGTCTCTCGCTGGGCGGCATGACCGCGATGCGGGTGGCCATCCGCAATCCCGAACGCGTCGACCGTGTCGTATTGCTGTGCACCGCGGCGCATTTCCCGCCGGCTTCGTCCTGGGTGCAGCGTGCCGCCACGGTGCGCGACGCGGGCTCCGGTGCCGTCGCCGACGGTGTCCTGAGCCGCTGGTTCACCCCGGACTACCTTGCCGGGCAGCGTGATCAGGTGGCCGCCTGGCGAAACATGATCGCCGGCACGCCCGCCGAGGGTTACGCCGGTTGTTGCGAGGCCATCGCCGCGATGGATCAGCGCGGCGACCTGTCGGCGATCAAGGCGCCCACGCTGGCCATCGCCGGTGCCGACGATCCCGCCACACCACCCGAGCGTCTCGCCGAGATCGTCGACGCCGTCCCCGACGGACGGTTGCTGGTGGTCGACCACGCCGCCCACCTCGCCAACGCCGAACAACCCGCAATCATCACCCCCGCAATCATCAACCACCTGGAGCAGTCATGACTCGCCACGCCGGCCCCAACACACCGCACACGTCCAAGATCGCGGCGTCGACTGCGGCCGCTGTCGCCGACATCCCGTCGGGATCGAGTCTCGCGGTCGGCGGATTCGGGCTTGCCGGCATCCCGTGGTTCCTCATCGAATCCCTCCTCGAGCAGGGTGCGGACGGACTGACCATCGTCTCCAACAACTGCGGGGTGGACGGCGCGGGCCTGGGCCTGCTGCTCGAGGCGCGCCGCATCGACAAGGTGATCGCCTCCTACATCGGGGAGAACAAGGAGTTCGGGCGGCAGTTCCTCGCCGGTGAGGTGACCGTCGAACTCACCCCGCAGGGCACGCTGGCCGAGCGGATGCGCGCCGGAGGCAGCGGGATCGGCGCCTTCTACACCCCGACCGGAGTGGGCACGCTGGTCGCCGAGGGCGGACTGCCCTGGCGCTACGCGCCCGACGGATCGGTGGCACTCGCCTCGCCGCCGAAAGAGGTACGCGAATTCGGCGGCAAGCAGATGGTGCTCGAGGAGGCCATCGTCACCGACTACGCGCTGGTGCGCGCCGCCGTCGTCGACACCGCCGGCAACTGCCAATTCCATGCCGCCGCACGAAACTTCAACCCGCCCGCGGCGATGGCCGGGCGCGTGACCATCGTCGAGGCCGAGCGAGTCGTCGAGGCCGGAGCGATCGACCCCGCCGACGTGCACCTGCCCGGCATTTTCGTGCAGCGCATCGTCGAGCTCACCCCCGAGCAGGCTGGGCGCAAGGAGATCGAGCAGCGCACCACCCGGCCACGGCCGGTGCGCCAGGGCTGCGAGAACACCGACACCGCAACCACCACCGCCGCCATTCCGGTCGGCTGACACGAGGAGACACCGTGACCTGGACCCGCACCGAGATGGCTGCCCGCGCATCGCACGAACTGCAGCCCGGTGACTATGTGAACCTCGGCATCGGACTGCCGACACTGATTCCCGACGAACTGCCCGATGACTCGGGCGTCACCTTGCACGCCGAAAACGGAATCCTCGGCGTCGGACCCTTCCCGTACGACGACGAGGTGGACCCCGACCTCATCAACGCGGGCAAGCAGACCGTCTCGGTGGTCCGGGGTGCGTCGTACTTCGACTCCGCAACCAGTTTCGCGATGATCCGCGGCGGCCACGTGGACGTGGCCGTACTCGGTGGCATGCAGGTGGCGGCCAACGGTGACCTCGCCAACTGGATGGTGCCCGGAGCGCTCGTCAAAGGCATCGGCGGAGCGATGGACCTCGTCAACGGCGCCGGCCGCGTCATCGTGCTGATGGAGCACGTCAGCAAGAAGGGCGACGCCAAACTCGTCGACCGGTGCACACTCCCGCTCACCGGCAAGTCCGTGGTGGACCGCGTGATCACCGATCTCGGGGTGTTCGACGTCGTCGACGACGGATTCGATCTGGTGGAACTCGCCCCCGGCGTGGACCTCGAGACGGTCATCGCGAAAACTGCCGCATCCGTGCGGGATCGAACTCTGCAGGATCAAAGCGTGCAGGATCAAAGCGTGCGGGATCACGGCATCACTGCTGCCGTGTAGACCACCGGCGTGGGAGGCCGACCGTCTCGTGCTGCGCACCGCGGTCGGCAGCCGTCGAGCACGGGATGGTGGGTGGTCCCCGATATCTGTGTGGAGTTCTCAAGGAGCGTGTGCGGTCCCGACGTGTCGGGTGCACGAAAGGTGCTGCGGCGTAGGGTCTTCTGCTCAGGCGGCGATCGTCAGGTCAGGGAGGTCGGCGACGTGCATGCGGCGTCGGTGGTAGGACTCGATGAGTTCGCGTCGGGAGTCAACGCTGACCGGCGGACGGAGCCAGGGGTGACGGTCGGTGCCCATGATGACCTCCCAACCGCCGTGGTGAACGTCATCGTGACAGGCGGGGCAGAGCAGGCAGCCGTTGTCGACGTCGGTGTCCCCACCGTCGGCCCAGTGCACGATGTGATGGGCGTGGGTCCAGGATGCGGGTGCACCGCATTTGACGCATCCTTTGTCGCGGCACGCGAATGCTCGGCGTTGGGCTGAGGTGAACAGGCGTTTCTCCCGGCCGACGGACAAGGGTACTTGTTCGCCGTCGACAATGGCGACGCTGATCGTGGCGTCGCAGGCGAGCTTCTTGGCGGTGGCTTCGGTCACCGAGCCGAGGAATTGCAGCGAGGACAGTGACGGAGTGTCGGCGGGAATCGTCAGCGCGATCCGGGTTTGTGGTGCGGGCACCTTCGGCCCCGCGAACCGGCCCCTGTTGGTGGCGAGGTCGAGGATCGTTTCCAGCGCATCGGCGCGTCGCCGCTCGGGTGAACGGGGATCGCGGGAGCCGTCGGGTTGGGGGCGGGGTTCGGAGATCCTGTCGATCGCGGTCCAGAGTTTTTCCCCGGTGACGGTGTCCAGGTCGGCACGTACCTGCGTGCGGCCATCCTCCTTGGTCAGGGTGAGGGAGTTGACGGTGCGGTCTTCGCCCGGCGGTAACCCACCGTCGGTGTGGGCTGCGATCTGGTTTCCCAGGGTCCGGGCTCGTTCGGCGATCTCGGCGGGAGTGGCGCCGGAGGAACGTTGCGCCATCAGGTCGGTGATCACGGACTCGCGGGTGTTGTTGTCGAGGGGCGTGGGGCTGCGACGCTCGACGTGGCTCACGCCACGGACGATCGCATCCATGTGCTCACCAGAAACCACGCCGTCGGCGGCATGCGCAGCCGCCGGGGCCACTGCGTCGAGTGCGGTGGCAATACGGAGGAGGCGTTGAGCCGCCGCGGGCGCGAGGCCCATGATGATGAGGAGCTCACGGGTGCTGCGGCCGTGTTGTCTGGCGACGCCGAGGCGCTCGAGCGCCGCCACGTGCACCGATAGGTGGTGGTCGGTGAGGTTGCGGATCTCGATCAACGTCATCACCCCCTCGTAGATGTCGCGGCCGGTGGCGTGCTCGTCGATGGTCGGTGTGCGTAGCGCGTCGGCGGCTGCCGTCGGAGTGATGGTCACGTGTTCCCCCAAGTCGGTCTTATCACCCATAGTACTCGTACATGTGTTCGAGTCAATACCTATTTTCCTGCTCACGGCGATGAATCACAGGGGTGAACGGGAGTCGACTGTGGTAGACAGCCGTCACACCAGCCTCGACGGGTATTCGGGCACGCTCGACGACCATGCAGCACCGCGACGGCGATCGCATCCGAGCGCCCGTAGCGCTGACCAAGCATCAGGCTGATAAACAGAATCGATTAATAGCCCCAAAACAAGTCCTTGTCTCGTATGTATCGGCGGCCTAGCGTGGTGTTCAACGTGGTGAGGGTCACACACCGCGGGTGAAGTTCCCGATGCCACACGTGGCGTTCGCTCACCGACGACGAAAGGCGCGAGACATGGAGCTCCGGCATCTGCGCTACTTCGCAGCGGTCGCCGACACCTGTCATTTCGGGCAGGCGGCGGCGAGCCTGCATGTGGCTCAGCCGGCCCTCTCGTACGCCATCCGTCAGCTCGAGTCCGAGTTGGGCGCCACCTTGTTCACGCGGACCACCCGCCAGGTCGCGCTGACCCCCGCGGGGGAGTATCTACGCACCGAGGTCGGGCGCATCCTCGCCGAGGTCGATGACGCCGTCGACGGCGTCCGTCGGATCGCCGCCGGCCGCAGCGGCCGGGTGCGACTCGGGCTCACGGGTATCGCCGCGTTCTCCCATCTCCCGCGGATCGCGCGCACGGTGGCGCGTGAACTGCCCGATGTGGATCTTGTCATCGCCACCGACATGCTCACCCCCATGCAATGTGAAGCGTTGCGCAACAAGACAATCGATCTAGGAGTCCTGCGACCGCCGGTGATCGGCGACGGCATCGACGTGCACACCATCGAGGTGGAACCGCTGGTGCTCGCCGTCGCCGCAGGCCATCGGTTGGCGGTGGAGCCGGTGGTGTCGGTGAGCGACCTGCGTGCCGAGCCTTTCGTCATGTACGACAGCAGGCACTCGGCGGTCAACGACGCCGTCACTCGCACCTGTCGCCGGTCGGGTTTCGCGCCGCACCGGGCACACGAGGCGTCGGGCACTCCGGTGCTGCTGGCGCTGGTTGCCGCAGGTCTGGGGGTGTCCATCCTGCCGGCCTCGGTACACAAGGTTCCGGTCGACGGCGTGGTGATCCGCGACCTCGACGACGCGGACGCCATCGAGACCGCGCTTGCGTGGCGCGCCGGAGAAGACAATCCCGTCGTCGAGGCCGTCGCCGGGGTGATCACGTCCGCCTTCGACCTTTCCACCCAGTTGCTGACTACGCCGGGCGTCGGCCCCGGAGAGGACCTCACATCGTGAAAATCACTGAGATCGAGGCGATCCCGTTCGCCATCCCCTATCGCAAGCCGCTTCGGTTCGCCTCCGGCGAGGTGCACGTCGCCGAGCATGTGCTGGTGCGGGTGCACACCGACGACGGCATCGTCGGTGTCGCGGAGGCGCCGCCGCGGCCGTTCACCTACGGCGAGACCCAGCGCGGGATCGTCGCGGTGATCGAGACCGTGTTCGCGCCCGCCCTGACCGGACTCACCCTCCTCGAGCGCGAGGTGATGGTGGGCCGGCTCGGACGCACGGTCGGCAACCCGACCGCGAAAGCGGCACTGGACATGGCGATCTGGGATGCCCTGGGCAAGACCCTGCAACTGCCGGTCACCGAAATGCTCGGCGGATTCGGCGATCACATGCGCGTGAGCCACATGCTCGGCTTCGACGAGCCGTCGACAATGGTCGCCGAGGCGGAGAAGATGCGCGACACCTACGGGATCTCGACCTTCAAGGTCAAGGTCGGTCGGCGCCCGGTTGGGCTCGACACCGCGGTGGTGCGTGCGCTGCGTGAGCGTTTCGGCCGCGAGATCGAACTCTACGTCGACGGCAACCGAGGATGGTCGGCGGCAGAATCGTTGCGTGCCATGCACGAGATGGCCGACCTGGATCTCCTGTTTGCCGAAGAACTCTGTCCCGCAGACGATGTGCTCGGCCGGCGGTGGCTCGTCGAACATCTCGACGTCCCGTTCATCGCCGACGAATCCGTACCGACCGCCGCCGACGTCACCCGCGAGATCCTCGCCAGATCGGCCACCGCGATCAGTATCAAGACCGCGCGCACCGGATTCACGGCGTCGCAACGAGTGCACCACCTCGCCGAAGGACTCGGCGTCGAGGTGGTGATCGGCAACCAGATCGACGGACAGGTCGGCACCGCGTGCGCCCTGGCCTTCGGGTCGGCCTTCGAGCTGACCTCCCGGTACGCGGGGGAGTTGTCGAACTTCCTCGACATGCGCGACGACCTGCTCACCGAGCCGCTCCAGATCCGCGACGGACAACTGCACACCAGCCCCAATGCGGGGGTGGGCATCGAGATCGACGCGGACAAACTCGCCCACTATCGGCTCGATCGCTGACCGAGAGGAGACATGCCGATGCTCTTTCACGTTCGGATGGACGTCACCATCCCCCACGATCTCGACCCCGACATTCGGGCCGACACCGTGGCCCGGGAGAAGGCGTATTCGCAAGAACTGCAACGGTCCGGCAAGTGGCCGCACATCTGGCGGATCGTCGGCGAGTATTCGAACTTCTCGATCTTCGACGTCGCCGACAACGACGAACTACACGACATCTTGTCGGCACTGCCCCTCTTTCCCTATATGACGATCCGGGTGACCCCGCTGGCCACCCACCCATCGGACATCGCTGCGGATTGAGTCTCACCCGCAGCGCAACCCGACCAACACGACAGCCCCACAGCACAACACCCCCCCACAACAGCCCCCCACAACAGTTCGCTCAACAAGGAGTACCCATCATGACCAACACCATCGACAGCAGCTTCGACGCCGAAGTGACCGCGAAGGCAGCCGAATCAGGTGCCAACGCGTCGGCCCAGTTCCGTCAGCGCATGGCCGCCGGCGGACACCGCGACGGCGTGGTCGACACCGCGCGCGTCGACTATCTGGCCACCAAGGTGATCAAGGCGCTCAACGACATCGTCATCGACGATCAGGTGAGTTACACCGAATACAACGCACTCAAGGCATGGCTGATCAAGACCGGCGAGGACGGTGAATGGCCGCTGTTCCTCGACGTGTGGCTCGAGCACTCGGTGGAAGAGGTGGCCAACGCCCACCGCGAGGGCAGCAAGGGCACCATCGAAGGCCCCTACTACATGCCTGATTCGCCCGAATTGGCTTGGAACGGCACCATTCCGATGCGCGACGACGAACCCGGCAACCCCCTCGTGTTCTCCGGGCAGGTGCGTGCGGTGGACGGCACTCCGCTGTCGGGCGCGAAGGTGGAACTCTGGCATGCCGACGATCTCGGTTTCTACTCGCAATTCGCCCCCGGCCTGCCGGAATGGAATCTGCGTGGCACCTGGATTGCGAACGAGGACGGCAACTTCGAGATCCACACGCTGCGTCCGGCGCCCTACATGATCCCCACCGACGGTGCCTGCGGCCAGCTCATCGCCGCAGCCGGCTGGCACGCGTGGCGCCCGGCGCACCTGCACTTCAAGGTGAGCGCCCCCGGCTATCAGCTGATCACGTCGCAGCTGTACTTCCCGGGCGATCCGCACAACGAGGACGACATCGCGTCGGCGGTGAAGCCCGAGCTGATGCTCGACGTCACGCCGAACCCCGACGGTGAGGGCTTCGTCACCGTCTACGATTTCGTGCTCGACCCCGAGGCCTGAGTAGACAATGAAGTCCTGAACAGACAATGAAGTGTCGGGCCGGCGCGGTGGGTGAAGTTGCCGCCGCGCCAACCCGATTCGGAGGATCGTCATGTTGGTAGCACCTACCGGCCTCGTCGCCGCGACCGCGTCCGAGGACCTGGCGGCCGCGCGTCGTCAAGCCCGGTCGTGGCGGTCACCCGAGATCGCCATCGCCGACCGCGATCTCACCGACGCCGCCCTCGACGACCTCGTCGCCACCGCCGAGTCCGTTGCCGACGAGTCGTTTGCTCGCGCGGTGACCGCCGTCCGGGCCGCGCGCGCCGGAAGTTTCCCCACCATCCCGCACATCGACGCGGCGACCGAGATGTTGCGCAGCTTCTTGTGCCACAACCTGATCGACGGGTGGTTGTATGTACGGGAATCCGACGGATACCTCCATCCCTACCTGGTGATGGACATCGTGATGGAGCACGCCGACCGCACTCACGGCCCGCGCATCAAGTTCACGATGGAAGCAGACAATGCCACCGTCAAACGCCCGTCGCGCAAGCCGCGGTTGCTCTACTTCGAGGAGACCGAGGTGGTGGGCAAGACGCCCGCCGACGTGCTGGTCGCCGGGGGCGCCTACAAGGAGACGCCCGATCTCAAGGCCGAATACCAGGCGCGGCGGGAGCGCTATCAACGCATCATCGACGAGGGGTTCGGCAAGCAATTCCGCTTCAGCGGCAAGGTGATTCGCACCGACGACTACCGGTCGCCGAACAAACGGGAGAACCGCAAGGTGGTGCACGACGTCGCGCCGAGCGAGATCGCCGCGCTGCGCACGGTGGCACCGTCGATCCTGTTCTCCGGGGACAGTTACGGTCCGGTTCCGGTGATCACCGCTGTCCGGGTGTTCGATCTCGGTGCGCAGGACTTCCTCGACGTCAACACCGGTGACCTCAGCGAGTATGCCTACGACGAGCACCTTCAAGACAAGCTCGTGCTGCCCGACGACCAGCGCGAGCTGCTCAACATCCTCACCACCGACATCTCGGTGTTCACCGGCGACATCATCGACGGTAAGTCGGCGGGAAACGTGGTGCTGGCGAAGGGCCGGCCGGGTGTGGGTAAGACGCTGACCGCCGAGGTGTACGCGGAGGTCACCGCACGCCCGCTGTACTCGATCCATTCCGGGTCGCTCGGGGTGACCGCGGATCTGGTGCGCAAGAATCTCGAGGTGATCTTCGATCGCGCCAAACGCTGGGATGCGGTGCTGCTCCTCGACGAGGCCGACGTCTTCGTGATGGAACGCGGACTCGACCTCTCGCAGAACGCGATCGTCGCCGAGTTCCTGCGCACCCTCGAGTATTTCGACGGG
Source organism: Gordonia sp. NPDC003429 (assembly GCF_053588575.1). Classification (NCBI taxonomy): domain Bacteria; kingdom Bacillati; phylum Actinomycetota; class Actinomycetes; order Mycobacteriales; family Gordoniaceae; genus Gordonia; species Gordonia sp. NPDC003429. The sequence goes on from NZ_JBSFQF010000001.1 coordinate 175,293, forward strand.
CTGCTGTTTCTCACCACCAACCGGATCGACGGCGTCGACGAGGCCATCCTGGCCCGATGCGCCGCGGTCATCGAGTATCGGCCGCCGGGGCAGAAGGACGCGCGTCAGGTGTGGCAGATCCTCGCTGCAGGCAACGACGTAATGCTCGGCGAAGACCTCCTCGACGATCTCGTCGGCGGCTTCCCGGATATCACGCCACGAGACATCAAGATGCTGCTGCGGCTCGCCCTGCGGATGGCGCGCCACCGCGGTGTTGAGCCCGACGCGTCGGTCTTCGCCAGCAGTGCGGTGTTTCGTGGGCTGCACTACGTTCCGGCGGAGCAGCGGTGACGCGGGCGCGTTCTACCCTGGTGGAGTGGAGTATCCGTTCGAGATCGTGACGCTGCTGCGGTCACCGTTGCATGCGTACTTCGGGCGCCCGAAGGACGGGCCCGCCGACGACGTCGAAACCGTCACCCCGGATCGCGTGGAGATCGTCGCCGACAAGGGCATCGTGGGCGACCGGTTCTTCGGGGTGCGTGCGCACACCGAGGCGGCGGTGACGTTCTTGGCGATCGAGGCGTGGCGGGCCGCCGCCGGAGGGGTCGATCCCGTGGTGGCGCGACGCAACATCGTCGTCCGTGGTCTGGAACTCGACCCGTTGCGTGGCAGGGAATTCGAGATCGACACCGGCGACGGGTGGATACGTTTCCGGGGAGGCCGACCCGCGCACCCGTGCGCGTGGATGGACACCATGGCCGGCACGGGCACCCGCAAGGCGCTGATCGGCCGGGGAGGACTACGTGCCCAGCCGCTCACCTCGGGGGTGCTGTCGTTGGGTCCGGCGACGATCCGGACCGACGTCGAACTCGACGCCGCCCGGTCCGCCGATCAGGTCAGGCGCGCCCAGCCCCGCCCCGCTGGTTGAGCGCCCCGCCCGCTGGTCGAGCGCCCCTCGCTGGTTGAGCGCCCCCCGCTGGTTGAGCGCCCGCCCCCGCTGGTTGAGTGCCCACCCCCGCTGGTTGAGCGCCCCCGCTGGTTGAGCCTGTCGAAACCACCCCGTCCGCTGGTTGAGCGCCCCCGTCCGCTGGTTGAGCGTGTCGAAACCCCCCCGTCCGCTGGTTGAGCGCCCCCCGCTGGTTGAGCGCCCCCCGCTGGTTGAGCTTGTCGAAACCACCCGCGGGCACGCTCGACAGGGTTCTGGGCACGCTCGACGGGGTTCTGGGCACGCTCGACGGGGATCCGGGCACGCTCGACGGGGTTCTGGGCACGCTCGACGGGGATCTGGGCACGCTCGACCGGGTCAGCTCACCAGCGCCCGCAGGAAGAAGCCGAGGTTGGCGGGCTTCTCGGCGAGACGTCGCACGAAGTAGCCGTACCACTCCTGGCCGTAGGGGATGTACACCCGCACACCGGCGCCGGCGGCGGCGAGGCGTCGCTGCTCGTCGGTGCGGATGCCGTAGAGCATCTGGTGCTCCCAGCTGCCCGGCTCGCGACCGAACTCGGCGGCGATGATCTGCGCGGCCTCGATGATGGTCGGGTCGTGGCTGGCCACCATCGGATAGCCGTTGCCCTTCATCAGGATGCGCAGGCATCGCAGGTACGCCTCGTCGATCTGAGCGCGATCGGGGTAGGCCACGGCGGCCGGCTCGGCATAGGCGCCCTTACACAACCGGATTCGCGCGCCCGACGCCGCGAACTCACGGCAGTCGTCCTCGGTACGCCGCAGGTAGGCCTGCAGCACCGTGCCGAGTTCGGGGAACTCGCCGCGCAGTGACCGTACGATGTCGATCCGTTCGTCGACGGTGGTGTGATCCTCGGCGTCGACGGTGACCAGCACCCCGGCCGACCGTGCGGCCGCGCAGATGGTGTGCGCGTTCTCTTCGGCGATCTTGCGGCCGTGTCGCGGCAGCGACTGCCCGAGCGCAGTGAGCTTGAGCGACACCTCAAGTCGTCCGGGTGCGGCGTCAAGCGTCGACATGTGCTGCAGCAGCGAAAGATACGCCTCCGTGGTGGCGGAGGCCTGCGCCTCGTCGGTGGTGTCCTCGCCGAGGTAGTCGATGGTCACCGACAGCCCGTCGGCCAACGCGGAACCGATCGCGGCGAGCACATCGCCCTCGGTCTCACCGGGAACGAACCGATTGACCACACTCTGGGTGACCGACAGTCGCTGCGACGTCTCCTTGATGCGGTCGCTGCCCGCGGCCTTGGTGATCACCGGGCGCAGTACGGAATCGAAGATCTTGCTCATCTGTGGGTCCTCACTCGGATGCCATGTGGGGGTAGCCGGATTCGGTCGGCGGGACGAATGTTTCCTTGATCGTGCGGGTCGACGTCCAGCGCAACAGGTTGGCCTTCGACCCGGCCTTGTCGTTGGTGCCCGAGGCGCGGCCACCACCGAACGGCTGCTGGCCCACGACGGCGCCGGTCGGCTTGTCGTTGATGTAGAAGTTGCCCGCGGCGTTGCGCAGGGCGTCCGATGCGGTGGCGACCGCACTCAGATCGGTGGCGATGATCGATCCGGTCAGCGCGTAGCGCGCGGTGGAATCGACCATGCGCAGCGTGGCGTCGAAGTCGGCGTCGTCGTACACGTGCACCGACAGGATCGGCCCGAAGTACTCGGTGGAGAACGCCGCGTCGGTGGGATCATCGCCGAGCAAAACCGTCGGCCGGACGAAGAAGCCTTCGGAGTCGTCGCATTGACCGCCCGCGGCCACCGTCATCGACGGCACCGTCTTGGCACGGTCGATCGCGGCGACCTGCTTGTCAAACGACCGGCGATCGATCACGGCACCACCGAAGTTGCCCAGATCACGGACATCGCCGTAGGTCAATTCGTTTGCCTCGGTGAGGAAGTCGTCTCCCATACGCTGCCACACCGACCGGGGGATGTAGGCGCGGGATGCCGCCGAGCACTTCTGGCCCTGGTACTCGAAAGCGCCGCGGATGAGCGCGGTGCGCAGCACGTCGGGATCGGCGGAGGCGTGCGCCACCACGAAATCCTTGCCGCCGGTCTCGCCGACGAGTCGCGGATAGCTGCGGTAGCGATCGATGTGGGTGCCCACCTCGCGCCACAGGTGCTGGAAGGTGGCCGTCGACCCGGTGAAGTGGATGCCCGACAAGTGCTCGTCGGCCAGCGCCACGTCGGAGACGGCGATGCCGTCGCCGTTGACCAGGTTGATCACACCCGCGGGCAGGCCGGCCTCTTCGAGGAGCTTCATGGTGAGGTGGGCGGCGTACGCCTGGGTGGGGGAGGGCTTCCACACGACGGTGTTGCCCATCAGCATCGGTGCGGTGGGCAGGTTGCCCGCGATCGCGGTGAAGTTGAACGGCGTGATGGCGTAGACGAACCCGTCGAGCGGCCGGTGATCGAGCCGGTTCCACACGCCCGGCGACGAGATCGGCTGCTCGGCCAGGATCTCGCGGGCGAACGCCACATTGAAGCGCCAGAAATCGACCAGCTCGCAGGGTGCGTCGATCTCGGCCTGCTGCACCGTTTTCGACTGTCCGAGCATGGTGGCCGCGGCGATCCGTTCGCGCCACGGTCCGCTGAGCAGATCGGCGGCACGCAGTAGCACGGCGGCACGATCATCAAAGCTCGTGTGCGCCCACGCCTCGGCGGCGGCGAGTGCGGCGTCGACCGCCGCCCGCGCATCGTCGTGGGTGGCGTTGGTCAGCGTGCCCAGCACCTCGCGGTGCGCGTGCGGCTGGACGACGTCGATACGCTCGCCGTCGCCGACGGTGGCGGCGCCGCCGATGATGTGCGGCAGTTCGACGGGTTCGGCGGCCGACTGCGCGGCCAGTTGCTCAACGATGCGGCTGCGTTCAGGGGTGCCCGGGGCGTAGGTGTGCACGGGCTCGTTCACGGGGCGTGGGGGTGTGGTGATCGCGTCCATACACCCAGCCAACCAGGACTTACCTCCCAATCCTATGGAGAATTGGCAAAGAGAAGCCGCTCATCATTGTCGAACTGGACAAAGGTGGACGAGAGCGGTTCAGCGCGCCGCAGCCCGGGAGCGGATGCTGCCCAACCCGATCAACGCCACAAGGGTGGTGGCCAGCAACACCGTGGTACACGCCGCCGCGGAGAACACCTGACCGCGGTCGGACAGCCCGAAAATGGTCACCGGCAATGTCTTCCATGTTGCCGGATACACCATCACCGTGGCGCCGAGCTCACCCATCGACAAGGCCACCGCGAGGCCCGCCGCAGCGCCCAATGCCGGCAACAGCAGGGGCAGCGTGACCCGGGTGAGCACCCGCACCGGACCGGCGCCCAGCGACTCCGCCGCCTGCTGGTAGGCGGGGTCGAGCCGTTCCAGGGCCGCCGACACCGAGCTGAACGCGAAAGCCAACACCAGCACGGTGTGCGCGACGATGACGATCCACTTGGTGCCGCCGAGCAGCAGCGGACGTGCGTTGAAGCTGATCAGCAGACCCAGACCGATCGCCACCGACGGCACCGCGATCGGCAGGTGGAAGAGTGCGTCGGTCAGCCGTCGCAGTGATCCGGGGGCCTCCCGGGCGGCCAGCGCCGCCCACGTGCCCAGCACGAGGGCGATCCCACCGGCGATGAACGCGGTCTGCAGGCTCACCGACAGCGAGGCCACATTGTCGCCCGAGAGCGCCTCGCCGAAGTGGACGAGGCCGAGATCCGAGGGCAGCGGTCCGGTCCACGAGCCGGCGAAACCGGCGATCACCACGGTGGCGATGGGCGCGACGAACACCACGAGCACCACCACGGCGAAGACTGTCCAGACGATCGCTCTGCTGGTTCGGGTCCACAACAACATCAGCTGTCCTCCTCACGCACCGACATCAGCCGGGCGAAGATCACCCGGTAGGCGCCGTAGAGCACCAACGACAGCGCCACCTGGACGGTGGCGATCACCGCGGCGCCCGGCAGGTCGAAGGTGACGATGCCGCGGGTGTAGATGAGCACCGGCAGCGTCGTGACGTCCTTGGCGCCGGTGAAGGCGACGATGCCGAACTCGTTGAGTGTCAACAGGAGTACGGCCGCCAGTGCCGGCCATGCCTCGGGCATCACTACCGACCGCAGCACCCGGAACGGAGATGCGCCGAGCGCGGCGGCGACGTCGAGCTGATCGGTGGAGAGCACCGCGAACGACGCCAGCAACGGTCGTACCACGAACGGGGTGAAGAACGTGATCTCGGCGGCGATCACGCCCCAGGGGGTGGCCAGGAAGTTCAGCGGCCGGGTTCCGGTGACATCGGCGATCAGGGCGTTCACCGCGCCGGCCGTGCCGTAGAGAAAGGTGAACGCCAGCGTGATGAGGAAGGACGGCAGCGCCAGCACGGTGTCGATCATGCGGGCGACGATCTGCGAGCCGGGAAAGGGTACGAAGGCGAGGACCACGCTGAGGAAGGTTCCCAGTACCACGCACCCGATGGTGGCCACCACCGCGATCCACGCGGTGGTGCCCAGCGACCGCAGGAAGACCTGGCTGCTCAACACGGCGCCCCAGGTGCTCTGACCGGTGCCCGCGGCGGAATCGGCGAGCATCCGCACCAGCGGATACACCGCGATCACCACCACCACTACCAGCGGCGGAATCACCCACAGCGCCGCGGAGATCCGACGCGGCGCCGGGTTCGGTGGCGGCGCGGGGATCGGGTCGAGACGTTCGGCGAGTGCCGGTGTCGCGGTCACCGCGGTTCTCCCGCCTAATCAACCAGTATCCCCGCGGGATCCGGCAGCCGGATGCCGACGATCTCGTCGACGGGGTGATCGGCGCGCCCGGGTACGTCGGCGTCGATCAGCTGGTCGGGCAGACCTTCCACCGACACCGTCAGCCGGGTGGTGGCCCCGCGCCACACCGACGCGGTCACTCGCGCCCGCAACACCTGATGCGCCGCCGCCGCGGTGACCTCGATCTCGTGCGGCCGGATGCACAGGTGCGCGGCATTCCGGGCGCCCACCGTGCCGTGGGCTCGGGTGCGGCGGCCGACAGCATCCGCTCCCCGACCTCGACGAGTGCGGTGGTACCCGACACGCGACCCACCCGGCACGGCAGCAGGTTGGCGCCGCCGAGGAAGGCTGCGGTGAAACCGCTGGGCGGCCGGTTCCACAGTTCCTCGGCGGTGCCGATGTCGACGAGCATCGCGTCGCGCATCACCCCGATCCGATCGGCCAAGGCGAGGGCCTCGGTCTGATCGTGCGTCACGTAGAGCATCGTGGTGTCGGGCAACGCATCCCGCAGCCGTTGGAGCTCGCCCACCATCGTCTGGCGCAGGGCCGCGTCGAGCGCGGCGAGCGGTTCGTCGAGCAAGAGCACCTCGGGTCGGATCGCCAGGGCCCGCGCGATGGCGACACGCTGTTGTTGTCCGCCGGACAACTCCCGCGGCAGCCGGGAACCGTACTCCGACATGCTGACCATCGTCAGCGCCTCGTCGACGCGCTCGGCGATCTGGCGCCGCGGCATGCGCCGCGACCGCAATCCGAACGCCACGTTGTCGCGTACCCGCATGTGCGGGAACAGTGCGTAGGACTGGACCACGACACCGATGCCGCGGCGGGCCGGTGGCAGATCGGTGATGTCGTTGCCGGACAATCGAACCCGTCCCGCACTGGGCCGGACGAAACCGGCCAGCGCCTTGAGCGCGGTGGACTTGCCCGACCCGCTGGGACCGAGCAGCGCGATGGTCTCGCCGCGGGTCACCCGCAGCGTGAAGTCTCGCAGTGCATCGGTGGACTTCTTGCCCCGACCGTAGGTCACCGACACCCGGTCGAAAGCGATGGCCGGTTGGGCGCGAGCACTGGACTCCGCGGCCGCCGAGGTTGTCGTCGAGTCGATCTCGGTGGTGCTCAGCACACGGCGGCGGGTGGGTTCGGTGGCCATGTCAGCTCCCGGTGGCCTTCTGATACGCGGCGACATCGGCATCGAGGGTGCTCAGCACGCTCTTCCAATCCGGCCGCCAGATGGTCACGCCGGCAATCGTCTGCGTGGGGCTCGGCGATCCGGTCGGGGCGGGGACGTCGGTGCGCACCGACACGCCGAGCGCGTCGGGCCCCACCGTGGTCTGCACGTCCTTGGACAACAGGAAGGTCAGCAGCTTCTTGGCGTCGTCGGCGTGCGGCGCCCCCTTGGTGAGCGCGGCGTAGTACGGCAGCGACACCGTGGTGCGCGAGCCGTCGGGCATGGCCGGGAAGAAGACGTCGAACTTCGAGCCGTCGTCGCGGATGGACGCGAGATTCATCTGCACGTCACCGTTGGCCACCAGCAACTCGCCGTTGCTCACCTTCGGTTGCAGCTTGCCGGTGGAACTCGACGGCCCCACGTTGTTGACCTGGAGTTTGGCCAGGTAGTCGAGGGCCTGCTGATTGCCCATGAGGTGTTGCAGCAGCAGCAGAACCGCGGTGCCGTCGCCGGCCTGGCCGGGCGTGGAGTACTGGATCTTGCCCTTGAATCGGGGTTCGAGCAGGTCGTTCCAGGTGGCGGGCACCGGCTGAGCCGACGGGTTGCGGATGAAGGACAGGTAGTTGTCGACGATGCCGACGTAGGTGCCCTCGGGCGAGAGATTGCCCGGCGCCACGCCCGCGGTGTCGACGCCGCTCGGCGTGAGCAGGCCCTCGGCGTCGGCCTTCTGGATGAACGGCGGCAGGGTCACCAGCAGGTCGGCCTGCGGGTTGGACTGCTCCTTCTGGACCCGCGACACCACCTCGCCGGACCCGGCCTCGACGATGTTGACCGAGATCCCGGTCTGTTCCTTGAATTTGGCGAATTCCGACTTGTACCAGCTGCCGAGACCGTCGGCCGTGTACAGGGTGACGGTGTCGCCGCCGGAATCCGACGATCCGGTGCCGCCGCAGGCGGCGGTGAGCGTGAATGCCGCGACACCGGCGGCCAGCGCCACGGCTCGTAGTGCGCGGCGGGACAGACGTGTAGAGCGCATGAGGAATCCCCCTGGTGGATGTGTGGTGAAGGGTCGGCGTGAACGGGTGGGTTCGGAATGGTAGGGCTCTGTGGTGGTGCGACGTTGCGCCACAACGGTTGTGGTGGAACTGCGGTCAGGCGTCGAGCAGGTCGGGCAGTGCGGTGATGTCGGCGATGATGGCGGTGGCTCCGGCGGCCCGCAGCGTCGCCTCGTCGTGTGCGCCGGTGAGGGTGCCCGCGACGAGGCCGGCTCCGGCGCGTACGCCGCTGAGGATGTCGTTGGCGGTGTCGCCGAGCACGGCGATCTCCCGGACGTCGTCGACCTGCAGCGTGATCAGTGCCTGCAGGATCATGTCCGGGTAGGGCCGTCCACGCAGCGCCGCCGACGGCGCCAGGGCCAGGTCGGCGATGTCGGCCCAGCCGAGCGAGTCAAGCAGCAGACGCTGGGTCGATGCGCTGAAACCGGTGGTCAGTACCACCTTGACGCCCGCGTCGCGCAGCCGGGCGATGGTGTCGGCGGCGCCGTCGATGGGCCGCACCCCGCCGTCGAGAACGGCTGCGTCGTAAGCCTTCTCGAACGCGGTATTGGCCTGCTGTGCGCGGTCCTCGTCGCCGTCGACGAGGTGGCGGAACACGGTGATCTTCGACTGCCCCATGGTGTCGAGGACGTACTGTCGGATACGGGCGTGACCGTCGCCGTCGGTGGGGAGTCCCACCGACGCGGTCGCGGCGTCGAAGGCGTCGAGCACGCTGCCGTCGTCGGCCACCGTGGTGCCTGCCATGTCGAGGGCGGCGAGCCGAATGTGCTTGTCGGACAAGATGGGACCTCCTGGTCTGGATGGGTGGACGGTCACAGACCCATGAGGTCTGCGGTCTGTTCGCCGATGGCCGGTGCCAGCGTCATGCCGCGACCGCCCGGGCCGGTCACCACCCAAACGCCCGATGTCACCTCGCGACGGAAGACGAGGGCGGTGGGGTCGAGGCATTGCGAGTACACGCCGGCCCAACGTCGTTCGATGGGTGGAATCCGTCGTCCCAGAAGGGTTTCGACGACCTCGGTGAGATGCCGGTACGGTTCTTCGGTGACGTCGAAAGCGAAGGTGTCGGCGTCGCTGCCGTCCGGGTTCCGGTCGTAGGCGTGGGTGTCGCCGATGGTCAGGCCACCATGTAGGCGTTGCACGCACAGCAACTGCATGTGATGGTCGGCGGCCACCGGGCGCTGCGGCTGCACGGCGTCGAGCGTGCTGAGGGCATCGCCGGCGAAGGCGGGGTAGTAGCGAAAGCTGTCGCCGTCGGCGATCGCGGTGGTGAGGGGTTCGCCGAGCGGGGCGGTCTGCATCATCTGCAGCCGTACCCGCCGGACCGGCGGTCGGGAGCCCACGAGTTCGCGGGTGAGGCCGCCGTGCGCCGCACCGGGACAGTAGATCACCGTGTCGCCGCGGTGGATCGCCCCGGCGTCATCACCGACCGCAACGCCCGTGCCCGAGCTCTCGATCGACGTCACCTCCCTGCCGGGCACAAAGGTGAACCTGCCGGTGCCGGCGAGATGTGCACGGATCGCGGGCAGTGCGATGCGGGATTCGACGGCCCCGTCGCGACTGCAGTGCAACCCGGCGAGGAAGCTGCCGCGCAACGCCGGGTTGAGTGCGCGGATCTCGTCGGGTTCGATCAGCGCGAAGCCCCGGTCGGCGGCGTCGGGTTTTGCCATCACCTGCTCGGCGACGCCGAGTTCGGAATTGGTGCGGATCAACGTGATCGAGCCGGCCGCCCGGAACCCGATGCCGGGGATGTCGGCGCCGATCTTCTCCCAGAGATCGCGCGCCCGCTGGGCCGCGGCCAACTCGTGGTCGGCGCGACCGGACACCCAGACCAGTCCGAAGTTGCGGACGGTGGCACCGCGGGCCTCACTTTCGCGTTCGATCAGCACCACCTCGTGTCCGCGCTGCACCGCATGCAGGGCATGGGCGGTGCCGAGGACGCCACCTCCGACGACGATCACCTTCATGACGCCTAGTCTGCGCCGTTTGGTCTAGACCAAACAACGGACAGCGCGTAAACGCGTCGTGAACTCTTGGTCTAGACCAGTCTCGGTACCATGGGCCCATGGTGTTGAACGATGCCGACCCGCTCGCCGAACTCTCGGCCGTCCTCGCATCGTTGCGGAACGTGTGGGACGAGGAAGCGGTCGACGAACTCGACCACGCGCTGCAGGCCGGTCACCTCGCCACGGCCGACCACGCCGACGATGAACTCGTGCTGGCCGCGGTGCTCCACGACGTCGCCCACAGCCCGATGATCGGAAGCGACGCACCCCATGACGAGGCGGCACGGCGCTGGTTGACGCCACGATTCGGCGAACGTGTCGGCTGGCTCGCCGGCTCCCACGTCGCGGCCAAGAAATGGCTGGCGGCCACCGACCACGAGTATGCGGCCGGGTTGAGCGCCACCTCGGTGCGGTCGCTGGCGGCCCAGGGGGGTGCACAGTTGGTCGGCCGGCAGTGGACGGAACACCGGTGGTGGCCCGACGCGATCCGGTTGCGGCGCTACGACGACGCCGCCAAGACTCCCGGGGCCGCGGGGCTCGATCCGGCCGAGGTGATGGCCGTGGCCGGCCGGGTCATGGCGGCGGGTGTCGCCGGCTGATGGTCAGTGCCGAGGAGCCCAAGTACTACCGGGTGCGCACCACGCTCGAACGGATCATCGACGACCTCGAGGAAGGCGATGCGGTACCGCCGGAACGTGCGCTCTCCGAACAGTTCTCGGTGTCGCGTGAAACCGTGCGGCAGGCGATGCAGGACCTGATCGTCGAGGGCCGCATCGAGCGGCGGGGGCGCGGCACCGTCGTCTCGGCACCCAAACTGGTGCAACCACTCTCACTGCGGTCCTACACCGAGGGCGCCAAACAGCATGGCCGCGTGCCCGGACGAATCCTGGTGTCGTTCAACGATATCGAAGCCGACGAGGCCGTGTGCGCTGGGCTCGGGCTGGCGCCGGGTACGTCGGTGATGCATCTCGAGCGGGTGCTGCTGGCCGACGGCGTCAGACTCGGCCTGGAGAGCACATATCTCCCGAAACATCGTTTCGGCGGCTTCTACCACTCCTTCGACCCCGGGACGTCGCTCTACGCGGCCATCCGCGCCGAGGGTGTCACCTTCACCAGCGCCGAGGAACGCATCGAAACCGCGCTCCCGAGTCCGCGCGAGGCACGACTGCTGGAGACGACCACGGCAATGCCGCTGCTGCTGCTGCACCGGCGCTCACTCGACGCGCACGATGACCCGATCGAAATGGTGCGGTCGATCTATCGCGGTGACCGCATCGCCTTCCAGGCGACACTGCGCGAGTAACCGGCAGGCGAGTGAACGGCAGGCGAGTGACCGGCAGGCGAGTGACCGGCAGGCCGACGAACAAGCGACGTACACTCTGACGATGTCTGGCGTGGGCCTCGGAAATCTGTTGCTCGCCCTCGACCGGACCGTCGCGACCCTGGTGACCGCACCCCGGGGACTGGACATGCCGATCTCCGACATCGCAATGATCGACACCGATGACGTCGAACTCGGTCTCGGCCGCGCCGCCCGCGGTGCGCACCTGTTCCTGCTCGTGGGACTCGACGAGGATTCCGCGGCCCGCCTGCTCAACGACGTGATCGCGGCACCGCCCGTGGTGGTCCTGGTGAAGAATCCGTCGGAGCGCCTGGTGGCCAAGGCGGAATCGCTGGGTGTGGCGGTGGTGGCCGTCGACCCCTCCGCACGATGGGAACGGATCTACAACCTCGTGACCCGGGTGCTCGACGCCGCCCGTGGTGTGGACAGCGGCGAGACCGCGGAATCGATGCGCGCGGGAAACATCGGCGACCTGTTCGAACTCGCGGCGGAGGTGGCCCGGCGGACCGGCGCCCTGGTGAGCATCGAGGACGAACGCTCGCATGTGCTGGCCTACAGCAGCGCCGGCGACGAGGCCGACGAGCTGCGACGGTTGTCGATCCTGGGTCGCGAGGGCCCACCGGCGATGCTGGCCTGGCTGCGTCAATGGGGGGTGATGGACGCATTGCGCACCTCCACCGATGTGGTCACCGTCGACGAACGAGCCGACCTCGGTCTGCGACCGCGGCTCGCCGTGGCCATCCGTGCGCCGTCCACCACCGGCACGCCCGGTGACTTCCTCGGCACCATGTGGCTGCAGCAGGGCAGCGCACCCATGTCCGACGATGCCGCGCAGGTTCTCGTGGGCGCCGCGGCCGTCGCCGCGCGCGTGATCTCGCGTCGCCGGTCGGTGGGCAGCGCACACGACGAACTGGTGCGGCGACTGCTGGGCACGCGGGGTGAGGCGGTCGACGCCCCGTTCCTGGGCACGCAGCTGGGCATCGCCCCCGACGACCCGGTGATGGTGGTGGCCTTCGGCGGCCTCGACGGGCCGGGGCCGGTTGCGGGTTCTGATGTGCCCACCGGTGTGGTGTCGGCGCTGACGCTGCGTGCGAGTGCGTACAGCCCACTGTCGGTGACCGTCGCCATCGGTGGGCGCGCATACGTGGTGGTCCCCGGCGCCGAAATCGAGCCGACGGTGGCATGGGCGCGAACGGCGGTGTCGGCGACGCGGAATCAGGCCGACACCCGGGCGCGGGCGGTGGTGTCGGGTCCCGCCGACGGCTTGTCGGCGGTGCCGGCGCTGCGTGCGCAGGCCGACCGTGTGCTCGACGCGGCACGGCGCGAAGGCGATCTCATCGACGAGGTCACCACCGTCGCGGCGTCGCAGACCGGTGTGTTGCTCGGGGAGATCGTTGCCCTGCTGGCGGCCAATCCCGAATTGATCGACAGCCGGGTCACCGAACTCGCCGAACGCGATGCGCGCAGCGACGGGGACATGACCGCGTCTCTGCGCGCCTACCTCGACCATTTCGGCGATGTCCGCGCGGCCGCCGCGGCGCTGCATGTGCATCCGAACACGCTGCGGTATCGCATCCGCCGGGTGCGCGAACTGACCGGCATGGATCTCGACGACCCCGCCACCCGGCTCGTCGTCGCGTTGTCGCTGCGTGCCCGGCCGCCCGCCCGGTGAGCCGAGCCGGTGCACACGCAACCGTGCCCGCCGGGACGGATCCCGACGGGCACGATGTGCCGAGTGAGAGGACTCAGATGATGGTGAGCATCTCGTTGTAGGTGGGCAGCGGCCACAGGTCGTCGGCGATGACGGTCTCGAGTCCGTCGGTGACCTCGCGGACCTTGTCCATCCCGGGAATCAACGATTCGAGAGCGTACTTCGATTCGTCCTCGACACCGTCGGCATGGAAGCCTTCGATGGCCGCCTCGAGGGTGTCCATCGCCGAGTTCAGCTCGGTGACCTTTTCGGCCATGGTGGCCAGCACCGGTGTCTCGACGTCGACGCCCGCGGCCTTGAGGCTCCCGGCCGTGCTCGCGAGCTCCCCGAGGTAGCGGGTCGCCGCGGGAAGGATCATCGTCTTGGCGACCTCGAGGGTCTCCTTGGCCTCCACCAACAGTGCCAGCGAGTACTGCTCGAGGATGACGTCCTTGCGGGCCTCGAGTTCGCGCTCGGAGAGGATGCCGTACTTGCTCAGCACCTCCTTGTTCTCCGGCACGTCGTACTGGGCGAGGGCATCGACGGTGGTTCGGAGGTTCAGCAGGCCCCGCGAGGCCGCCTCCTCTTGCCACTCGTCGGAGTACCCGTTTCCGTTGAAGACCACGCGACCGTGCTCGGTGATGATCTCCGCGAGCAACGACTGGACCGCGTCGTTGAGATCGGTGCCGTCGGCGACCTTCTTCTCGAGGTAGGTCGCCACGTAGTCGAGCGAATCGGCCAGCATGGCGTTGATGGCGACCATCGGATCGGCGATGGACTGGTTGGAGCCGGGCGCCCGGAATTCGAATCGGTTGCCGGTGAAGGCGAACGGACTGGTGCGGTTGCGGTCGCCCGCATCGGCTTTGAGCGGCGGCAGGGTGTCGACGCCGAGTTCGATGACGCCGGAGGCCTTGGACTCCTTGGCGCCGCCCTTGGCGATCTGGTCGAAGATGTCGGAGAGCTGGTCACCGAGGAAGATCGAGATGATCGCGGGCGGTGCCTCGTTGGCGCCGAGGCGATGATCGTTCGACGCCGACGCGACCGAGGCGCGCAGCAGGCCGCTGAACTTGTCCACACCGCGGATGATGGCCGCGCAGAACACCAGGAACTGCACGTTCTCGTGCGGGGTGTCGCCGGGGTTGAGCAGGTTGCCCTGGTTGTTGTTGCCCATCGAGAAGTTGACGTGCTTGCCCGATCCGTTGACTCCGGCGAACGGCTTCTCGTGCAGCAGCGCCACCAGGCCGTACCGCTCGGCGACCTTCTTCACGGTGGTCATCATCAACTGCTGATGGTCGGCGGCGAGGTTGGAGCGCTCGAACACCGGCGCCAGCTCGAACTGGCCGGGGGCGACTTCGTTGTGGCGGGTCTTGGCCGGAATCGCCAGTTTGAACAGTTCGCGGTCGAGCTCGCACATGAAGGCGAGCACGCGATCGGGGATGGCGCCGAAGTAGTGGTCGTCGAACTCCTGGCCCTTCGAGGGTTTCGCGCCGAACAGTGTGCGGTTGGCGGTCATCAGGTCGGGCCGGGCGAAGTAGAAGTGACGGTCGATCAGGAAGTACTCCTGCTCGGGTCCGGCGTAGGAGACGACGGTGTCGACGTCGTCGTGGAACAGTCGCAGCACACGCATCGCCTGCTTGCTCATCGCCTGCTGGCTGCGCAGCAACGGGACCTTCTTGTCGAGGGCCTCGCCGGTCCACGAGATGAAGATCGTCGGGATGCACAGCGTGTTGCCGTTGGGATTCTCCAGGATGTAGGCAGGGCTGGTGACGTCCCAACCGGTGTAGCCGCGCGCCTCGAAGGTGCCGCGCAGGCCGCCGTTGGGGAAGCTGGATGCGTCCGGCTCGCCCTGCAGCAGGGTCTTGCCCGTGAACTCTGCCATCGACCCGTCCGCGCCGTCGGGCTCGAGGAACGAGTCGTGCTTCTCCGCGGTGAAGCCGGTCAACGGATAGAACACGTGCGCGTAATGCGAAGCGTTGTGCTCGAGCGCCCAGTCCTTCATGGCGGCGGCGACGTAGTCGGCGAGGGTGGGGTCGAGCGGCACACCCTTGTCGATGGTTGCGGCGACCGCCTTGAAGACGTGCTTGGGAAGGCGGGTCTTCATCACCGACAGGGAGAACACGTTCCGCCCGAACGTGTCTGCCAGGGGCTCCTGGAATCCGGGCGTCTCCATGGAGTAGGTGGTTACGGCTTCGATCGCCTGGCGGCGTGACATGCTGCCACTCATGTATTGCTCCTGTGTTGGCTCCCCGCCTGGCCGGACTCACAGTGTGTCTGGTGGGCCGGGTGGCGAGTTGGACTCTTTGTCTTCAAGCACACCGACGCTATGAGCGACACGTACCGGGATCGTTGCCTTCATGTGACGCCCGTGAAAACACACGTTGTGTTGGCAAAGGTCAGCGCCGGGCGTCGGCGACGGTCGGTGTGTCGGCCGTGCGGATCGTCAGAGCTGCGACGATGATGCCGATCGCGACACCGATGAGGGTGTCGACGATTCGGTCGACCGCGGTGTGCGGGGTCAGGCCCGCGCCGAGTCCGGTGAGGATCAACGCCATCGGTGTGACGGCCAGTGAACACAGTGCGTAGTTGACCGTGGAGAGGATCTCCGCGAGCGTCTGGAAGATGACGATGGCGGCCACCGCACCCCAGTAACCCAACGGGATCGCCAAGAGGGTTGCGGCGATCAGTGCGCCACCGACGTTCCCGATCAAGCGCTGCAGTCCGCGTCGAACGGTGAGGTGGTAGGTCACGCCCTGCATCGCCGCCACCGCGCCCATTGCCGCCCACATCGGGTGGGAGAGCCCGGCCGCGGCGGCGAGGCCTGCCGCTGCGGCGGCAGCGACGACGATCCGTGCCGAATTGAGCAGAAGGTGATGGTGGGCGGTGCCCCGGCCGCCGGCCAGGGTGACCCGGATCGATTCACGACGGGCGTGGGCGCGGTCGGCGGGACGAAAGAGGGTGGCAGCCCACGGGGCCAGCGCGGCGAGCATCCCCACCACGACACCGGCCATTGTGGCCGCCGTGGCGCGGCCGATGTCGGCTGCGTCGTGCGCGAAACCCGCGGCTCCGGTGGCCGCGAACACGAATACCACCGCGCCCGGCCCGACGATGTGCAGCGCGGACACGAGATAGGCTGCCGCGCCGGAAAGTAGTGCGATCACCGTGATCTCGGTGATCGTCGTACTCGCGTAGACGCCCACCGTGGCACCGATGGCGATGGCAGCGGTGATGCCGGCACCGAGCACCGCCAAACGGACCGCGCGCACCGGATACGGGTCTGGCCGGCAAAAGGCCGACACCAGCGCGCCGAGGGCGGCGAATCCCGCCACGTCGCGGTGCCCGAGCAGCCCGCCGACCACCAGGACCGCGCCGACCGCCACCCCGACACGGATCGGTCCGGCCACCCCGGCGTTGCCGAGGTCGACACGCAGGGCGTCGCGGAGCGCGGCGTGGCTGGTCGCGTGGCGTAACGCGAGGCTGCTGCGCTGGACGTGGGCGGTCAAGGAGGGCATCGGCATCCATCAACTTTATCACTGTTTTAGTAGTGAAATATAAGAGGAGGGTGGCTACGATCGGAGCGTGAGCGACGAGACGGATTCGGGGAGCGGCCACGATGTGGTGGACCGGATCGAAGCGGAGTGGACCGCGGCCTACCCGGATCTGGATACCCGCCCGATCGCGATCCTGGGCCGGATTCAGCGCATCGCAACGGTGACCAACCATCGGCTCGAGCGCACACTCGAGGTCCACGGCATCGGCCGGTCGGAGTTCGACGTGCTGGGTGCGTTGGCGCGGGCCACGCGTCCGCTGCGTGCCAGCGAGGTGGTGTCCACCACGATGCTCAGTGGCGCGTCCGTCACCAAGATCACCGAGAATCTCGCTCGTCGGGGCCTGCTGGAGCGACGCCGCTCTGACCGTGACGGCCGGGTGGTGCTGCTCACGCTGACCGGGGACGGTCGGCGTCTGGTCGACACGGAGCTGCCGAGACGGCTCGCCGACGACCGTGCGGTGCTCGCGGCACTCACCGACGACGAACGTATCCAGCTCGCAGCCCTGTTGCGTCGCGTGTCCGGCGCGTTGCCCGACTGAGGTGCCCTAGGGTCGGTGCTGATCCCGCGCTCGACCCGGGCCGGGGACGCCGTGACCGAAGGGGATGTGCAGTGCCTGGAACCCGTCATTCATTCGTCGTCGACGCGTCCCGCGAGGATGCGTTCGCCTACGTCAACGACTACACCAACGTGCCCCACTATCTGTTCGGGGTTTCGGGCTTCGAACCGATCACCGAGCAGACCTTCGGCCTGGGTTCGCAATTCGAAGCGCAACTCAACGTGGGGCCCAAGACCTTGTCGTCGACGCTCGAAACCACCGAGTGGGTGGAGAACGAAGTGCTGAAACTCGAGTCGATCGCAGGCTTCCCGATCACCAACATCTGGCACTTCGCCGATGCCGAGAGCGGTACCTCGATCGATCTGGAGATCGACTACCGGCTGCCCGGCGGCCTCACCGGCCGGGCTCTCAAAGCCATTCTCGAACCGTTCGTCGGCCAGTTGACCAAGCACGTCGAGTCCAAGCTGCGCGAACAGCTCGGATGAGCACGAGCGCGGTTGAAGCTCCGGCTCGGTTGAACCTCGAGGCCCGGTCGACTCGTCAGGTCAGCGCGGCCATCGTGCGGTCGGCGCCCGCGGGACTGAGGTAGTCGATCACCGGGAGCAGGGCGCGCAGCGCAGCGGGTGCGACGTCGGACGGTTGGTGGGTCACCGCCCGCACGATCCAGTCGGCCGCCTCGGCCACGTCGAGAGCATGCAGGTCGTCGTATTCGGTTGTCGGCGAGATCATGTCGGTTCGCACGAGCGGGAAGTAGACGTTGGTGGCGCAGATGTTCGGATGCGGGCGTTCGGCGTTGAGGCTGCGCCCGAAGATCGCCAGAGCGTTCTTCGACGCCGCGTACGCGGAGAAGCGGGGAAAGGTGCCGGGCAGCAGGCCCCAGGTGCAGACGTTGACGAACTGACCGCGACCGCGATCGATCATGCCCGGGAGCAGACCGAGGGTGACTTGCACGGCGGCGAAGTAGTTGAGCGCCATACTGCGCTGGTAGTCGTGCAGACGCATGGTGTCGGGGGTGCCGTCGCCGGCGGCGGCGCGGATCGAGCGTCGGATGGACCGGCCCGCGTTGTTGACCACAACGTCCACGGACAGTGTGTGGAGTTCGTCGAGCAGCGCGCTGATCGCGGTCTCGTCGGCGAGGTCGCAGACGCGGAAGGAGCAGCCGGTCTCGGCGGCCAGCGCGCTCAGCTCCGATTCGCGCCGGGCCACGGCGATCACCCGGGCGCCGCGGGCGGCGAGTTGGGTCGCGGCCGCGCGCCCGATCCCCGACGACGCCCCGGTCACCACGATCGTCAGATCGGTGACCGCGCGTCCGCCGCCGGTCAGTGCCCGTTCGACACGTCCGGGCAACCAGGAGCGTCGCTGCATCACATCCATGATCGTGCCGGGGAAATCAGGCATCGGACTCCTCCCTCGACGGACCGGCATGAGCGTACTCGCCGACGGGGGTCCGTCCCGATCGACCGCCGGTGTCGGCGTGGGTGACGTTAGGGTGTGGAAACCACCGAATGACGACCGACGCCGAGATGAGCGGGGAATTCATGCGCATTCGTCTCGCACAGATGCGTGACGCCTTCTGGTTGGTTCCCCTGTTGCTCGGCTTGGCCGGCATCGTGTTGGCCCAGTTGCTCGTCGCCCTCGACAAGGCGGTCGGGACAACGCGTCCCGGGCTGGGGGTGCTGTTCTATCAGGTCGGGGTCAGCGGCGGCCGCGACATCCTCGGTGCGATCGCCGGGTCGATTCTGGCCGTCGCCGCGACCTCCTTCTCGATCACGATCTCGGTGCTGGCCACCGCGAGCTCCACCTATGGCCCGCGGCTGGTCCGGAACTTCATGAACGACCGGGGAAACCAGTTCGTGCTCGGCATGTTCGGCGCGACGTTCCTCTACTCGCTGATGGTGTTGCGGGCCATCCGCGGCGAGGACGATCTCAAGGGTTCCTTCGTCCCCGACATCGCCATCAACGTCGCGGTGTTGTTGGCCGTCGTGGACGTCATCGTCCTGGTCTACTTCATCAACCACATCGCGAGGTCGATCCAGGTCTCGACGTTGTCGTCGCGGGTGCGTTCCGAACTCGACAGCGTTGTGGGTCTGTTGTATCCGGAGGAGGAGCCCTCCGACGCGGTGGCCGCGCCGACACCGCCGGGTGGGCGGGCGGTGACCTCGGCCCTCTCGGGTTTCATCATCGGCATCGACGAGGAGTCGGTGCTCGACACCGCGTGCAAGCACGACTGCCTGATCGTCGTCGGGGTGCGCCCCGGCGACCACGTCATCGAAGGAGATCCGATCGCCTACGTCCACCCCGCCGTGGACAACGCGCAGGAGGACCGGCGTCCGGCGCGCGATTCCGATGTCGACGTGCCCGACGACAAGGTCCGCGCGCACATCCACGTCGGCGAGACCCGCACGCCCTATCAGGACATCCAGTTCGCGGTGCAGCAGCTCACCGAGATGGCGGTGCGCGCATTGTCGCCGGGCACCAATGACCCGTACACCGCGCACAACGCGCTCAACGAACTCGCCGCGGGCCTGACTCCGATGGCGCAGCGCACCGCGCCGCAACTCGGCCGGGTGGACTCCGACGGCACCCTGCGGCTCATCGTCACCCGGCTGCCGTTGACGGAGTTGATCGACGACGTGTTCGGCGCGGTGCGGACCTACGCGATCGCCCACCCGATCGCGATGACCGCGGCGATCCTGCTGGCGCGGCGACTCGGCACCGCCGCCGTCGACGACGATGTCCGCGATGCGGTGCTCCGACATCTCACCCTGATCTACCACGCGGTCGACCGGATCGACGATCAGGTCGACGCCGACTTCTGTCGCGGCGAGATCGACCTGGCCCGGCAGGCGATCGTCACGGCGGCGCGCACCCGCTGATCGTGGCGGGAGCAGGTCGACGCACCGGTGCCCACGCTGCGCATTCGAGGGTGACGTAGACTCGTCGGCGTCCAATCGGCCCGGGGTCCTCCGGATCGCGGCCGGGCGCTCTCGCTCTCGTAGCTCAGGGGATAGAGCACGGCTCTCCTAAAGCCGGTGTCGCAGGTTCGAATCCTGCCGGGAGCACAGATACGGTGACTGTGTGGCATCGACCATCAGTCCTCAGACAGTTCTCGTCACCGGCGCGACCAGCGGCATCGGCGCCGAGGTCGCCCGTCAGTTCGCGTCGGCCGGGCACCGCGTGTTCGGCACCAGCCGCCACCCCGACACCGTCGCCGATCCGATTCCCGGCGTCACCTATGTGCGCCTCGACAACGCCGACTACGACAGCGCCACCGAGTGCGCCGGGCAGGTCGGCGACGTCGACATCCTGATCAACAACGCCGGCGAGTCGCAGGCCGGGGCGCTCGAGGACACGCCCATGACCGCGATCGAGGACCTGTTCCGGGTGAACGTGTTCGGTCCGATCGCGCTCACCAAGGCCGTACTGCCGGGCATGCGCCGCCGTCGCCGCGGCACCGTCGTGCTGGTGGGGTCGATGCTGTCGAGCTTCCCGGTGGCGTTCCGCTCCAATTACGCGGCCACCAAGTCGGCGCTCAAGGCGTTCGCGTTCGCCACCCGGCGAGAGGTGGCGCCGTACGGAATCCGGATGATCAGCGTCGAACCGGGCACCATCGCCACCGGCATCGGCGACCGGCGCAGCATCTACATCGGCGAGGATTCGGTGTATCGCGCCGAATACGACACGCTGGCCGCGGCAACCCGCCGCAACGAGGACGCCGGTATCACCGCCGCCGACATGGCCCGGGTGATCGTCGATGCCGCGCTCGCCGAACATCCGAAACCGTTCTACGCCAAGGGGAATTCCGCGGCACTCGTTTTCGCGATGCGGCGGTTGCTGCCGCGCCAGTTCATCCTGGACATGACCGCGCGCAAACACGGACTGCCACGCGTGCGGGTGTAGGGGATGCGAATCACGCTGCGCGTCATCGGGATCGGGCCGGGTGACCCGCGTCAGATCACCGTGCAGGCGAGTGAGGCGATGGCCGACGTCGACGTGTTCCTCACCCTCGACAAGGGGCATGCGAAAGACGGATTGCTCCAGGTGCGTCGCACGCTGCTCGACCGCTACGCCCGGCCCGATCACCGCGTGATCGCCATCGCCGACCCGCCCCGCGACCGCCATCCCGCCGACTACGACGCCGAGGTGCGCCGCTGGCACGCCGCCCGCGCCGAGGTCATCGACCTCGCGTTGCGCAGCGAACTCTCCGACGGCGCCGTCGCCGCGTTTCTGGTGTGGGGGGATCCGGCCCTCTACGACAGCACCCTGCGGATCGTCGACGACCTCTCCGCCAGACCCGGGCTCGACGTCGACGTCGAGGTGATCCCGGGTGTCACCAGCGCCAGTGCGCTCACCGCCGCGCACGGCATCGTGGCCCATCGCATCGGTGAACCCGTGCACATCACCACGGGCCGTCGCCTCGCCGACACCCCGCCCGGTGCCGACACCAACCAGATCGTGATGCTCGACGCCGATCTCGCGTTCCGGCACACCGCCGCCGACGACGACCACATCTGGTGGGGCGCCTACCTGGGAACCCCCGACCAGATCCTCGTCAGCGGACGGGTCGGCGACGTCGCCGACGAGATCGCCCGGGTCCGGGCACAGGCGCGTGCCCGCATCGGCTGGATCATGGACATCTACCTGCTGCGCAAGGGGTGACGAGGCGCCTGCGGACGCGCTCACCACACGCGGTCGAGCACACCCATCACGTCGTCACGGATCTCGCTGCGGCAGATGACGAAGTCGGGCATGTAGGGCTGCGGCTGGTTGTAGACGATCGGGGAACCGTCGAGTCGGCTGCAGTGCAGGCCTGCCGCCAGCGCCACCCCCACCGGAGCGCAGTTGTCCCACTCGTACTGGCCGCCGGAATGGATGTAGGCGTCCACGTCACCGCGCACCACCGCCATCGCCTTGGCCCCAGCCGACCCGATTTCGACCGCCGTCAACCCCAGCGCCCGCGCGACGGCCGCCACCTCGTAGGTGCCGCCCCAGCGCGACACCGCGATCCGCCCGGTGAGCGGACCCGTGGTCGCGGGCACGGTGTCGGAGCGGAACATCTCGCCCGTCGCCGGCAGCGACACCGCGGCCGCGGTCACCGCCCCGGCCTCGGTGAGCGCCACGTGCACCGCCCAGTCGGCGGTGCCCGACGCGAACTCGCGGGTCCCGTCGAGCGGGTCGATGATCCACACCCGCCCCGCCGAGCCCCGGTCGCCCACATCGGCGGCCTCCTCGGAGAGCACCGCGTCGCCGCTGCGATGCCGGCGCAACACCGCCGCGATCCACGCCTGCGCCATCGCGTCGCCGACATCGCCGAGCATCCGACCGCCCAGCAACTCGCCGGAACGCACACCGAGCAGGATGTCGCCCGCGCCCTTCGCGATGCGTGCCGACAGCTCGGCATCCGAATGCGCGGAGATCATCTGATTACTAGAGCACACTGGAGTCATGCCCGAGTTGCCTGAGGTGACGGCCATCGCCGACTACGTCGACGGCCGTGCGGCCGGCCTACCGATCCGGCGTGTGGATGTGGCGTCGCTGTCGGTGCTCAAGACCGCCGACCCGCCGTACACGGCGCTGGCCGGACGGATCGTCGAATCCGCCGGCCGCATCGGCAAGTATCTGATCATCCGGACGATCCCGGGCACCGCCGAACAGGCCGCCGACCCGGAGATCAACCTGGTGATCCACCTGTCGCGGGCCGGCTGGCTGCGCTGGAGCGACGACCTCTCGCCGCGGCCGCTGCGTCCCGGCGGAAAGAGTCCGATCGCGCTGCGGGTGCACTGCGGACTGCCCGGTCCCGGCGGCGGGGGAGAGGGATTCGACGTCACCGAGGCGGGCACCCAGAAACGCCTCGCCGTCTGGGTGGTCCGCGACGTCGCCGACGTCGACCGCATCGCCTCGCTCGGACCCGACGTGCTGAGGGTGTCGCGCGACGAGTTCGCCGAGATCGTGCACGGCACCGCCGGACGCATCAAGAACGTACTGACCGATCAGCGGGTGCTGGCCGGCATCGGTAACGCCTACTCCGACGAGATCCTGCACACCGCGAAGCTCTCGCCGTTCGCCTCGGCCAAAACCCTGTCCGATGCACAGATCGACACCCTGTACGGCGCGATGCGGGCGGTGCTGACCGACGCCATCGAGCGGCTCGAAGGCCAGGAGGTGGCGCGGCTGAAGTCGGAGAAACGTACCGGACTGCGGGTGCACGCCCGCACCGGATTGCCGTGCCCGGTCTGCGGCGACACGATCCGCGAGGTCAGCTTCGCCGACCGCTCCTTCCAGTACTGCCCGACGTGCCAGACCGGCGGCAAGGTGCTCGCCGACCGCCGCATGTCGAGACTGCTGAAATGAGCACCCGTCCGGTCACCGTCGACCTTGCGGCACTCGCCGCGCGGTTGCGCGCCGGCGGATGTGTCTTCGCCGAGGAGGAGGCCCGGATCCTCGCCGACGCCGCATCCGACCCCGCCCACCTCGAGACCCTGGTGACCCGACGCCTCGCGGGTGAACCGCTTGAACACCTCGTCGGCGCGGTGCGGTTCGGGGATCTCACGTTGAGTGTGGGACCGGGCGTGTTCATCCCGCGCCAGCGGTCCCTGCTGCTCGCGCAGGCGACCCTCGACGCTGCCCGCGGCTTTGCCGAACCCGTTGTGGTGGAAGCGTTCTGCGGTGTCGCGCCGATCGCCGCGACCGTCCGTCACCGACTCCCGCACGCCGATCTGCACGTCACCGACCTCGATCCACTCGCCCTCGACTACGCGCGCCGCAACCTCGACGGCCAGGCGTCGTACCACGCCGGGCCCGGGCTGCGGGCGCTGCCCGATGTGCTGCGCGGGATGGTGTCGGTGATCGCCGCCGTGCCGCCGTACGTTCCCGACTCCGCGCTCTACCTGCTGCCGCACGAAGCCCATCACGAACCACCCCGCGCCCTGCTCGGCGGCCCCGACGGTCTCGACCACATCCGCGCGCTGATCAGCGAAGCCCCCGAGTTCCTCGCCGGTCGGGGCACGCTGCTCATCGAGATGAACCGCACCCAGGCCGACGCCGTCCTCGGTGGGATCGGGCCGGTCTGGGCGAGTGCCGGGAGGCTGATCGGCGACGACGGGCAGACCGCGGTGCTGCGGCTGGTACGCGGGCCGATATAACCGCGGTGCCACAGCGACGTCGTGACAATAATTGCCGCGACGGCGCCCTGCCGCCGCATCTGTATCGGTATGCCGACATCGAATCGGTACATTGGCTGCCGTGGCGACCCGACAGAAGATCCTGATCACCGGCGCGAGTTCCGGCCTCGGCGAGGGCATGGCCCGTGCATACGCGGCCCAAGGCCGGGCGCTCGGGCTGGCGGCCCGGCGACTCGACCGACTGGAAACCCTCGCCGACGAACTGCGACCGGCCGCCGCGCAGGTGGCCGTCACCGCACTCGACGTGACCGACGTCGACGCCGTCCCGGTCGCCTTCGGCAAACTGCACGACGAACTCGGCGGCCTCGACCGGGTGATCGTCAACGCCGGACTCGGCAAGGGCGCCCCGATCGGTACCGGGAAGGCGCACGCCAACATCGAGACGGTACAGACCAACCTGATCGGGGCGCTGGCGCAGGCGGAGGCCGCCATGGAGATCTTCCGCGCGCAAAACCACGGCCACCTCGTGCTGATCAGCTCGATCAGCGCCGTCCGCGGCCTGCCGAAGGCGCAGACCGCCTATTCGGCGTCCAAGGCCGGGGTGAGTGCGCTCGGCCAGGGTTTGCAGGCCGAACTCGCCGGATCGCCGATTCGCGTGTCGGTCATCCTGCCCGGCTACATCGAGACCGATATCAACCGCGGCGTGAAGACCGCGCTGATGGCCGACACCGATTCCGGCGTGGCCGCGATGGTCAAGGCCATCGACGCCGAGAAGTCCTATGCCCCGGTGCCGCCGTGGCCGTGGGTGCCGATCGCGGCGGCCCTGCGATTTCTGCCGGGTCCCCTCGCCCGGCGACTCACCTAGCGTCGCGTACCTAGCGTCGCGCGACCGCCTTACCGAGTTCGACGACGAAGAACACCACCACCGCCAGTCCGATCGTCACACCCCACCCGATACCGGTCAGCGGCGCCGATCCGAACCAGGTGTGCATGAACGGCGCGTAGATGAACACCAGCTGGAGTACCACGAGCGCCCCGGCCGTCCACCACACCATCGGGTTGCCGCGCAGCGCGCTGGGTCGCAGGCTCGAACTGTTGAGGAAGCGGCAGTTGAACAGGTAGGCCAGCTGTCCCAGTGCCAGCATGTTGACCGCCGCGGTCTGCGCGACGGCCAGCGAGTGCCCACCCGATTTCGCGACGAAGTACACCGCAATGGTCGCCGCCGACACCACGATCGACACGAACCCGATCACCGCCAGATCGCGCGCAGCGATCAACGGTCCCCTCGCGTCACGTGGTGGCCGCGACATGATCCCCGGCTCGGCCGGTTCGAAGACCAGCGCCAACGAGAGCGTCACGCCGGTGATCATGTTGACCCACAGGATCTGCACCGGGGCGAGTGGCAATGCGAAGCCGAACAGGATGGCCACCAGGATGACCAGCGACTGCGCACCATTGGTCGGCAGCATGAACAGGATCGACTTGCGGATGTTGTCGTAGATCCGCCGACCCTCCTCCACCGCTCGTTCGATGGTGGCGAAGTTGTCGTCGGCGAGCACGATCCCCGCGGCCTCCTTGGTGGCCTCGGTTCCCTTGATGCCCATGGCCACACCGATGTCGGCACGGGTGAGTGCGGGCGCGTCGTTGACGCCGTCGCCGGTCATCGCGACGATCTCGCCCTGCGCCTGCAGCGCGGAGACGATCCGCAGCTTGTGCTCCGGGCTCGTGCGCGCATAGATGTCGACATCGCCGGCCGTCTCCCGCAGGCGTGTCTGACTCATCTGCTCGAGCTCGGCGCCGGTCAGCACCGGCGCTTGCGGATCGGTGACCAACCCCATCTCGTTGGCGATCGCCCGCGCCGTGCCCGCATGGTCGCCGGTGATCATCTTCACTCGGATGCCCGCCCCGTGACAGTCGGCGATCGCAGTCACCGCCTCGGGCCGCGGGGGGTCGACGATGCCGGCGAGTCCGAGGAAGGTGAACCCGTCGGCGACGTCGTCGAAGTCCAGGGACTGCGCCGACGGTGCGGGCCGCGCGGCGGCGGCGAGCACCCGTAACCCTTCGCTGCTGAGCGCGTCGATGTCGCGCTCCCACCGCATCCGATCGAGCGGCACCGTGTGCCCGTCCGCGTCGAGTTGGTGCGTACAGCGGTCGAGCACACGGTCGGGGGCGCCCTTCATCAGGATGGTGCGTTCCGAGTCGGGCACGTCGACGAGCACCGCCATGAACTTGTGCGTCGACTCGAACGGAATCTCGCCGAGCCGGTCTGTGTCGGAATCGAATCCGGCCTTGAGTGCCAGGGTGCGCAACGCACCCTCGGTGGGTTCGCCCACCAGTTGCCACAGGCCGTCGGGATTCTGTGCGACGCGCGAATCGTTGCACAGTCCCATGGTCACCACGAACTGCGAGAGGTCGGGGTGGTCGGCGATGACGGCTGGCGAGCCGTCGGCGAGGATCGCGCCGGTGGGGTCGTAGCCGGTGCCCTCGATCGAGTAGTCGCGGGTACCGGTGATCACCGAACGCACGGTCATCTCGTTCTGGGTGAGCGTGCCGGTCTTGTCCGAGCAGATCACGGTGACCGAACCGAGCGCCTCCACCGCGGGCAGTTTGCGGGTGATGGCTCGACGTCGCGCCATCTGCTGCACACCGAGAGCGAGCGTGATGGTCACCACCGCGGGCAGTCCCTCGGGGATGGCGGCAACAGCGAAACCGATTGCTGCCGAAACCAACTCGTCGATGGTGAAGCTGTGGATGAGTTTGCCGATCACCACGATCAGCCCGGCCACTCCCAGGATCACCAGGGACAGCTGCCTACCGAAACGGTCGAGCCGTCGGGTCAACGGGGTTTCGATCACGTCGATGTCGGCGATCATCGACTGGATGCGACCGATCTCGGTGGATGCTCCGGTTGCGGTGACCACACCGACGCCGGTGCCCGCCGACACGATGGTGCCCGAATATGCCATCGACGCTCGGTCGCCGATCCCCGCGTCGACCTCGACGGCGACGGTGTCCTTGGTGGCCGGCACCGATTCGCCGGTCAGCGCCGACTCCTCGATCTGCAGATTGGTGGCCTCCAGCAGCCGCATGTCGGCGGGTACGCGGTCACCGGAGCGGATCGAGACCACATCGCCGGGAACGAGTGTTTCGGCGTCGACGTCGACCCACTGACCATCGCGGCGTGCGCGTGCGTGCGGGGAGAGCATGCCCCGGATGCCGGCGAGAGCGCTCTCGGCCCGACCCTCCTGGACGAAGCCAACCACCGCGTTGATCAACGCCACCGCGATGATGACGCCGAAGTCGATCCACTCGCCCAGGATCGCCTTGAGCACACCCGCGGCGAGCAGGATGAAGATCAACACATTGTTGAAGTGCGCGAGGAAACGCAGCCACGCCGGGCGGGTGGCGGCTTCCTCGAGTTTGTTGGGTCCCAGGGCGTCCAGTCGGTGCGCGGCCTCGGTGCCGCTCAAACCCTCCGACGAGGAGGCGAGGGCGGCCAGGGTGTCGCGGCGGCCGCTGGAGTGGGAATCGATGGCGGACAAGGAGCGGGACATCCCCCTATGCTCCCGCCGACGAAGATCGAACGCATCTCGAGACGCATCGCATCTCAGGTGAACAGCAGACTGATGAGGAACAGCACCACCAGCGCCACGAACAGCGTCACCAGCATCGGCACCATGAAGCGTATGTACTTGCCGTAGTTGACCTTTGCCAGGATCAGGCCGGCCATCAGCAGGGCGTTGGTGGGCGCCAGCAGCAGCACGACGCCGCCGATGCTGTTGTACATGGTGATGATCAGCGGCTCGCCGGTACCCACCGCGCTGCCCAGCGGAGCGAGCACCGGCATCACCAAGGCCATTGCCGCCGAGCCGGAACCGACCAGGAATGCCAGGGGCAACGTCAGGATCGAGAACAGGATGACGAACACCGCCAGATGGGTACCGCTGACCGCCTGCTCCATCCAGTGCAGGATCGTGTCGAGGGTCTTGGTGTTGGTGAGGATCACCGCGATGCCGCGCGCCACCAGGATGAGGATTGCGGGACCGGCGAAGTCCTTCATGCCCTGCACGATGGTGTCGCTGAGTTCGCCTTCGCGCAGGCCGCCCGCGATGCCGATCACCACGGCCATCACGATGAACAGCGCGGCGAGTTCGGGCATCCACCACCCCAGATCCCAGCTGAACACCTTCTGTACCTCGGTGTTGGTGACCGGGTCGATCTCGGTCCGGTCCAGCAGGGCGCTCCACGGCACCAGGGAGAAGACCATCAACGCGAACGTGAAGGTGAGCAGTACCAGCACCAGCTTGTGGCGACCGGTGAGCTTGGGCGGCTCGGTGAGGGCCGCGTCGGCTTCCATGATCGTGCGGTCCTCGTCGGAGAAACCGATCTGTGAGGTTGCGGGGTCCTTGCGAACCTGCTGCCCGTACCGAACCGTGAAGAACGTGACGATCGCCATCGTGACCACGAAGATCACCATGCGAAGCGGGGCGCCGTCGGCGATGTCGACCCCGGCCGCATCCGAGGCGACGCCGATGCGGAACGGGTTGAACACCGATCCGATCGACCCGGCGAAGGGCGCGACGCTGATCACCGCCACCGCCACCAGGCGGTCGTAGCCGAGTGCGATGATCAGCGGCAGGAGCAGCGGATACATGCCGATCGTCTCGTCGCCCCACGACTTCAGCGAGCCGAGGAAGCCGAAGATCCAGATCAGGCCGATGACGAGCACGATGCCGTCCGTGCGGAAACGCAGTGCCGCCCGCTGGATCGCGATGGTGAGGGCGCCGGTTCTGATGACCACGGTCATGAGTGCGCCGATGGCGAGGATGAAGGCGAAAACCTGCGCGCTGCCGAAGATGAAGCCGCTCTCGTACGGGCCGACGAAACCCGTCGTGGCGTCCCGGATTCCGTACAAACCGTTGAGCGGCGCCTTGACCAGCTGAATGAGTCTGCCGACAAAACTGAGGTCGGCGTCGGCGGATTGGTATGTGGTCTTGCCGTCGGCACCTTTGACGTATTCGCCCGCCGGGATGAAGAACGACGCAATCCACAGCAGCACACCGACACTGACCATGATCGTCAGCGCGGTGGGGAACGTGCGTTTCGGCTTGGGTTCTACGGCATCCGAATCGGTTGCATCAGAAGCTATTTCAGACATCGCTAACCCTCCGAGGCGGTGTGCAGATCAGCCGCTTTTGTCGTGACGGCCTGCGCTGAGGTTACTACCGGCTAGCAGGAGGGGCTGGGCAACGCACGATCTCCATTCGGGGGTCAGGCCGGTGGCGACGCCGCTGGTGAGCTGCTGGTCACCTGGTTCGGATTGCGCCAGACCACCGGCGACTGTTTGTAGTCGAGGGACTCGTCGCCGGTGGTGTCGGCCCAGTAGATCACCTGACGGAGTGTGGTTCCCTCGTCGGCGAACGCAATCAGGCAACTCGCATACGAATCCCCGCGTCGCATGGTTTTCGGCGGTGTGGGCGACGGGCAGTCGGACAGCGCCGTCGACGGCGGCAGGGTGAGCGCCGGGGTGTGTCCGTCGCCGGAGCCGGCGAACCCGGTCAGCTCGGGTGCCGGTACGGGCCGCGGCGCCAGCGACGTCACCGTGATGTAGACGAAGTAGGCGGTGCCCCCACGGGTCTGCGCGGCGGGCACACCCTTGCCGGGTGTGATGCCGGTGACGGTGAACAATGCCTGCTGTCCGACAGCGCGGTAGGTGTCGGCGGGCAGCGTGGCGGTCGCCCCGAAATCGAGCGTCGTACCGGGTGGGGTCCGCACCGGCGCGCCCGGGGCGACGGTGACGGCCGCCGAACGCGGCACCGATGTGGGGGTGTCGTCACCTGAAGCGGTGTCCGATCCGCAGGCGCTGACCGCTGTGAGACCCACCGCGCACGCGACCAGCATCAGCAGGCGCCGCGCGGACGTGGACGTTCTCACGTGCGTAAGGTATCCGATGTGGCGTCCAGGCAGGGACAGGTGGTCGGGTACGGCGCGTTCCAGGTATTCGGGGAACGACGCGCCGCGCACGTCAGCGAACTGCTGTCGGAGATCTTCGGGCGCGACGATATCGACGCGGTGGCCGCCGACTGGCGCGGCATCGTCTACTTCACCCTCGCCGACGACGACGGCATCGACGCCGACACCGTGGTCGGATTCGATCCGTCCAGCGGCGCCTCGGGTCCACTCGCCGCCCTCGACGACGTACTCACCGCGGTGCGCGACGGCGACATCGGCGACGCGGTGGACGCGCACAGCTTCGACGCGTGGCGCAGCGCCGTCGGGGTGACCTCGGTCGACATGGGCGACTGCGTCCCGCCCGCCCTGGTAGAGTTCCTCGGCGGGGATCCCGCCGAGAGGTCCACCGAGCCGGAGGATCTCATCACCTACGTGGCCACGTCGGCCGCCCTGATGGGCAGACTCGAGGCGCTCGGCGTGCAGCCCGGTGACGAGATCCCGGCGGAGGTCTTCGACGACACCCGGTGGCAGTAGCGCCAACCGCCGGATCAGACGGTGCGCCCGCGTTGTGCGCGATACCAGGCCACGAGCGCGTCGGTGGATGAATCACCTTGTGCGGCAGGCACTTGCGCCTCGGTGATCACTCCGAGTAGTTCCTTTGCCTGGGTTTTCCCCAACTCCACGCCCCACTGGTCGAAGGGGTTGATGCCCCACACGGTGCCCTCGACGAACACCTGGTGTTCGTAGAGGGCGATCAGCTGTCCGATCACCGACGGGGTGAGCTCGGGCGCCATGATCGAGGTGGACGGCCGATTGCCGGGCATCACCTTGTGCGCCACGATCTCCGGGGCCACGCCCTCGGCCGCGATCTCGTCGGCCGTCTTGCCGAAGGCGAGCACCTTGGTCTGCGCGAAGAAGTTGCTCATCAACAGGTCGTGCATCGAGCCGGTGCCGTCGGCGGTGGGCAGATCGTCGGTGGGATTGGCGAACCCGATGAAATCCGCGGGCACCATCCTCGTACCCTGGTGCAGCAGTTGATAAAACGCGTGCTGACCGTTGGTACCGGGCTCGCCCCAGAAGATCTCGCCGGTGTCGGTGGTGACGTGCTGGCCGTGCGCGGTGACCGACTTGCCGTTGGATTCCATCGTCAGTTGCTGCAGGTACGCCGCGAACCGGGCCATGTCGTTCGAGTACGGCAGCACCACCCGTGATTGCGCGTCCCAGAAGTTGGAGTACCACAATCCGATGAGGCCGAGGATGACCGGTGCGTTGCGTTCGAGCGGCTGGGTGCGGAAGTGTTCGTCGACGATGTGGAAGCCGTCGAGGAACTCGCCGAATCGTTCCTTCCCGATTGCGGCCATCACCGACAGTCCGATCGCCGAGTCCACCGAGTAGCGTCCGCCCACCCAATCCCAGAACCCGAACATGTTGACGGTGTCGATACCGAACTCCGACACCTTCTCGGCGTTGGTGCTGACCGCGACGAAGTGTTTGGCCACCGCGTCGGTCGATGCGTCCAGCTCGTCGAGGAGCCACCGGCGGGCCGCGGCCGCGTTGGTCAGCGTCTCCAGCGTGGTGAACGTCTTCGAGGCGATGATGAACAGGGTGGTCTCGGCGTCGAGGTCGGCCAGCGTGCCCACCATGTCGGCGGGATCGACGTTGGAGACGAAGTGGCAGCGGATGTCGGCGTCGACATAGTGACGCAACGCCTGATACACCATCACCGGCCCCAGGTCGGAGCCGCCGATACCGATGTTGACGACATCGGTGATCGCTTTGCCGGTGTGGCCCTTCCATTCTCCGCTGCGCAGCTTGTCGGTGAAGGTGCCCATCGCGTCGAGTACCTCGTGTACGTCGGCCACCACGTCCTGTCCGTCGACGACGAGTGTCGCGTCGGCGGGCAGGCGCAGCGCGGTGTGCAGCACCGCGCGATCCTCGGAGGTGTTGATGTGGACGCCGGCGAACATCTCGTCGCGGCGCTCTTCGAGGCCCACCTCGCGGGCGAGGCTGAACAACAGTTCCAGCGTCTCGCGCAGCACCCGGTGTTTGGAGTAGTCGATGTGCAGGTCGCCGACGTCGACGGTCAGTTCGTCGCCGCGGTCGGGATCGACGGCGAAAACCTCGCGGAGATGCATTGCGTAGACGTGCGGCTGATGAGCCGCGAGTGCCTGCCAGGACTGGGTCGCCGTGATGTCGTGGTCGCTGCCGGTGACGTCGGTGCTCATTGCTTCACCCTATGTCCTTGTGGGACGCGGCGCGCCGCAGTGCGCTCTCGCCGTCGGCGTGCATCGGCTCGTGTTCGACGCCCCGGTGACGTGAGGATGACGTGCCGGCGAACTCAGCGTCCGAGCGGGCCGCGCCCCAGCCGCAGCAGCAGCATGGCCAAGGTGTGACCCTCCTGCCCGAGGTCGGCGAAGCGTTCGAGGACCTTGACCTCGCGGCTGTGCACGAGTCGGGGGCCGCCCGATGCCATGCGCGCGGCACCGACCTTCTTCGACACCGCCGACCGACGCTTCACCGCGGCCAGGATGATCGCGTCGAGCCGATCGATCTCCGCGCGCAGCACGTCGATCTCGTCGGAGAGGCCACTGACATCAGCGCCGAGCTGGTAGTAGTCCAGATCGATGGTGTCGGCGAACGACGCCGGGGTGCCCTGTTGCCCGTCGCCCGAAGGGGACCCGGCCTCGGGTCCGTCGCTGGGGGTGCCGTCGCTCGTGGTGCCATCGCTCACCGGGGTGATTTTGCCACGCACCTGTGGCGACGGTTCTACTAGATGCCATGCCCAGCAGCCCGACGACGACGTCGACCTACGGCGGCGCGTTACGCACCGTGACCTCCGCCCCGCTGGTGGTGCTCATCCCGACGGTGCTCATCGTGGCGCAGCTGGTGGTTCGCGCGTGGCTGGTGGCCACCGGCAACTTCTACTGGGACGACCTGATCCTGATCGGCCGCGCCTCCACCGAGCCGATCCTGTCGTGGGAGTACCTCGGGCACAGCCACGACGGCCACTTCATGCCCGCGGCGTTCCTGCTGGCGGGTGTGTCGACCGTGATCGCACCGGTCAACTGGGTGCTGCCCGCCGTCACCTTGGTGATTCTGCAGGCGCTCGCGTCGCTGGCCGTGTGGCGGATGATCCGGGTGATCGCCGACACCGTGGGGTCCGACAGTTCACACCGCACCGCCCGCGATCTCGGGGCGCTGGCCGCGTTGGTGTTCTATCTCTTCACTCCGATGACCGTGCCCGCCTTCATCTGGTGGTCGGCGGGCCTCAACTCGTTGCCGATGCAGGCGGCGATGGCATGGATCGTGGCCGACGCGGTGCTGCTGTGCAGCGGGCGGGTGCCGCCGGAGCGCCGACGGATGGTGGTCGTGCGGTCGACGGTGGTGTTCGTCGTCGCGCTGGCGTTCTTCGAGAAGTCCTTGTTCATCGTGCCCGTCGCCTTCGTCGTGGCCGTGCTGGCCGCGCGCTACGCCCGAAGCGAGCCCGATGCGGCGCCCGCGGCCGATGACCTGCCCGAGCCTGATGACCTGCCCGAGCCCGATGACCTGCCCGAGCCTGATGACCTGCTCGGGCCCGACGCGGCGCGGGTGCCGAACAGCCCGGCGATCTCGGTGTTCACGCGGGGGCGGGCGTTGTGGACGGCGTTGGGTGCGGTGTTCGTGGCCTGGGGGGTGCTCTTCTTCGCGGTGTCCGACGCGACCGCCGGCACACACTCGGCCACGCAGACCGCCCAGTTGGTGTGGCGGTCGATCAACAAGGCTCTGGTGCCGTCGCTGGTCGGCGGCCCGTGGGA
This sequence comes from Gordonia sp. NPDC003429, assembly GCF_053588575.1. Taxonomy (NCBI): domain Bacteria; kingdom Bacillati; phylum Actinomycetota; class Actinomycetes; order Mycobacteriales; family Gordoniaceae; genus Gordonia; species Gordonia sp. NPDC003429. Next base: position 209,214 of record NZ_JBSFQF010000001.1, read on the forward strand.
GTGGGAACGGTGGGTGCCCAGTCCGCCCATGGGATTCGCGCCATTGTGGATGGTGATCGCCGGCTGGCTGATGCTGGCAGCGGTGGTGGTGTGGGCGGTGATGCGCCGGGCGGGCGCACCGGCGGTGCTGGTGGGTACCGCCCTGTATGTGGTGGGCGCGCAGATCCCGGTGATGTGGAACCGGTCGAGCGCCAACACCGCTCTCGAACTCGCCCAGACGATGCGGTATCTGCCCGATTCGGCGCTGGTGATGACCATCGCGATCGCCTTGCTGGCCGCCGCCCCGGCCCGTCGGACGCGGCCGGATCCAGAAGCGACGGTCGGCGGCCGACATGTCGCTGCACCCGCGCCGGGACAGCCGAATCCCGGGCCGGGGCCCCTGAGCATGGTGTCGGTGGTGGTGGGCGCGTTGGTGCTGGCGTCGTCGCTGGTCTCGGTGGCCGGGTACTCGTCGTCATGGCGCGACGATCCCACCGGGCCGTATCTGGCCAACGCCCGCCGCGCTCTCGCCGACAACGCGTCACGCACGATGTTCGACCAGTCGCTGCCGTTGGAGGTGTTGCTCCCGGTGGCCTACCCGCAGAACCAGATCAGCCACACCTTCGGTCGCGTGCGCGACCGCCCACGATTCGGCGACAGCACCGATCAGCTGATCGTGCTCGACAACTCGGGCCGTGCCGTGCCGGGCGCGGTGACACCGGCACGGACCTTCCCGGCGGGCTCGGGCACCTGTGCCCGGCCGGAGATCGACGGCCCGGCCCGCCTCGAGTTCAACGGACCGCTGATCCAGTGGCGGTGGACGATCGCGATGGGCTACTGCGCCACCGCCGACGGCCGGGTCGAGATGTCGCTGGCCGGTGGGGACCCGGTGACGGTATCGCTGACGCAGGGTCTGCACGTGATCTACGTACAGCTCGAGGGTCATGGCACCGACCTCCGGATTCGGCCCCTCACACCGGGTCTCGCCGTGCACACCGGCGACGGACGCGTCGGCGAAGTGGTCGACGCCCGACTCCTCGGGCGCTAGGAACCGATGCCGGGTCCCGTCGAGCGTGCCCACAATCCCGTCGAGCGTGCCCGGAACCCCGTCGAGCGTGCCCACAATCCCGTCGAGCGTGCCCAGATCTCGGTCGAGCGTGCCCAGATCTCGGTCGAGCGTGCCCACAATCCCGTCGAGCGTGCCCGGGTTTACTAGCGCCGATACACGGTGACCTTGTCGCTGTGGCCGGTGGAGGCCACCAGCGTCTGCAGCGCGGCCTCGGTGTCCTTGTCGGCCGCCCAGTAGGAGATGTCGCGTTTGCCTGCGGCCTTCACCTGCTCGTCGAGTTGGGTGGTGATCGTCTTGGTGCCCTCCCAATTCGGGTCGAAGACACCGTTGGTGATGTGATCGGAGTAGCCGCTCGCGAAGGTCACCAGCAGGGTGTCGTTCGGTGCGAGTCCGTCGAACAGGTAGTCGCCCTCCTTGACGGCGTAGCTACTCGGGAGCCCGGTGATCGAGTTCGCGTACGCCGCGGCGCCGGGCTTCTTCAATCCGGTGCGCACCATGGTGACCGATTGCTTGCTGGAGTTCTCGTTGTCGTCGATCAGGTTGTTGAGGAACTCCGCGTCGTTGTCGAGGAACGCGAGGTACTTGGTGATCGTGGGGTTGGACCGGATCGATCCGCCTCCACTGGGCAGATTTGTTGCCACGCAGCGGGTTTGGCTGGTCTTGCCGAAGTCGACCCGCACCACCGGGTTGCACGAGCCGCCGACCTGGCCCGGCGGACTGTTGTTGACGGCGAAGTTGACGGTCAGCGCGTAGTTCACGTGACCTCCGAGCGAGTCATCGGAATCCGGGTTGGCGCCGAGCGTGATGTCGTAGCCGCAGCCCGAAGGGTCACAGGGTCCGGTCTGCTTCGACGAGACGAGCGGGTTGCGCATGGTCAGGCCGGGCGCCGGTGCCGAGGTGATCTCGGGGACGATCGATCGCGCATTGGCGAACACCTTCTGGACGGCGTCGCTGTTGAGTGCGGTCACGTCGGCGTCGACGGTGTACACGGCGGTGCTGCCCTCGGAATACTCGCCCTTGACGTGGGTGATGCCCTTCGAGCCCGCGTCGTAGGAGACCTCCCACTTGCCCGAACGCACCTTGCCCTCGCCCAGGGACGTGATCGGCGGGTCGGAGGTGGGCCAGAACCGGGCATCGGGCAGCCCCTTGGACGGAGCGGGCAGTTCGGCACCGAGGGTGGGCGGATCGACGAGTTCGGTGTTGGCGAAGCGCCCGGCAAGCAGGCTGGGCGAGAGGATTCCGCCGATGTAGGGGAGCGTGGTGAACCGCGCGCTGGACCACTTGTTGTCGGTGGGGGCGAGATCGAGGTTTTCCTTCTGGGTGTCGCTGAGGAGCGCGGTCCAGAAACTCTCCGGGCCACTGACGAACTGGTTGTTGCCGATCTGGCGGTACTGCGCCTGGTTGCCGTTGACGGTGATCGCACCTTCGGCGTTGTTCGACGAGGTCACCGTCAGGTTGGTGAAATCCACTGTCGAGGGCGTCGCGCCCTTCTCGTAGGCGTAGGTGAGCTTGCCCGTGTAGCGGGCGCCGGCGCTGGTGCCGAACTTGAACGCGACGTCGTCGAGGCTGTGCTGTGCGCGGAAGGCCGCGGTCGGCTGGGCCGAACCGTCGGTTCCGAACGGGATGAATGCCAGCACCAATGCGACGATCACTGCGAGGCCGCCGACCCCCAGGATCACCGCAGGGATCGTGTTCGAGGACTGCTTCATCGTTCGGTTTCCTCGCTCTTCGCGTTCCGTGGACACCCCGGGACTGCGCGGCACAGGCGGCTGAAGTACACAGCCCTGCGCGAACGTGACGAAACCCCGGCGCGCACATCCTATCGGCCCGGGTTCTCGGCCGCGTCGGTTGCCACCGTGCCTGCAGTGGTGAATCAGGAATAGCACGGAATCGGACATGGGCATACCGACTGTGTGGTCACCGAATGACGGGCCGCGCCGAATACCCCCGGTTGTGTCGGCGGCTCTCGGCGGTGTGCGGGGCGGGACGTCGGCGGGGGATGTCGGGGTCGGCGGGTAGCCTTGTTCCTCGATGACCAGTACCACCCGTGACTCCTCACCCGGCGGTCGAGCACCGTCCGGTGACGATCGTTCCGCGGCCCTGCTCGAAGGCCTCAATCCGCAACAGCGCGCTGCGGTCCTGCACACCGGCCCGCCGCTGCTGATCGTCGCCGGCGCCGGGTCGGGAAAGACCGCGGTGCTCACCCGGCGAATCGCCTACCTGCTGGCCGAGCGCGACGTCACGCCCGGTCAGGTGCTCGCGATCACCTTCACCAACAAGGCCGCCGCCGAGATGCGGGAACGGGTGATCGGCCTGGTGGGTCCGCGCGCCGCCTACATGTGGATCTCCACCTTCCACTCCACCTGTGTGCGCATCCTGCGCGCGCAGTCGGCGTTGTTGGAACACCGGAACTCCAACTTTTCGATCTACGACGCCGACGACTCGCGGCGGCTGCTGGGGATGATCGTGCGCGATCTCGACCTCGACCCCAAGAAGTTCAGTCCGCGCGGTGTCGGCGTGGTGATCTCCAACTACAAGAACGAACTCGTCGATCCCGAAGCCGCATTGGCGGCCACCGCGGAGGCCGAGCCCGCCGAACGCAACATCGCGCTGATCTACGACGAGTACCAGCGGCGGCTACGTGGGGCGAACGCCTTCGACTTCGACGATCTGATCGGCGAGACGGTGGCATTGCTTCAGCGTCATCCGGAGGTCGCCGAGTACTACCGCCGCAGGTTCCGGCACGTCCTGGTCGACGAGTATCAGGACACCAACCACGCGCAGTACGTCCTGGTGCGTGAGCTGGTGGTGGGCAGCGGCGATGCGCACGAGTCGGCGGTGGCACCGTCGGAATTGTGCGTGGTCGGCGACGCCGACCAGTCGATCTATGCGTTCCGCGGTGCCACGATCCGCAACATCGAGGAGTTCGAACGCGACTTCCCGAACGCGGAAACCATTCTGCTGGAACAGAATTATCGGTCCACCCAGACGATCTTGTCGGCGGCGAACGCGGTGATCGCGCGCAATCCCAACCGTCGCGACAAGAGGCTGTGGACCGATTCGGGCGATGGTGAGCTGATCGTCGGATACGTCGCCGATTCCGACCGCGACGAGTCGATGTTCATCGCCACCGAGATCGAGCGGCTCACCGACTACACGATCGGCGGGTCCTCGGAGACCTTCAAGTACTCCGACATCGCCGTGTTCTATCGCACCAACACCGGCTCGCGTGCGCTCGAAGAAGTGTTCGTGCGGCACGGAATCCCCTACAAGGTGGTCGGCGGAACGCGGTTCTACGAGCGCAAGGAGGTCCGCGATGTGGTGGCCTACCTGCGAGTGGTCGCCAACCCCGACGACGCGGTGAGTCTGCGTCGCATCCTCAACACACCGCGCCGGGGCATCGGCGACCGCGCCGAGGCGTGCGTGGCGGTGCACGCCGAGAACACCGGCGTGAGTTTCTATCAGGCATTGCTCGACGGCGCCGAGGGCAAGGTCGCGTTGCTCAACACCCGTGCGGTCAAGCAGATCGGCGGCTTCGTCGACCTGATCGAGGGACTGCGCCGCGACTTCCTGACAACTTTCGGCGCTGCCGGATCGGGTGACGCGGACGTTGCCGTGGTCGACGCCACCGAGGAGGGCGCCGACCTCGGTGAGCTCGTCGCCGCCATCGTCGACCGCAGCGGCTACCGCGCCGAACTCGAGGCCTCCAACGATCCGCAGGACGGTGCGCGACTCGACAACCTCAACGAATTGATCGCCGTCGCAGCAGAATTCAGTGCCGAGGCAGCGGCAGCCGAGTCGGCCGACGATCTCGAGGAGATCGACGAGGCGCTCGGCGGTAGCGACGGGGAACCGGAGCCCGGGTCACTGGCGGCGTTCCTGGAGAAGGTGTCGCTGGTTGCCGACGCCGACCAGGTGCCCGACGAGGGCGACGGGGTGGTCACGCTGATGACCCTGCACACCGCCAAGGGTCTCGAATTCCCTGTCGTGTTCGTAACCGGTTGGGAGGACGGACATTTCCCGCACCTGCGGGCGCTGGGTGATCCGGCCGAACTCAGCGAGGAACGACGGCTGGCCTACGTCGGGATCACACGCGCCAAACAGCGGCTGTACCTCACCCGCTCGCTGACCCGCGCGTCGTGGGGCCAGCCGGTTTCGAACCCGGAATCGCGCTTCCTGCAAGAGATTCCGCAACACCTGCTGGATTGGCGGCGCACCGAGCCCAAGCGGACGAGCGCTCGCCACCTCGGCTCCAGTGGCGGGGTGTTCGGACGTGGCGACGGGTCGACGGGACGGTTGGGCCGATCGTCGTACTCGTCGGACCCGATGCGTGGCCGCAACAAGCAGGTGCACTACGACATCGGCGACCGGATGAATCACCCCAAGTACGGTCTCGGTAAAGCCGTGGCCCGCGAGGGCAGCGGTCCCACCGAACGCATCACGTTCGATTTCGGTGGCGGCGTCGGCCGGATGACCTTCATGACCCTCGGCGGCCTTCCCGGCGAGAAACTCTGATCCCGTCGAGCGTGCCCACAATCCGGTTGAGCGTGCCCACAATTTCGTCGAGCGTGCCCAACTAGGAGCAGATGGGCCACGGTCGACGGAGATGTGGGCACGCTCGACTCGCAAGTGGGCACGCTCGACTCGGATGTGGGCACGGTCGACTCTGGTTTGGGCACGCTCGACTCGGATGTGGGCACGGTCGACTCGGATGTGGGCACGGCCGACCCTGGTTTGGGCACGGTCGACGGAGATGTGGGCACGGTCAACAGTGATGTGGGCACGCTCGACTCGGAAGTGGGCACGCTCGACGGCCCGCGGGGAAGCCCTATCCGGTGTAGGCGGAGAGGCGGACGCCGTGCTCGGCGAGCCAGGGCGCCGGGTCGATCTTCATGGTGCCGTTCTTCCACACCTCGAAGTGGCAGTGCGGGCCGGTGGAGAAGCCTTCGCTGCCGACCAGGGCGATGACGTCGCCCGCGGTCACGTGCTGGCCCTTCTGGACCAGTACACCCGACGACGCCATGTGGCCGTACATCGTGACGGTGCCGTCGTTCGCGCGGATCTGCACCCAGTTGCCATACCCCGACGCGGGGCCGGCCTCGATCACCACACCGTCGGTGGCGGCGTGGATGGGGGTGCCCAGCGGTGCGGCGAAGTCGATGCCACCGTGGAAGCTGCCCCAGCGCATCGCGAATCCCGACGTGAACTGGTAGCTGCCCAGCGGGAGCGGTGAGACGAACATGGGACGGCTGGCCAGCGCCTCGCGCTGGGCCTCCGCGGCGGCCATCTGCTTGCCGACCGCGAGTTGGTCGGTGAACGTGCTCAGATCCTGCGACGTGGGGTCGGAGGCGGCGATACCCGGTCCGAGATCGGGAACGGCGCCCGCGGCGGGGTCGACGTTGGCAGCGTTGGCCGGCGTGGCGACCGTGGGTGCGTCGTCGGTGTTGCTCACGTGGGCGACAGCCGCGACCGCGGCTCCGGCCGCCATGGCCACCAGTGCCGCGCGTCCACCGCGCAAGGCGTTCGGCGGTGCCGCGATGCGATGCTTGCCGCGGGTGCGGACTCGCTCGGGATCGGGGATGCGGCGGAAAGAGGTATCCGCGATGTCGCCGAGAGCCAGCTCGCCGCTGTGGGTGGTCCCCAGGCCCGCCTCGTCGGTGAACGAATCCAGCCGCGCACCGTTCGCGTCGAACGGATCGGCATCGTCGGCGTGCAGGCCGTAGGCCTCGAACTCGCCCTCGGGGATGAGGATGTCCTGGGTGATCTCCGAGCGGGTGGGCCGGTAATACGGTTCCCACGTGGCCGGCGACCACGAGTTCTCGACGGCGGCGGCACCCTCGGAGGCGGGATCGTAGGACTCGAGTTCGTCGATGGGGATGATCGTCGTCATCTCGGTGTCGTCGAATTCGCCAACTGAGGCGTTGTGGCGTCGGACGGCTTCGCGTGCGGTCAGCACCTGCCCGCCGACATTTCCACGTCCCGCCAACTCGCCCACCTCAATCTCGTGACTTCGTGATCGCTCCGGGGCCGCAACGATCTGTGACCCTTTTGTGATCCGACTGCTCGACTGACGGTAACGAAACGATTGCGGCAAGTCCAACGGACGGCCGGAATTTCCCCGGCATTTGTGAACTGTGTCACAAATCCCGCCCGCGTTCACGCTGTGCTGAACACTCCGTTGGCGATGTCAAATACCGCCCGTTGCACGCGATTTCGCGTGCCCGACTCGTCTCCGACGTCGACGCAGCAGTGTATCCGACCACGGCTGCCGATCCGATTGGGGGCCGTCGTGGGCCATCGGTGAGGCCTTGCCGGCCGCGGCTCCGAGTAGTTGCGCATCACGACTGAGTGAGTGATCTGTCGCACAAGGTACAGAGGTCCTCTCTGAGCCGTTACCCGGCGGGTTTAGAGTCCGATATGGCCCGCGTTACACCCAACACGAGCGGGCGAACCGACGAAATGGTGAGCTGAATGGATCTCTTCGAATACCAGGCGAAGGAACTGTTCGCCAAGCATGGGGTTCCCACCACACCCGGGCGGGTGACCGACACTGCCGCCGATGCGCGGGCTATCGCCGAGGAAATCGGCAAGCCGGTGATGATCAAGGCACAGGTCAAGACCGGCGGACGTGGCAAGGCAGGCGGCGTGAAGTTCGCCGCGACCCCTGACGACGCGCAGTCCCACGCGGACAACATTCTCGGCCTCGACATCAAGGGCCACATCGTCAAGAAACTGCTCGTCGCGGAGGCGAGTGACATCGCGGAGGAGTATTACATCTCCTTCCTGCTCGACCGCGCCAACCGCACCTACCTCGCGATGTGCTCGGTCGAGGGCGGCGTGGAGATCGAAGAGGTGGCGGCCACCAAGCCCGAACGCCTCGCCAAGGTGCCCGTGGACGCCGTCAAGGGCGTCGACGTGGCCACCGCGCGCTCGATCGCCGAGCAGGGCCACCTGCCCGCGGAGGTTCTCGACGCCGCCGCGGTGACCATCGCCAAGCTGTGGGAGGTCTTCGTCGGCGAGGACGCCACCCTGGTGGAGGTCAACCCGCTGGTCCGCACGCCCGACGACCAGATCCTGGCCCTCGACGGCAAGGTGACCCTCGACGAGAACGCCGACTTCCGGCACCCCGACCACGAGGAGTTCGAGGATCGCGACGCCACCGATCCGCTCGAGCTCAAGGCCAAGGAGAACGACCTCAACTACGTCAAGCTCGACGGGCAGGTCGGCATCATCGGCAACGGTGCGGGCCTGGTCATGTCGACCCTCGACGTGGTGGCCTACGCCGGTGAGGATCACGGCGGCGTGAAGCCGGCCAACTTCCTCGACATCGGTGGTGGCGCCTCGGCAGAGGTGATGGCCGCCGGCCTCGACGTCATCCTGGGCGACGAGCAGGTCAAGAGCGTATTCGTGAATGTGTTCGGCGGCATCACCTCGTGCGACGCCGTTGCCAACGGCATCGTCGGCGCGCTGAACAAGCTGGGCGACGAGGCGAACAAGCCGCTCGTCGTGCGTCTGGACGGCAACAAGGTCGAAGAAGGCCGCAAGATCCTGGCCGACGCGAATCACCCGCTGGTGACGCTCGCCGAAACGATGGACTCGGGCGCCGACAAGGCCGCCGAGCTGGCGAGCAAGTAAGGGGCCGCAACCAATGTCGATCTTTCTCAACAAAGACAGCAAAGTCATCGTCCAGGGCATCACCGGCGGCGAGGGCACCAAGCACACCGCGCTGATGCTCAAGGCGGGCACCAACGTGGTCGGCGGCGTCAACGCACGCAAGGCAGGCACCACGGTCAGCCACACGGCCAAGGACGGGTCCGACGTCGAGCTGCCGGTGTTCGGCACCGTCGCCGAGGCCATCAAGGAGACCGGGGCCGACGTCTCGATCGCCTTCGTGCCGCCGAAGTTCGCCAAGGACGCCATCATCGAGGCCATCGACGCGGAGATCCCGCTGCTCGTGGTCATCACCGAGGGCATCCCGGTGCAGGACACCGCCTACGCATGGGCCTACAACGTGGATAAGGGCAACAAGACCCGCATCATCGGGCCGAACTGTCCCGGCATCATCACCCCGGAGGAGTCGCTGGTGGGCATCACCCCGGCGAACATCACCGGAAAGGGTCCGATCGGCCTGGTCTCCAAGTCGGGCACGCTGACCTATCAGATGATGTACGAGCTGCGCGACCTGGGCTTTTCCACCGCCATCGGCATCGGCGGCGACCCGGTGATCGGCACCACCCACATCGACGCCATCGAGGCGTTCGAGAAGGACCCCGAGACCAAGGTCATCGTGATGATCGGTGAGATCGGCGGCGACGCCGAGGAACGTGCCGCCGACTACGTGAAGGCCAACGTCTCCAAGCCGGTTGTCGGCTACGTCGCGGGCTTCACCGCCCCGGAGGGCAAGACGATGGGCCACGCGGGTGCGATCGTGTCCGGTAGCTCCGGCACCGCGCAGGCCAAGAAGGAAGCGCTCGAGGCCGCCGGTGTGAAGGTCGGCAAAACGCCGAGTGAGACCGCCGCACTGGCCCGGGAGCTCTACGAGAACCTGTGATGATTCCCGGGTGACCGCTCCCGCGGGCCCGGGGAAGCACGCGAACACCGAACGGGGTGTCGCCGACGATCGTCGGCGACACCCCGTTCGTATGTCGTGCCGCCTGTATGTCGTGCCGCCTGTATGTCGTGCCGCCTGTATGTCGTGCCGCCCGTGTGTTGTGCCTCGTTCGCGTGACCGCACTGTTCGGCCACCGTGAGGCCGGTGGTGCGTGAGATACTCAGGTGGTGAGCGAGGACGCCGACCCGGGGTCGATCGAGCGCCGGGAATCGACCCGTCGCTCGCTACTGGGTCTGCCGTTGCGGGCGGCATCGGCGCTGGCCGACACCGCCGAGCACATCCCGGTCGCCGGGAGTGCCGTGCACGCAGCGCGCCGGACCGCGCACGACGTGGTCGGCACAGCGGGCGCGATGGCCGTCGCGGGCACGCAGTCGGGGCTCGGCGCCCTGGTGCGTGAGGTGGTCGATGCCTTCACCAGCGAAGTGGATCTCACCGCACTCGTCGTCGACAACGTGGACATCGACGCGATCGTCGCGACCGTCGACCTCGACGCCATCGTGGCACGCCTGGATCTCGACGCGATCGTCGCGAGTGTCGACCTGGATGCGATCATCGCGCGCGTGGATCTCGACGCCGCAGTCGCGCGGGTCGACCTCGACGCCATCATCGACCGCATCGACGTCGATCGCGTTCTCGACAAGGTGGATCTCGACGCGGTGGTGGCGCGGGTGGATCTCGACGGTGCGATCGAGCGAGTCGACGTCGACGCGGTGATCAACCGGGTCGACCTGATCGGCCTCGCCGACGTGGTGATCGACGGCGTCGACCTGCCCGGCATCATCCGTGAGGCCAGCACCTCGGTCACCGCCGACGTGATGACCGATGTGCGTTCCAGCAGCGAACGCGCCGACGACGCCGTCGCGGACCTGGTGGGGCGGATACTGCGCAGACGGGCGCGCCGTGGGCGCGACGGAACCCCACCCACCGAACCTGACTCCGCCGAACCTGACTCCGCCGAACCTGACTCCACCGGGCCGGTTGGGCCGATCGTCACCGACGTGACCCTGGTGACCGAGATCGACGAGGACCCCGGCCGTGACTGAGCCGATCGACCGACCTGCACGTCCGCGGCGTCGGACTCAGCGCGTGATCGTCGATGCGCATGCGGTACGCGACCGGGAGAAGACCGCGGGCATCGTCAGTCGGGGCGCCGCGGCGCTGCTGGACCTCATGGCGGTGCTGGCGATCCTGGGCGGCATCTACGTCAGTCTGCTGCTGGCGCGACTGCTCTACAACGTGCACCATTTCTCGGCGCCGGATGTCAGCGGTCTGTTCACGTTTACGGTGTTCATGGCGGTGTCGGTGGCCTACCTCGCGTCGTGCTGGGCGGTGTCCGGTCGCAGCCTGGGCTGTGTGGTGATGGGGTTGCGGGTGGTGACCCGCAAGGGCAATCGGCTTAGGCCGTCGGTGGCACTGGTCCGGGCGCTGATTTGTACGTTCTTCGCGATCGGGCTCCTGTGGGTCGTCGTCGACCGCAAACGCCGATCGGTGGCCGACATCTTCCTGTTCACCCGCGTCGTCTACTCACGGTGACACGTGGCCACCCGACCTTCTGCTGCGCAGGTGCTCGAGGCAGTCATCGACGCCGCGAGTTGGCAGTCGTGGGACGTGCCCGCCGATCAGGGTCCGGTCTCCGACGACTACGCCGCCGACCTGCGGCGCGCCGAAGCGGCGACCGGCGTCGACGAGTCGGTGATCACCGGCAGCGGTGTGGTGGGCGGCGTGCGAGTGGCGTTGGTGGTCAGCGAGTTCGGGTTCCTCGGTGGCTCGATCGGCCGCGTGGCCGGCGAGCGAGTGGTGCGGGCGATCCGTCGCGCCACCGAGCAACGCCTCGCAGTGCTGGCATTGCCCGCCTCGGGGGGTACGCGGATGCAGGAGGGCACCTTGGCGTTCCTGCAGATGGTCGGGATCACCGGCGCGGTCAAATCGCATCGCGACGCGGGGCTGCCGTTTCTGGTGTACCTGCGGCATCCGACCACGGGCGGGGTGTTCGCATCGTGGGGTTCGATGGGCCACATCACCTGGGCCGAACCCGGTGCCCTGATCGGCTTCCTGGGTCCCCGGGTCTATGAAGGGTTGTCCGGCAATCCTTTTCCCGAAGGGGTGCAGCGGGCGGAAAATCTGGTGGCCCGCGGACTCTTCGATGCCGTGGTACCGCTGTCGGGTCTGGCCGCGCTCACCGGACGGGTGGTCGAGTTGCTGATGGCACCGCCGGACGACGCGGTGTCACTCGTCGTCGACGATCCGGTGGCCCACACATCGCTGTCTGCATGGGAAATGGTACTTGCCGCCCGCGATCCCGCCCGTCCCGGCCTGCGGGAACTGCTCACCGCGCAGGCGTCGGTGGTGATCGGCCGCCAAGGCCCGATCTGGTTGGCGCTCAGCAGGATCGGCGGACATCCGGTGGTGGTGATCGGTCAGGACCGGTACACACAGCGCCACGGTCAGCTCATCGGACCCGCCGATCTGCGGGTGGCTCGACGCGGTCTGACACTGGCGCGGGAGTTGCAGCGCCCCGTCGTGACGGTGATCGACACTCCCGGCGCCGAACTGTCGGCGACCGCGGAGGAGGCGGGTCTGGCCCGCGAGATCGCGCGCTGCCTCGCCGATCTGATCGACGTGCCCACGCCGTCGGTCTCCGTCCTTCTCGGCGAGGGCGCGGGCGGGGCTGCGCTGGCCTTGTTCCCGGCCGACGTGCGGATCGCCGCACCCGATGCGTGGCTGTCGCCGCTGCCGCCCGAAGGTGCCAGCGTAATAGTCCACCGCGACACCGACCATGCCGCAGAACTGGTTGGCCGCCAACGGATTCGCGCCGTCGATCTGCTCGCCGACGGGCAGGTTGACGGGCTCGCGGCGTGGGCCGACGGGTCCGGACCGGGACCGATGCGCCGCGCGATCGCCGGCGCCCTCGACGGTTTGGTGCCGAGCCGGGACCGTCGCATCAGGTCGTCGCTGGAGAGCGGGCAGACGTGACCCGTCGCATCCTCGGGGTGGGCGCGGTGGTGCACGACGAGGCGAGACGTCTGCTGCTGGTGCGGCGCGCACGCGAGCCGCAGGCCGGGCGATGGTCGGTGCCCGGCGGCAAGGTGGAGGCGGGAGAGTCGTTGCACGATGCGGTGATCCGTGAGGTCTTGGAGGAGACCGGCATCGAGATCGAGGTCGGCGCGCAGGTGTGGGTGGTCGACATCCCGGACGGGCGGGGCGGTGTGTTCGAGGTGCACGACTTCGTCGGGTATGCGGTGGGCGGTAGGCTCGCGGCGGGAGACGACGCCGCCGACGCCGGCTGGTTCGACGTCGAGACGATGCGGGCACTTCCGCTCACCGACGGCCTGATAGAACACCTGGCGGCCGCAGGTCTCCTGGCGGGTGATGTGGGTCCGCGTCACCGCATTCGACACGAGGAATGACATGACCGAACTGCTACCGCTCGACCCCGACCAACTGCTCACCACGACGAGGTCGGTGCGCAAACGTCTCGACCTGGACCGTCCGGTCCCGATCGAGGTGGTCAAGGAGGCCCTCGAGGTGGCGTTGCAGGCGCCGACCGGCGGCAACAGCCAGACGTGGCACTGGATCGTGCTCACCGATCCCGAGATCAAGGAAAAGGTGGCGGCGTATTACGCGCGCTCGTTCGCCGCCTACGCCGCGCAGCGTGACGCCACCACCGACACCGCGCGTCGCGTCGCGTCGAGTTCGACGTATCTGGCCGAGGTGATGGGCCGGGTGCCCGTGCTGGTGATCGGGGCCATCTACACCGGAGGTGAGCTGCCGGAGGGTAACCAGGCCGGGGTGTGGGGATCGCTGCTGCCCGGCGCGTGGAGTCTGGCCCTGGCGCTACGCGCCCGCGGGTTGGGGTCGGCGTGGACCACCTTGCACCTCACCTACGAGCGCGAGGTGGCCGAGTTGCTCGGTATCCCGCCGACCGTGCATCAGGGTGTGTTGCTGCCGGTCGCCTACACGAAGGGCACCGACTTCAAACCGGCAGGCCGACGGCCGCTCGACGAGGTGCTGCACATCGACGGGTGGTGACCGCGCCCCGGCGCCTGGCCCGTTCTGCCGGGAACGCGTGTCGGCGACGGTAGATTCGTGGTCACCATGACCAGCCGCGATCAACCGGTCGACGCCGTGTCGACCACACCCCGTACCCGCCGCGGAGAAGCCAAGGCCGCGCGCCGGGTCGAAATGCTGGCCGCAGCGGCCAGGCAGATGGCCGACCGTGGGTTCGCCGGGGTGCGACTCGAGGACATCGGCGGGGCCGTCGGCGTCAGTGGTCCCGCGATGTACCGGCATTTCGCGTCGAAGACCGATCTGCTCGACCAGATGCTCATCGACATCAGCGTGCGGCTGCGCGACGGCGGCGACGAGGTGGTGGGCCGGGGGCTGCCGCCCGCCCAGACACTCGAGGCGCTCATCCACTTCCACATCGACATGCTGGTCACCAAACCCGATCTCATCGTGGTGCAGGACCGCGACCTGCACTCGTTGACGCCCGCGGCCAATCACGAGGTGCGGTCGCTGCAGCGCCGCTATGTCGAACAGTGGGTGGACGTGTTGCTGCAGTGGGCGGCGGAGACGGGGTGGACGGGCCTGACCCGTGCGGAGGCGAGGGTCCGCGTCCACGCCACGTTCGGTCTGCTGAACTCCTCGCCCAGGCTGCCCGACATCGACGAGGTGCGGTTACGCACCCTGTTGACCGCGATGGCCACCGCGGCGCTGCAGTGCCGGACCCCGCAGGATGGGTGACTGAAGGCTGCTACGGGAGCGGCGCCAGCGACCTGTCGAGCCGACTATTGTTGTCGCGGGTCGCTGACACCGCATTTGTAGCAGCGAGATCAGATGCCCAACTCCACCCGCCGCCGCACCAGTTCCTCCCGGTAGCGCGCCACATTGCCCATCTTGATCTGCTCGTAGCCGCGGACCATGTCCGGTAGCGCGGCGAGGCCGACCAGTGCGGGCAACTGAGCGGGCCCGATCCGGTCCGCCGACCATGCGGCCAGCGCCGAATCGATCAGACCCCGGTACTCGACGATCAGTTCGCGCTCCGTGCGTCGGATCTCGGTGTGGCCGAACGGGTCCAGCCGCGTTCCCCGCAGCCGCTTCATCCGGGCCAGCCCCGACAGCAGTGGCGCGGTCTTCGCGCCGAACGCCATCTTGCTGGTGCGACCCATCGCCCGCAGCAGCGGCGGATGCAGGCGCACCGCCACCCGCGCATCATCACCGTAGGCCGAGGCGATCTGCGCGGCGAACGCCGGGTCGGCGGTCAGGCGGGCCACCTCGTACTCGTCCTTGTAGGCCATCAGCTTGTACAGGTTGCGCGCCACGGCTTCGGTGAGCTCGATCGAGCGCGTGGTCTGCTGTACGTCGGCCACCACGTCCAGGAAGCTGCGGGCATAGTCCTCGTCGGAGTGGGCGACGAGTTCGTCGTAGCGCAGTGCCACCGGCCCTGCGATGGCGTCGTCGACGCCCCGCGCCGCCACCGCTCGAACCGCATGCGCACTGATCGAAGGGGCGGTCAGCGCCTCGCTTCCCGACACCTCCGCGCTTCCCGATACCGCCGCGCTTCCCGACACCGTGTCCGCGAGCGCACCGGGATCGGCGATCGCCTGCCGACCCCGACGAAAGGCGGCGATGTTCGCCGCCACGGCCACACCGTTGAGTTCCACGGCCTTCTCGATCGACGCGGCCGAGATCGGTAGCGCACCGGTCTGATACGCCGCACCGACCATGAGCATGTTGGCGAATTGCTCGTCGCCGAACAATTCGGTGCTCAGCGCGCCCGCGTCGAGGTAGGCCGCCCGTGCCACCTGAGTGTCGATCCGTTCGTGGATGCGGGAGTCGGCCGGAAATCCCGCCGCGGTGTCGATGACCATCGCTCCGGTCGGGATCTGCGTGGTCGACACGATCGCCGTGGTGCGATCGGCGGCGGCGACCTTGAGGTGCATCGGGTCGGTGCCGACGATCGAGTCGCACGCCAGATAGAGATCGCAGCTGTCGGAGGCAGCCTTGGCCGCCTGTTCGGTGGGTGCCGCGGTCACCTTGAGGTCGCTGACCACCGCCCCGCCCTTCTGGGCGAGCCCGGTCATGTCGACGGTCCGTGCGGCGTGGCCGTCGAGGAAGGCGGCGGTGGCCAGCACCTGTGACACCGTGACCACCCCGGTGCCACCGATTCCGGTGATCCGCATCGTGAAATCAGTGTTCCGCGTGAAGGTCTCGGTACCGTGCGGGTCCGGCAGAGCCTCGGCCGGCAGGTCGACGGACCGCCGTGCCTGCGGCACCGCACCCGGGGTGACGGTGACGAACGACGGGCAATCACCGGCGAGACAGGAGAAGTCGAGGTTGCACGAACTCTGGTCGATGCGGGTCTTGCGGCCGAACTCGGTGGCCACCGGATGCACCGACAGACAGTTCGACTTCTCGCCGCAGTCGCCGCATCCCTCGCAGATCCGTTCGTTGATCATCACCCGCTGCGTCGGCGTCGGCATCTGTCCCCGCTTGCGCTTGCGGCGTTTTTCGGCTGCGCAGTGCTGATCGTGGATGAGAACGGTCACGCCGGGGATCTGCGCGAGTTCGGTTTGGACGTCCAGCATGTCGTCGCGGTGGCGCACCGTGACACCCCGGGCCAGCGTGTGGGTACGGGTGCGGTCGGGATCGTCGGAGGTCACCACGATGCGTGCGACCCCCTCGGCCAGCAGCAGTTCGGTGAGACGTGTCAGGCCGAATTCGCCCACCGCGTCCTGGCCACCGGTCATCGCCACGGTGCCGTTGTAGAGCAGCTTGTAGGTGATGTTCTCGCCCGAGGCCACTGCCGCTCGCAGTGCGAGCGAACCCGAATGTGTGAAGGTGCCGTCACCGATGTTCTGTACGAAGTGGCGCGCGGGGACGAACGGTGCCATACCCAGCCACTGGGCGCCCTCACCGCCCATCTGGGTGACCCCGGCGATATCACCCACCTGGTGCGGGTCCATCAGCAACACCATTGCGTGACAACCGATACCGCCGCCGACGAGAGTGTCGGGGGCGACCTTGGTGGAACTGTTGTGCGGGCACCCCGAGCAGAAGTACGGGGTGCGTACCGCCAAGGGGAGATCGATGCGGGTGGGTGTGTGGCGGGCGGCGCGACGGTCGAGCCAGGCCTGCGCTGCCTCGACGTGATGGTGCCGGGCGAGGCGCGTGGCAAGACCGAGCGTCACCGCGTCGACGTCGAGTTCACCGAAACGAGAGAACAACGTCGACCCGTCCTCGTGGACCTTGCCGACGATCCGCGGCGCGCGCGGATGCCGATAGAGCATGTCGCGCATCATGGTTTCGATGAAGTCGCGCTTCTCCTCGATCACGATCACCTCGTCGATCTCCCCTGACGCGGTGTCGGTGATGAAGCGCTCCACCATCTCGCGGTCGAGCGGGTACACCATCCCGAGCTTGAGGATGCGGATACCGAGACGATGTAGCTCGGCATCGTCGATTCCCATGAGGTGCAGCGCATTACGCATGTCGAGGTAGGTCTTTCCGGCAGCCACGATGCCGATCCGGTCGTCGGAGCTCGACACGGTGATGCGATTGATGCCGTTGAGGCGGGCATAGGCCAGCGCCCGCGGCATCCGGATGGTGAGCTGATTCTGTTCGAGTTCCATCAGATCGGCACCGAGAAGCCGGCCGCTCGGCAAGTGTGGACTGCGGCCGAGGTCGCCGTGGACGGGGTGAACCCGGCCGAGGTCGGCGGTCGACGAACCGTCGGCCACGTGCGCCGAGATCTTCAGCGACGTCCACAGTCCGCTGACCCGGCTCATCATGGCCGCGTGCACACCCAGCTCGAGGATGTCCTGCGAGTCGGCCGGGTAGAGGGTCGGAATGTACAGGTCGGCCAGCGCCATCTCCGAGGTGCACGGCACGGTGGAACTCTTCGCGCCGGGATCGTCGCCCACCAGGGCCACGGCACCACCGTCGGGGTGTGTGCCGATGAGGTTGGCGTGGCGCAGGGCGTCGGAGGCCCGGTCGAGTCCGGGTGCCTTGCCGTACCAGTAGCCGACGATGCCGTCGCGCGGCGCGCCGCTCGGCTCGGCGGCCAACTCGCTCACCGTGGGCGCCAGCTGTGTGCCCATCACGGACGTCGCGGCGATCTCCTCGTTGAGTCCGGGCCGGTGCACCACGTCGAAGGGTTCGAGGATGTGGTGGCGTCGCGCGAGTTCGAGATCGAAGCCGGCCAGCGGTGAGCCCTCGTAACCCGACACGAACGACGCGGTGCGCAGATTCCGGCGGCGATCGATGCGCGTGCGGTCGGCGATCATGCGCACGAGCGCCGCGATACCTGGGAGTGGGACCGTGCCCGTTTCCCGTGTGTAGCGGTCGGCGAGGGTGAAGTCGCTGGTCGGGAGGTGGGTCGTGCCGGGCCGGCGCGGGCGGTGGTCGGCTCGATCGTCTGCGAGGGTCATGGGTTCACCTGGCCTTCTTCTGCTGTTCCGCGTCGGCGAGGGGTGGTGCCGACGCGCATGTGTGGCGGGTCCAAGGGTGGTGGACCCACTTCACACACTACGAAAGATAGTGATCGCCGTCACTCATGGGCGAGAATGAATCGAAGGCGTGACACGGCGTCGGCGATGGGTTAGTGTCGCGTTCAGTTAATGATTGCTAACTGAAAGGGGCGCGGTGTCCACCACTTCACCGGCAGCGGCGACTGCACCGCCGGCGGCGACACCGGCCGGCTTCCGCGAGACGCACGAGGCCAATGTCGCGGCCCTGCGCGAGCGGCTCGCACGTGTCGCGGTCGGCGGCGGCGAGCGTGCGCGCAACCGCCATCTCGCCCGCGGCAAACTGCTGCCGCGCGATCGGGTGGACACGCTGCTCGACGTCGGATCACCGTTTCTGGAGGTCGCCGCGCTGGCCGCACTCGGCATGTACGACGACAAGGTGCCCGCGGCCGGCGTGATCGCCGGCGTCGGCCGGATCGCCGGGCGCGAATGCATGATCGTGGCCAACGACGCCACCGTGTCGGGCGGCACCTACTACCCGATGACGGTGAAGAAGCACCTGCGCGCGCAGGAGATCGCCGCGGCCAACCGGCTGCCGTGCATCTATCTCGTCGACTCGGGTGGCGCGATGCTGCTGGCGCAGGACGAGGTGTTCCCCGACCGCGACCACTTCGGCCGCATCTTCTTCAACCAGGCGACGATGAGCGCCGCAGGTATTCCGCAGATCGCCGCGGTCCTCGGCTCTTCGACTGCGGGCGGCGCCTACGTGCCCGCGATGAGCGACGAGACGGTGATCGTACGCAACCAGGGCACCATCTTCCTGGCGGGACCGCCGCTGGTGAAGGCGGCCACCGGCGAGGACGTGACCGCAGAGGATCTCGGTGGCGGGGCCATGCACTCGTCGGTCTCCGGGGTCACCGATCACCTGGTGGACAACGACGAGCAGGCCCTTGCCGCCGTCCGCGACATCGTCGCGACGCTGGGCCCGCGGGAGCCGGCGCAGTGGGAGGTGGCCGCTCCGCGTCCCGCGGCGCGTCCACAGACCGATCTCTACGACGTGGTGCCCACCGACCCGAGGACGCCCTATGACGTGCGCGAGGTGATCGGCATCCTCGCCGACGGCGGCGATTACCGTGAGTTCAAACAGAATTACGGCACCACGCTGGTCACCGCGTTCGCCCACATCGGCGGACACCCCGTGGGCATCGTGGCCAACAATGGTGTGCTCTTCAGCGAATCCGCCCTCAAGGGAGCACATTTCATCGAGCTGTGCGACCAGCGCCGAATCCCGTTGGTGTTCCTGCAGAACATCACGGGCTTCATGGTGGGCCGCGCCTACGAGGAAGGCGGCATCGCCAAGAACGGCGCCAAGATGGTCAACGCCGTCGCCTGCGCCCGCGTGCCGAAGTTCACCGTGATGATCGGCGGTTCCTTCGGCGCAGGCAACTACTCGATGTGCGGACGCGCCTACTCGCCCCGATTCCTGTGGACGTGGCCCAACGCCCGCATCTCGGTGATGGGTGGCCCGCAGGCCGCCGACACCCTGGCAACGGTGCGCCGCAACCAGATCGAGCGTCGCGGCGAGCACTGGCCCGACGCCGACGAGGAAGCGTTCAAGGAACCGATCCGTGCCCAGTTCGAACGCCAGTCCGACGCCTACTACTCGACGGCGCGATTGTGGGACGACGGCGTCATCGACCCCGCCGACACCCGCACCGTGCTGAGCCTGGCGCTCGAGACCTGCCGATACGCCCCACTCGCCGACGTGCGCTACGGCGTCTTCCGGATGTGAGGAACCCATCGTGACCGACACCGTCCCGGATGTATCGAGCGCATCCCACACCTCCCACGCCGGCGACGATCTCCCAGATCCGGCGCAGCCCAGAATGATTCGCAGTGTGCTGGTGGCCAACCGTGGCGAGATAGCCTGCCGTGTGATCGCCACGTTGCGGCGCCTCGGCATCCGCAGCATCGCCGTCTACTCCGATCCCGACGCCGAGGCCGAACACGTGCGGCTCGCCGACGTCGCGGTGCGCATCGGTCCGGCGCCGGCCACCGAGAGCTACCTCGACATCGCCGCAGTGCTCGACGCCGCGCGGCGCACGGGTACCGACGCGGTACATCCCGGCTACGGATTCCTCTCGGAGAACCAGGCTTTCGCCGAGGCGCTGGCCGATGCGGGCATCATCTTCATCGGACCACCGGCCACCGCGATCGCCACCATGGGCGACAAGATCACCGCACGTGCCGCCGTATCGGATCGGAATGTGCCGGTGGTGCCGGGCATCTCGCGACCCGGACTCTCCGACGCCGAACTCGTCGACGCCGCCTCCGACATCGGGTTCCCGGTGCTCATCAAGCCCAGCGCGGGCGGCGGCGGCAAGGGTATGCACCGCGTGGACGATGCGGCCGCGCTGCCCGGCGCCCTGGCCACGGCGCGGCGCGAGGCGGCGTCCGCATTCGGCGACGACACCCTGTTCCTGGAACGATTCGTCGACACCCCGCGCCACATCGAAGTGCAGGTGCTCGCCGACGCCCACGGCACCGTGATCCACCTCGGTGAGCGCGAGTGCTCGCTGCAGCGCCGTCATCAGAAGGTCATCGAGGAGGCGCCGTCGGCGCTGCTCGACGAGGCCACCCGGCAGCGGATCGGCGCTGCGGCCTGCGACGCCGCCCGCAGTGTGGGGTACACCGGCGCGGGCACCGTCGAGTTCATCGTCTCCGCGCACCGCCCCGACGAGTTCTTCTTCATGGAGATGAACACGCGGCTGCAGGTGGAACACCCGGTCACCGAGATGGTGACCGGCGTCGACCTCGTCGAACAGCAGATCCGGGTGGCGCGGGGCGAACCGCTCGACCTCGCCCAGGACGACATCGTGCTGCGCGGCCACGCCGTCGAGGCGCGCGTATACGCCGAGGACCCGGCGGCGGGATTTCTGCCGACCGGCGGCACGATCACCGCGCTCGCCACCCCCGAGACCGGGGCCGCGACAGGAGTGCGCCTCGACTCGGCGATGGCCTGCGGCCTGGTGGTGAGCAGCGACTACGACCCGATGCTCGCCAAGGTCATCGCCTACGGCGACGACCGCGCCGAGGCTCTCGACCGGCTCGACCACGCACTGTCGGAGACGCGGGTGCTCGGCGTGGTCACCAACATCGACTTCTGCCGCGACGTGCTGGCGCGGCCGCAGGTGGCCGCCGCCGACCTCGACACCGAACTGCTCGACCGGCTCGCCGCCGACTACACCGCACCGCCGCCGGCGCCAGAGGCACTCGCCCTGGTCGGACTCGCCCGCGTTGCACGGCAACTCGTAGGACACGGTGCCGCCGACGTGTGGCCCCAGGACGTATGGCACAGCGCGGTGGGGTGGCGGATCGGCGGCCGGGCGCCGGTGATCACGCGGCTCACCTGGGGCGGCCACCACATCACGGTGACCGCCGACATCGTCGGAACCGACACCGGCCGGATCGACGGGGCTGTGACGGTGAACGTCGACGACGACTCCGGCCCGCCCGGCTGGCACGCATCGGTGAGCTACCTGCCCGGTGGCGGGGACCCGACGCGCACGCAACCCGAGAGCGCCGGGGTCCGTCTGGTCGTGGACGGCGTCAGCCAATCCTGGACGATCGCCGACGCCGGCACACACGGTGTGCGGGGAGTCGACTCGTGGTGGGTGTCGGGGCCGCAGGGAACCTGGCTCGTCCACCAGGCCAGGGCACTGCTCGACGAGGCCGCCGAGGAGAATGCCGGTGACATCGTGAGTCCGATGCCGGGGACCGTGGTGGCCGTACCTGCCACCGCCGGAGCCGAGATCACCGCCGGCGCAGCGGTGGTGGTGGTGGAGGCGATGAAGATGGAACACACCCTCACCGCGCCGGTCGATGGTACGGCGCAGATCTCGGTCCGGGTGGGGGACAAGGTCTCCGCCGGTCAGCGCCTTGCTCACATCACACCTGTCCAGATCACCCCGGCCGACACCGCACCCGCCGACGCAGCAGGAGAGAACAGATGGAACTGACCCCCGAATACACCGACCTGATGCACACCGTGCGCGACTTCGCCCGCTCGGTGGTGGCCCCGGTCTCGGCGACACACGATGCCGAACACAGCTTTCCCTACGACGTGGTCTCCCAGATGGGCAAGATGGGCCTGTTCGGGCTGCCGTTCCCCGAAGAGTACGGGGGCATGGGCGGTGACTACTTCGCGCTGGCACTGGCACTGGAAGAACTCGGCAAGGTCGACCAATCGGTGGCCATCACCCTCGAGGCGGGAGTGAGTCTGGGCGCCATGCCGATTCACAAGTTCGGCAGCGATGAGCAGAAGCAGCGATGGCTACCCGACCTCACCTCCGGTCGCGCGCTCGCCGGATTCGGACTGACCGAACCGGGGGCGGGCTCCGACGCGGGTGCCACCGCCACCACCGCACGCGACGACGGGGATTCGTGGGTGATCAACGGCGCCAAACAGTTCATCACCAACTCGGGTACCGACATCACCTCCCTGGTCACGGTCACCGCGGTCACCGGTGTGAAAGACAACGGGCGCAAGGAGATCTCGACCATCATCGTGCCTTCCGACACGCCCGGATTCACCGCCGAACCCGCCTACAACAAGGTCGGCTGGAACGCGTCCGACACCCACCCGCTGTCCTTCGTCGACGTGCGGGTACCCAAGGAGAACCTGCTCGGCACCCGTGGGCGCGGCTACTCCAACTTTCTGTCGATCCTCGACGAGGGGCGCATCGCCATCGCAGCCTTGGCCACCGGCGCGGCGCAGGGCTGCGTGGACGAGAGCGTGGCGTACGCCAAGGAGCGTGAATCGTTCGGCAAGCCGATCGGCGAGTACCAGTCGGTGGCGTTCGCCATCGCCCGGATGGAGGCCCGCGCTCACGTGGCGCGCACCGCCTACTACGACGCAGCGGCAAAGATGCTGGCGGGCAAACCTTTCAAGAAGGAGGCCTCGATCGCCAAGATGATCGCCAGTGAGGCGGCGATGGACAACGCCCGGATGGCCACCCAGATCCACGGCGGCTACGGGTTCATGAACGAGTACCCGGTGGCACGCCACTATCGCGATTCCAAGATCCTGGAGATCGGTGAGGGCACCACCGAGGTGCAACTGATGCTGATCGCGCGCGAACTGGGCTTCTCGTGAACGCCGAGAACGAGACCGCGACCGCCCGCCGCGTGATCCAACGCGGACTGTGGTTCGAGGAGTTCGTCATCGACACCATCTACGAACACCGGCCGGGCCGCACGGTGACCGAGGCCGACAACGTCGTGTTCACCACGCTCACGATGAATACCCAGGCATTGCACCTCGACGCGGCGTGGTCGGCCACGCAGCCCGGCTTCGGCGGTCAGCGGCTGATCAACTCGATGTTCACGTTGTCGACCATCGTCGGGCTGTCCGTGTCGCAACTGACCCAGGGCACGCTGGTGGCCAATCTCGGTTTCAGCGACATCTCCTTTCCGGCACCGCTATTCGCCGGCGACACCCTCTACGCCGAAACCGAGTGCACCGGAAAGCGCGAATCCCGCTCCCGCCCCGGCGAAGGAGTGGTCAACTTGGTGCACGTCGGCCGCAACCAGGACGGGGTGGTTGTCGCCCGGGCGACGCGGGCCACCCTGGTCCGGAAACGACCCGAGGAGAGCTGATCGAGAATGTCCACCGGACCGCTACCGACCCAGTCAGCCGGACCGCCGGCGAAATTGGCCAACCCGTGGACTCCACCGGGGCCCGCGATGCTCTTCTGCCCGGCCGACCGGCCCGAACGTTTCCAGAAGGCCGCCGACCGCGCCGATGTGGTGATCCTCGACCTCGAAGATGCGGTGGCGCCGCAGCACCGGGCGGCGGCCCGCGAGGCGCTCGTCGCCCACCCACTCGATCCGGATCGCACCGTGGTGCGGATCAATCCGGCGGGCACCGGCGACTACCGCCGCGATCTCGCCGCACTCGCCGACACCAACTATCGCGTGGTGATGCAGGCCAAGGCCGAGACGGCCGACACCATCGTGCCGACCGCGCTACAGACCATCGCCCTGATCGAGACCCCGCTCGGAGTGGTACGGGTCAACGAGATCGCTTGTGCGGTCAACTGTATCGGCCTGATGTGGGGCGCCGAGGATCTCGTCGCCGGCCTCGGCGGCAAGTCCAGCAGATTCGGCGCCGACGAGCCGGACCCGGGCACCTACCGCGACGTCGCACGCTATGCGCGGTCGATGGTACGGATCTCGTCGGCGGCCGCCGGGATCTTCGCCGTGGACTCGGTACACCTCGACATCCCCGATGTCGACGGGCTCGCCGCGGAGGTGCGCGACGCCGTCGCACTCGGATACGCCGCCACCGCGTGCATCCATCCGTCCCAGGTCGCGATCATCCGCGCCGGTTATCGGCCTTCCGACGACGAAATCGGTTGGGCCGAGAAGATTCTCGCCGAGGCCGAGCGTGCGGGCGGCGGCGTGTTCAGCGTCGACGGCCAGATGATCGACGGTCCCGTGCTACGCCAGGCCGAGGCCGTGATGACACGTGCCGCAGCCGCCGCCACCGACGGGCACCCCACCGTCAACCCATGACCGCGCAACCACCCGGGAAGAGTGACCGACATGGCTGAGATGACCACCGAATTATCATACGCCAGAGGCGAATCCGATCCGCCGCTGCTCACCGAGACGATCGGTGCCACGCTGTCGAGGACCACCGAGGCTTTCGGCGACAACATCGCACTCATCGACGCACCCACCGGCCGCACCTGGACCTACCGCGAGTTCCGGCGCGACGTGCTCGCCCTTGCTGCCGGATTGCTGCGGCTGGACGTGAGTGCCGGCGACAGGGTGGGGCTGTGGGCGCCCAACCGGCCGGAATGGGTGCTCACCCAGTACGCGACGGCCGAGATCGGGGCGATCCTGGTCAATCTCAATCCGGCCTACCGTCAGCACGAACTCGACTACGCACTCACCCAGTCGGGATCGAGCGTGGTACTCGCCGCCGCGCGTTACAAGGATTCCGACTACGCCGGCATGCTCGACGCCGCACGTCCGGCCGCGCCCGACGTCCGTGAGGTGATCCTCTTCGACGGTTCGGCCTGGGACGAGCTGACCGCCACCCCGACCGACGACGAACTGTCGGCGGTGGCAGCACGCGCGGCGAGTCTGCGCCCCGACGATCCGATCAACATCCAATACACCTCGGGCACCACCGGTTTCCCCAAGGGTGCCACGCTCACACATCGCAACATCGGCAACAACGGCTACCTCGTGGGCGAACTGCTCGACTACACCGACGCCGACCGCATCTGCATCCCGGTGCCCTTCTACCATTGCTTCGGCATGGTGATGGGAAACCTGGCGGCCACCAGTCACGGTGCGGCCATGGTGATCCCGTCACCCACCTTCGACCCCGAGGCCGTGCTGTCGGCAGTCGCCGAACACCGCTGCACCAGTCTGTACGGGGTGCCGACGATGTTCATCGCCGAACTGGCGTTGCTCGATCAGTTCGACGACGGCCACGTCGACCTGTCGTCGTTACGCACCGGGGTCATGGCCGGCTCACCCTGCCCCGAACACGTGATGCGTCAGGTGGTCGACCGGATGCACATGCGCGAGGTGTCAATCTGTTACGGCATGACCGAGACATCGCCGGTATCCACCCAGACCCGCGTCGACGACCCGCTGGAGTTGCGTGTCGGCACCGTGGGCCGGGTCGGTCCGCACCTGGAGATCAAGGTGATCGATCCCGTCACCGGCGAGACCGTGCCACGCGGGGAGACCGGCGAGTTCTGCACCCGCGGCTACAGCGTGATGACCGGATACTGGAATCAGCCCGACAAGACCGCCGAGGCGATCGACGCGGACGGGTGGATGCACACCGGTGACCTGGCCGTGATGGATGCGGGCGGCGCCGGGAGCGGCGGCGGTTACGTGCGGATCACCGGTCGCATCAAGGACATGGTGATCCGCGGTGGTGAGAACATCTATCCGCGGGAGATCGAGGAGTTCCTCTACACCCATCCCGACATTCTCGACGCCCAGGTGATCGGGGTGCCCGACGAACGCTACGGGGAGGAACTGATGGCCTGGATCCGCTTGAAGGAGGGGGCGGCCGACCTCGGCGCCGACGACATCCGGGAGTTCGCGTCGGGTCGGATTGCGCGACACAAGATCCCGCGCTACGTGCATGTGGTCAAGGAGTTCCCGATGACCGTGACCGGCAAGGTCCGCAAGGTCCAGATGCGCGCGGAATCCGTCGAGATCCTGCGGCTACTGCGATGACGCCCGGCACCGGGACCGGTTACCGCATCGACGAATTCGCCGCCGCGGTGGCCGCACGCGAGGCCGTCGACGTCGGTTCCTATGACTCGTTGTGGCGATGGTCGGTGTCGCGGCCGGCTGCGTTCTGGCGTGCCGTGTGGGACTTCTTCGATCTCGATGTGCTCGGCGGGCCGCTCGCCGACGGCGACGACGCCGTGCTGGCGTCATCGGACATGCCCGGCGCGCAATGGTTTCCCGGCATCACACTGAACTATGCCGCGCAGGTTTTCCGGCACGCCATCGGACCCGAAGCGGCCACCCGCACCGCGGTGGTCGGCATCGACGAGGACGGCGCGCGCCGCGTTCTGACCTGGGCCGAACTGCGTTCGGACGCACTGTCGTTTGCGCGGACCCTGCGTTCGCTGGGCGTGGGTGACGGCGACGTGGTGGCCGCCTACCTGCCCGATGTTCCCGAGGCGATCGTCGCCTTCCTCGGCACCGCTACCGTGGGTGCGATCTGGTCGGGCTGTGGACAGGACTACGCGCCCGAGGGGGCGGCCGGACGGCTGGCACAACTGAATCCGGCCGTGCTCGTCACCGCCGACGGCTATCGATACAACGGCAAGACCATCGATAAGGTGGCCGACAGCGATGCGCTCGCCGGCCTGCTCGACGGGCTGCGCGCCCACGTCGTCGTCGGCGATCCGGCCCGTCACGGCCAGGGCGTGGCGCGAATCTCGTACGCGGACGCGGTGACCCGTGGCGGTGACGACGGCGACACCGAGCCGGTTCGGGTGGCATTCGACCACCCGCTGTGGGTGCTATTCAGCTCCGGCACCACCGGTAGGCCCAAGGGAATCGTGCACGGTCACGGGGGAGTGGTGCTCGAACATCTCAAGGCGGCGGGCCTGCACGCGGGGCTCGCGCCGGGTGACGTGTTCTTCTGGCAGACGGCGCTGAGCTGGATGATGTGGAACTTCCAGATCGCCGGGCTGCTGTGCGGTGCCGAGGTGGTCTGTTACAGCGGGTCGCCACTGTATCCGAGCGCAGACCGGCTGTGGCAGATCGTCGCCGACGAGAAGGTGACCTACTTCGGCACCAGCCCGGGGCAACTGCAGGCCTCACGCAAGGCGGGGCTGGCACCCGGACGCGACCATGACCTCACGGCGCTGCGCACCCTCGGCAGCACCGGTTCGTCGCTGTCGGCCGACCTGTTCACCTGGATCGACCAGAACGTGTCCGCGGGCCTTCCGGTGTCGTCGATCAGCGGCGGCACGGACGTGGTCAGCGCCTTCGCCGGGGGCTCGGCGGGGGTGCCGGTGGTACCCGGCGAACTGTCGGTGCGCTATCTGGGTGTGGCGCTGCAGAGTTGGGCACCCGACACCAGACCGCTGATCGACGAGGTGGGCGAGATGGTCATCACCGCACCCATGCCGTCGATGCCGGTGAGCTTCTGGAATGATCCCGACGGGTCGCGCTACCGCGCGGCGTATTTCGCGCACGAATGGTCCGTGCCCGATACTCCGCCGGTCTGGCGCCATGGCGACTGGGTGACGCTCACCGGCCGCGGTTCGCTCGTCATCCACGGCCGCAGCGACGCCACACTGAACAAGCAGGGCGTGCGGATGGGCTCCGCCGACATCTACGAGGTGGTCGAGGGTCTCGACGAGATCGCCGAGGCGTTCGTGGTGGGTGTCGACGGTCCCGGCGGCGCCTACTGGATGCCGTTGTTCGTCACCCTCACCCCGGGCGCGGTACTCGACGACGATCTGCGTGCCCGGATCACCCGGGAGATCCGCACCCGATTGTCGCCACGTCACGTGCCCGACGAGGTGATCGAGGCGCCCGGCATCCCACACACCCGGACGGGCAAGAAGCTCGAGGTTCCGGTGACCGCGATCCTGGCCGGTCGGGCGAGCGTCGACGTCGATCCGAGGTCCGTCGATGATCCTGCGCTCATCGCGTGGTACGCGGAGCAGGGTCGCGCGCATCAGTGGTGAGATCGCGGATTCACCCTGCATCAAAGGCCCGCACCGACGGCCAGATCAGCGCCAAAGCGCCATGCGCGCTGGCGATGTCGATCGCGGCGTGATCGATGAGCAGGCGCACCCACAGCGGACCGTAGATCGCGTCGAGCACGAGATCGAGGTCGATGTCGCTGCGGACCTGCCCCGTCGCGATCCCGTGACGTAGGCACCGCCGCGACAGCGTGCGACGCGGTTCCCAGAATCGCGTGACGAAGTCTGCGGCTGCGTGCTGGTCGCGCTGGGCATCTCCGACGATTCCCTTGATCATGCGTCCGCTCGGCGAGGCGAACATCTCGGCGACCATCTCGAGGTGACTGTCGAGGTCGGCGTAGGTGTCACCGGTGTCGGGGAAGGGCGTCGCGTCGAGGGTTGCGCGTAGCAACGCGTCGATCGCCAGTGCACCTCGCGAGGGCCACCACCGGTAAATGGTCTGTTTGCCGACTCCGGCGTGGCCCGCGATTTCGTCCATGCTCACCGACAAGCGACCCTCTGCGGACATCAATGTGAACGCCGCGTCGAGGATTCGACTCGCCGCTACCGGGTCCCGTGTGCGTCCCCGTCCCATGGCTCAGACCCTACCGAATAACGAGACTCGGAGTCTTGCGTTCGTTAAACGAGACTATTAGTCTTGTTTATGCGGCAGGTAGCCGCATCACTCTCCAGATATAAGGAGTTCCCATGTCCGTTTCGGTGCCGTCCATGTCGATGCCCTCGATGCCGTTGGCGACCGGCACGTGGGTTGTCGACAAGACTCACAGTGCAGTGCGCTTCTCGGTTCGCCACCTCGGGATCTCGAAAGTGCGAGGCAGGTTCACCCGATTCGACGCGACGGCGGTGGTCGGGACGAGCCTTGCCGACACTCGGATGACCGCGGTTGTCGAGATGGCGAGCGTGAACACCGACAATGCCATGCGTGACCAGCACCTTCGTGGCCCCGATTTCTTCGATGTCGAACAAGAACCGGTGATGACCTTCGAGTCGACGTCGATCTCGGCACGCGACGACGACGGATACGACATGGCCGGTGCGCTCACGATCAACGGGGTGACCCGGGAGGAGGTGCTGGTCGTCGAGGCGCTCGGCGTCGAGACGTTCCCCGGCGACGGATCGACCCACGCGGGATTCAGCGCGCGCGGATCGATCTCGCGAGCCGACTACGGGATCGAATTCAATGTCCCGATGTCCGCAGGCGGGGTGGTCATCGGTGATCGGGTCGACATCGAACTCGACGTCCAGTTGATGCCCTCCGGCCAGGCCGACGCCTACCACGCCGCGTTCGCGCCCGCAGAGTAACGCACGGTTCGCCCGGGGTCACTGCCGTCGATCGGCCGAACGGTCCGCACCCGGGGCGGATTGACGCACCCGGTAGGACGTGTGGTCGCGTGTACTAGCGTGGGCGAAGAGTTGCCGGGCTGCCCGAACGGGGGTGGGCGCGGTTCCGACGTTCACGCAGGAGAAGGTGATCTATGACCTACCAATCGGGAGGACCTGGCTACGGTCAGCAGCCGGGATCAGGGCAGGGCTACGGGCCCCCGCAAGGGGGATACCCGCAGGCCGGTCCCCAGGGCTATGACCCCGCGGCGTACCCGCAGTCCTATCCTCAGCAGCAGCAGCCCTCTTATGGTCAGCAGCCCGCGCAGGGCAACGAACAACCCTACGGACAGGGTTACGGCCAGTACGGGTACGGGCAGCAGCCGGGTCAGCCCGGCTACGGCCAGTACGGCTACGGCCAATACGGCTACGGAGCGCCCCAGAAACCGGCCGGCCAGGGACTGCCGTCGAACATCGGCTTCATCCTCGCGATCGCGGTGGCCGCGGTGTGTGCGCTCAACGTGCTCCTCGGATTCTGGAAGCACAGCTACTTCCTCGGAACCGGGGTGACGTTGGCGACGCTCGCCTTGCTGACGCTGGCACCAAAGCTCTCCGACAAGGTGCTCGTGCCGGTGTTGACCGCTTTCGCGGCGGGCGTCACCGTCGACAAGATCGACGACGTCATCCGGACGGCGACCTCCGACTCGGCCGAGTACCTGCCGTCGGAGTATCAGGTGGGTGTCATCGGCTACTTGCAACTGGTGCTGTGCCTGATCATCACCGCGATTGCGGTGTTCTGGCTGCTGGTGGTCCTCGGCGTGTTCAAGGTCGCGCCCGCCGCGGGCGCCGCCACCGAGACGGCCCCAGGGGTTGACGTCCCTCAGGCCGCCGCCCAGTCCGCAGTGGCCCAGCCCGGTGCCACCGAGTCGGCACAGTCGTATGCGCAGGCCCCCGCACCCGGATACGGCGACGCACAGTCAGGCGCACAGCAGCCGAGCTACGACCCCTCGGCCTATGCCGGCTACGGCCAGCAGGGTTACGGGTACACCCCGGGAGCCTCGGCGACCCCGTCCGGACCCTCCTCGTCGGCGTCCACCGCATCGGCATCGACGTCGTCGGACGCGACATCGGGCGCGCAACCCGCCGAGGCGCCGTCAAACCCCGCCTACGGCGGCACGGCCGGAGAGGGTGCACACACCGAGCACACGACCACGGTGTTCCAGAAGCCGGGCCAGCACGGCAACGGCTGACAGCCTGTCGTTGAGCTGACCGAGCGCCCCGTCGACCCCGAGTCGGCGGGGCGCTCGGCGTTCGCCCGGCGCGTCTACGGGGCAACTCGCGTCACACGTGTCACGCTCGTAACGATGCCCTCCCTGAGATCCGCTTCTGCCGACAATCTCGCGGCGCGCCTGCGACAGGTGCGCCGGCATTCGCGACTGCAGCGCGCCAACGCCGACGGCACCGCGCGCGAATTGATCCTGGTTGCCTTCGGGGTACCGGTGATCACCCTTGGCGTGCTGCTCGTGGGACTGCTGGCGGTGTTGCTCCTCGCCGGAAGTGCGCTGTCGGGGATCGCGGGAGCGCTGGCGACCTGCTGGCTGGCCATCCACCAGGTACCCGTCACCATCAGCGGCGTCACCATCGGCGTGCTGCCCCTGTTACCCACCCTGCTCATCGCCGCGGGGACCGCGGTTTCGGCCGCATCGGTTGCGCGGCGCGGCCGTGCCGCGACCGAGGTGATCGCCGTCGCGTGCGCGGCGGTCGGCGGTCCGTTGCTGATCACGGCGATGTCGCTGGCCGTGGTGATGGACGGGTCGTCGGACCTGCAGGTGCAGAGCCCCAATGCGTTGCTGGCGTTCGGTTGCACCCTGGCCGTGCACGGCGTGGCCGCTGCCCTCGGTATCGGCTGGGCACGGCGCCGCGACCTCCAGTCGCGGCTGGCGCTCACCGCAGCGGATCGACGCGGTGTCCGCTACGGCGTCGTCGCCGCGCTGGCGTTGCTGGCCGCGGGCGGCGCGGTGGTGGTGATCCGGCTCGTCATGCGCTGGCACCTGGTGGGCCAACTGATCGCCGGCGGATACGACTTCGACGGATTCCTCGGCCTGACCGGACTGTCGGTGTTGTATCTGCCCAACGCGATCGTCGGTGCGGCCGCGGTGCTGGTCGGCGCCCACGTCCACGTCGGATCGGCATCGGTCGCCTTGACCGGGGTCCACGGTGGCGCGGTTCCACCGCTGCCGGTGCTGGCCGTGTTGCCGGGCGGGGACGTGGGGACCTGGGGAATCGTCGGATTCGTGGTGCCCGCCGCGATTGCCGCATTCGTCGGCTGGCGCTGCCGTTCGGCCGACCCCGTCGCGCACGCACGCGCGGTGGGGGTCGCGGCCGGTGTGGCCGCCACGGTGATGGTGGTGCTCGGCTGGTCGCTGGGTGGCGCCCTCGGCGAATTCGGTTCGGCGGGTGTCGATGTGGCCGCCATGGGCGTGTTCACCTTCGGCTGGATCGCGGTGGTCGGGCTGCTCGTGGTGCTGATTCACGGGTATTTGCCGTCCACCCGCAGCGCACGCCGCGACGGCCGCGGCGTCGTCGACCTCGAGCCCGACCTCGACGACTGGTTCGACGACCGCGGATACGATGACGACTACGTTGACGACGGGCCGGTGGTCGTCGACGAGGGCGTGGCCGTCCACGACGAGGATGACGCGTACGAGGACGACGCGTACGAGGACGACGCGTACGGCGAGGACGAATATTCGTCGGACGTCGATGAGGGCTCGGAAGGTTCGGATGAGGCCCACGACGACGATCGTGGGGACGAGCACGCCGCCGACGACGGCGGGGACGGGCAGCACGACCCCGCCCACCACGAACTCAAGGTTTGAACGCCCCGTCACCGACCCGCCGATCGTCAGTGACTCGATCACAGGCCGATGACACCGATCATCTAGGCTCGCAAGTGTGAATGCAGATCCCGGCCGTGCGAGTACGTCCCCGCAGCCGGGCCGGATCGTCGTCATGGCGTCGGGTACGGGCACGCTACTCGAATCGATCATCGACCGGGCGACGGCGCCCGACGCCCCGTTCGAGGTGGCGGCCGTGGTCGTCGACCGCGACTGTCGCGCCGCCGACATCGCCGCGCGACACCACATCCCACTCATCGAATGCCGGTTGTCGGCGTTCGCCGACCGCGCCGAGTGGGATGCGCATCTGGCCGAGACGGTCGGCGAGGTGAACCCCGACGTGGTGGTCACCGCGGGATTCATGAAGATCCTCGGACCCGGGTTTCTGTCCCGATTCGGCGGACGGATCGTGAATTCACATCCCGCGCTGTTGCCCTCGTTCCCCGGCGCACACGGCGTTGCCGACGCACTCGCCCACGGGGTCAAGGTCACCGGTGCGACGGTGCACCTGGTGGACGCGGGTGTGGACACCGGGCCGATCCTGGCGCAGGCGCCGGTGGTGATCTCGCCCGGTGACACCGAGGATTCCCTGCACGAACGCATCAAATCGGTGGAGCGCATCCTGCTCCCCGACGTGGTGGCGAAGGTCGTCACCCGAGGAGTTGTCATCGACGGACGAAAGGCCCACATTCCGTGAACGCAGCCAGCCCCGCTGACGCCAGTCGCCGACCGATCCGCCGGGCCCTGGTGAGCGTCTACGACAAGACCGATCTCACCGATCTCGCGACGGCCTTGCACGACGCCGGAGTGGAATTGGTGTCCACCGGTTCCACCGCGAAAACCATTGCCGCTGCCGGTGTTCCGGTCATCGAGGTGTCCGAGCTCACCGGATTCCCGGAATGTCTCGACGGGCGGGTCAAGACGCTGCACCCCAAGGTGCACGCGGGCATCCTCGCCGACCTCCGGAAGCAGTCGCACGTCGACCAGCTCGCCGACCTCGGTGTGGCCGCCTTCGATCTCGTCGTGGTGAACCTCTATCCGTTCACCGAGACCGTGGCGTCCGGGGCCTCCGACGACGAGTGCATCGAACAGATCGACATCGGCGGTCCGTCGATGGTGCGTGGCGCGGCCAAGAATCATCCGAGCGTCGCGGTGGTCGTCGACCCGATGGACTACGAAAAGGTTGCCGACGCCGTCGCCGCCGGCGGTTTCACGCTTGCGCAGCGACAGCAATTGGCCGCCAAGGCCTTCCGCCACACTGCCGACTACGACGTGGCCGTCGCATCGTGGATGTCGGCGACCATTGCGCCCGCCCCGGACGGATCGGAGTTCGCGGAATGGTCGGGTGCCACGTGGGAGCGGTCGGCTGTGCTGCGCTACGGCGAGAATCCGCATCAGGCGGCAGCGCTGTACCTGTCCACGTCGAATCCCACAGGCCTGGCGTCGGCAGAACAGTTGCACGGCAAGGAGATGAGCTACAACAACTACACCGACTCCGACGCCGCCTGGCGCAGCGCGCACGACTTCGACGTGCCCGCCGTGGCGATCATCAAGCACGCCAACCCCTGTGGCATCGCGGTGGGTGCCGACATCGGGGAGGCGCATCGCAAGGCACATGCGTGCGACCCGGTCAGCGCCTACGGCGGGGTGATCGCGGCGAACCGTGAGATCACCGTCGAGATGGCCGAGCAGGTGGCCGAGATCTTCACCGAGGTGATCATCGCGCCGGGATTCGCCGACGGTGCGTTGTCGGTGTTGCAGCGCAAGAAGAACATTCGGATTCTGCGGGCAGTGCCCCCGGTACGTGGTGGCGTGGAAACCCGGCCGATCTCCGGTGGACTGCTCATGCAGGACCGCGACATCCTCGACGCGGCGGGTGACGATCCCGGCAACTGGAGCCTGGCGACCGGCGCGCCGGCCGATCCGGACACCCTCGCCGACCTCGAATTCGCTTGGCGTGCTTGCCGGTCGGTGAAATCGAATGCGATCCTGCTCGCCAAGGACGGCGCCTCGGTGGGAGTGGGCATGGGACAGGTGAACCGGGTGGACTCCGCGCATCTCGCGGTGACCCGCGCGGGGGAGCGGTCGGTGGGTAGCGTCGGCGCCTCCGACGCGTTCTTCCCGTTCCCCGACGGACTTCAGGTACTGATCGCCGGTGGCGTGAGCGCCGTGGTGCAGCCCGGTGGCTCGATCCGCGACAACGAGGTGATCGAAGCAGCATCCGAGGCCGGGATCACCCTGTACCTCACCGGTGCACGCCATTTCGCGCACTGACCCGTCGAGCGTGCCCAGAACTCGGTCGAGCGTGCCCAAAATCCCGTCGAGCGTGCCCACAATCCCGTCGAGCGTGCCCAGAACTCGGTCGAGCGTGCCCAGAACTCGGTCGAGCGTGCCCAGAACTCGGTCGAGCGTGCCCAGAACTCGGTCGAGCGTGCCCACATTCCCGTCGGCCGTGCCCATTGCCGAGGCCGGACGGTGAGTGTCCTCGACTTCGGGCTTCTCATGCTGGCGGGTTTCGGTGCCGGCCTCGTGGGATACATCACCGGGTTGGCGTCGGTGGTCAGTTATCCGGCGCTGCTGGCGGTGGGACTGAGTCCCATCGCGGCGAACGTGACCAATACCGTCGCCCTGGTGTCAGTGGGCGTCGGCAGTCTCGCACAGTCGGGAAAAGTGCTTCTCGACGGTGACCGCAGGCCGCTGCTCGCCGGTGTGGTGGCATCGCTGATCGGCGGGACCATCGGTGCGGTGATCCTGCTCCTTTCTCCACCGGATTCGTTCAAAGTGATCGTGCCCTACCTCGTGGGGTTCGCCGCCATCGCACTGCTGATCCAGCCCACGCTGCGACGACTCGCTGCCCACCACACGGACCGACCGTGGATATGGCTTCTCGGACTCACCCTCATCTCGGTGTACGGCGGGTACTTCGGTGCCGGAGCGGGGATCGTGCTGCTGGCATTGACGCTGATCGTGACAAGCGAACCGCTGTGGCGCGCGACATTGTTGAAATCACTGTTCCTGGGCGTCGCCAATCTCGTTGCCGCACTGGGCTTCATGATCTTCGGTCCGGTGCATTGGGGGGCCGCGCTCGCGATGGCCATCGGATGCCTGGTGGGCGGCTGGTGCGGACCACCGGTGGTTCGACGGCTGCCGCCGGGTCCGCTACGCATCGTGGTGGGCATCGGCGGCCTGGGTCTGGCGGTGTGGCTCGCCGTGAGTTGACTGGCTCCGGTTGTTCGCCTCGGTTGTGGGCACGCTCGGCCGGGATCTGGGCACGCTCGACCGGGAAACGGGCACGCTCGACCCGGAAACGGGCACGCTCGGCCGGGATCTGGGCACGCTCGACCCGGAAACGGGCACGCTCGACCGGGAAACGGGCACGCTCGACCGGGAAACGGGCACGCTCGACCGGGATCTGGGCACGCTCGTGTCTTTCTCTCCGTGCGGACAACCCTGTCGGAGGCGCGCAACGGTGAGTACACAGGGTGCGTGACCGTATTCAAACCTGATCCGACCGGCGTGCCGTGCGTCGTCGTCGCGCCCGTCGCCGCTGGTCGTGCGACCATGGCAGGACTCCCGGTCGATCGGTGCGGATCCCGGCCCGCCCACCATCGGGAAGGCCCTCGCATGAACCACCGCCCTTGCGACGATCATCGGATGAACTGGTCGGACGGTACCCATCACGGGTCGCCGCCGTGCGCTCTCGGACGCCACCATCACCACAACCATCCGAGAGGGACCATCCATGACACTTTCACTCGACAAGTCACAGCAGCAGGTCACTGACACCGCAATTGTCGGCTCCGGCGTCGAACTCGACATCGACGAGTTCGGTCCGCGGTTCGGCGCGGAGATCCGAGGCCTCGACGTCGCCGACGCCTCCGACGACCAGATCCGCGCGATTCGCCGGGCACTCATCGACTACAAGGTGATCGTGTTGCGCGATCAGCGCCTCGACGACGCGGCGCACATCGAGTTCGGCAACAGAATCGGGGACCTCACCGTCGGCCATCCCGTCTGGAACAGCGGTGACGTTCCCGACGAGGTGTACTCGCTCGACAGCTCCAACGACGGATTCGCCGACGTCTGGCACACCGACGTCACGTTCATGCCGCGCCCACCGCTCGGGTCGATCCTGCGGCCGGTGGTGTTGCCCCGCAACGGCGGAGACACCAACTGGGCCGACGCCGAACTGGCCTACGAGTCGCTGTCGGCGCCGGTGCAGCGGCTGGTAGACCAGTTGACCGCGGTTCACGACGGCAACCGCGCGTTCGGCTACTACCTCGAACAGCAGCGCGGCGGACACGGAAACGTCTGGGACGGAAAAGAAGTCACCCGGCTGGTGCCGGTGAGCCATCCCGTCGTGCGAATCCACCCCGAGACCGGCCGCAAGGCTGTGTTCGTCAATCCCGGTTTCACCTCGCACATCGAGGGAGTATCGGAGGCCGAGAGCCGCCATCTGCTCGACCTGCTCTACGCGCACCTCACCAAGCCCGAGCACATCGTGCGGCATCGCTGGCGCCTCGGCGACCTGGTGCTGTGGGACAACCGGAACACGGTGCACTATGCCAACCGGGATTACGGCGACGCCCGCCGGGTGATGCACC
Source organism: Gordonia sp. NPDC003429 (assembly GCF_053588575.1). Classification (NCBI taxonomy): domain Bacteria; kingdom Bacillati; phylum Actinomycetota; class Actinomycetes; order Mycobacteriales; family Gordoniaceae; genus Gordonia; species Gordonia sp. NPDC003429. The sequence goes on from NZ_JBSFQF010000001.1 coordinate 246,427, forward strand.
GGATCACGCTGCGCGGGGACGAACCGGTGGGGCCGACTGCCTGACCGCGAAAAGGCGCCTTTCAGCCTCTGAAAAGCGCCCCGGAGCAGGCAGTCGTTGACGATGTGGCAACGCACCGCGCTCGGGGCGCTCTTCAGTAGCGTGCGAGCCTCCTAGCTCGACCCGAGGTTGGGCGGCACCCAGGCGAGGGTGTACGAGACGAGCTTACGATCGACGTTGATGGGAACCAGAGTGTTACACACTGTGACCACCAGGTACGTGCCGGGTGGCACGTGATCGAATTCCCCCGTCGCGATCCCGGTATCCCGGTTGGCGGTCGACGGTTGGATTCCGACCACCGCTCCGCTGTCATTGAGGCGCCGTAGGAGTTCGACGTAGTCGATCGAATCCGCGCTGAGTGAGTTGATCAGTACGGGAAGGGCGGCCCCGCCGGCCTTCAAGAAGTCGGCCGCAACGGTATTGCAGAAGCCCGGGATAACTGTGCCTGACCTCGGCACATCGGTGATGGTGTAGTGAATAGTGCTGCCGCTCACCGTGGTCGAGAGATGGACGCCGCCCGGTTCTGAACTCCCTGCTGAGCCCGAACTACTTCCGGCCACCTCCGTCGGCCCGACCGCGGACGCGGTGGCCGGTACCGAGAGGAACGCAAAAAAGCCGACGACAACAAGGATACTTACCCACCAACTCTTCATGATTCGCAGCCTAGGCCCGGAATATGTGATCTGCACCGAAATCCTGAATATGGAACATCACGCAAATCCGCCACGGCTGAACGACGACCCCTTTTCGGTGGACATTTTCGTCAATTCCCGGCTGCGTTTTCCGGAGTCGCCCACTTGAAAGGCCCCGGACCTGTGGACAACCGAGTGGTTGACAACGCCGTCCGCCGGTGCGATTCTCGTATTCAACCAAGTGGTTGAAGGAGTGCAATGGCCGATCAGCTGTCCCGGGTGTTCGCCGCACTGTCCGACCCGACACGACGTGACATCGTCGCCCGCCTGACCAGTGCCGATGCCACTGTCAGTGAGTTGGCGGCACCCTACGACGTGAGCATCCAAGCAGTGTCGAAGCACCTCAAGGTGCTCGAGGACGCCGGGTTGGTGAGCCGTAGCCGGGAGGCGCAGACCCGGCCGGTTCACCTTGAAGCAGAGGTTTTCGACCTGATGACCAAGTGGATCGAGCGATACCGCCGTCAGGCCGAGGCGCGATATACGCGCCTCGACGCCGTACTGGCCGATATGAACGACGACGCGGCGGTACCGCGTCGACAAACCGAGACCAACCGAGGAGAAGAGGCATCGTGAACACCGTCGAGAAGACATTCGAGAAAGTCGCGGTGGAGGCCGACCCGATCGTCCCCATCATCCGCATCACCCGCGACTTCCGTGCCACCCCGGCACAATTGATGAAGGCACACACCGACCCCGACATCTTCGCCCGATGGGTGGGACCCGACAGCCTCACCAACCGGGTGACGGCATGGGACGCCCGAAACGGAGGGGAATGGGCGTACACCGCATCGCGCGGATCCGGTGACGAGGCAGAGGAATTCCGCTTCCGCGGCTGCTTTCACACCGTCGGCGACGACGTCATCGTGCAGACCTTCACCTGGGAGGGCACGCCCGATCAGGTGGCGCTCGAGACCCTGCGGTTCACCGATCTCGGCGACGGCCGCACCCGCCTGGTTGCCGAATCCCTCTGCGACAGCTTCCAAGCACGCGACGGATGGCTTGCGTCGGGGATGGAGACGGGCCTCGACGAGGGCTACGACGCCCTCGACCGGCTCGTCGAATCCGGTGACGTTGAATCCGGAGACGTCGAATCCGGAGACGTCGAATCCGGAGACGTCGAATCCGGTGACGCCCAATGAGCGCAGAAACCACCGAGCGCTCGCGCGGATTGGCCGATCTCGATGCGGCCCAACGTCATCGGCTCATCAGTGCAGACTTCGCCGCCATCACCGAGCAGGTGACCGACTGGGACGCGCCGACGCCCGTGCCCGATTGGAAAGCCCGCGACGTGGTGACCCACCTCGTCGAATGGTCCACCGGCTTCTTCGCGGCCGGCGGGGTGCGGTTCGCACCCGCGCCAGACACCCACGACGACCCGACGGCGACGTGGGTTGCGCACGCCGCGGCCGTCGGGGCCCTGTTCGACGAACCCGACGTCACGTTTGCGCACCCGATGGTGGGAACCCGTCCGATCGGCGACGCGATCGACGCGTTCTACACCTCCGACGTATTCATGCACAGCTGGGATCTGGCTCGGTCGGGGGGCATCGACCCCGACCTCGACCCCGCGTTCGCCACGCGGTTGCGCGAGGGCATGGAGCCGATCGACGAGATCCTGCGATCGTCGGGCCAGTATGGTCCGGCGATGCCGGTGAGCGACGACGCCGATCCCGTGGACCGGCTGATGGCCTTCGTCGGCCGTGATCCCGGATGGGGCCACGCCCGGTCGGGTCGGGAGATTCGCCCAGCCCGGACTAGTCCCGATTCGGAGTACCGTGGTCGGAGTGGCAGAGGACTTCACCACGCCGGCCCCGACCACCAGCGGCTCGGCGACCACCGAAACCCGACATCCTTCCCCGCGCACCCTCGGTGAGCTGCGGGCCAGCGGACACGTGCAGCGCTCCGTGCGCGACGAGATCCGGCACAACCTGCTGGGCGCGCTCCGCGAGGGCCGCGATCCGTGGCCGGGCATCGTCGGCTTCGAGGCCACGGTCATCCCGCAGCTCGAGCGGGCGCTGATCGCCGGCCACGACGTCGTGATGCTGGGCGAACGTGGCCAGGGCAAAACCCGCATCCTGCGGACACTGGTCGGTCTCCTCGACGAGTGGACCCCGGTGATCGCAGGCTCCGACCTCGGCGAACATCCCTACGAGCCGATCACACCGGCGTCGATCCGACGGGCGGCCGGCCTACTCGACGACCTGCCGATCGAGTGGCGTCACCGCAGCCAGCGCTACAGCGAGAAGCTCGCCACCCCCGACACCTCGGTGGCCGACCTCGTGGGTGACATCGACCCGATGAAGGTGGCCGAGGGCCGCAGCCTCGGCGACCCGGAGACCATCCACTTCGGCCTGATCCCGCGCGCCCACCGCGGCATCGTCGCGATCAACGAGCTGCCCGACCTGGCCGAACGCATCCAGGTGTCGATGCTCAACGTGATGGAGGAGCGCGACATCCAGGTGCGTGGCTACACGCTGCGGCTGCCGCTGGATGTGCTGGTGATGGCCAGCGCCAACCCGGAGGATTACACCAACCGCGGCCGCATCATCACCCCGCTCAAGGACCGTTTCGGCGCCGAGATCCGCACGCACTACCCGCTGGAACTCGACGACGAGATCTCGGTGATCGAGCAAGAAGCCGACCTGGTGGCCACGGTGCCGACGTTCATCACCGAGATCCTGGCGCGCTTCACGCGCTACGCCCGCGATCATCCGTCGATCGACCAGCGATCGGGTGTCTCGGCGCGTTTCTCCATCGCCGGAGCCGAGACCGTGGCCGCCGCCGCGCTGCATCGTGCCACCGTCACCGGGGAGGACGTCGCGGTGGCCCGCGTCGTCGACCTGGAATCGGTGATCGAGGTGCTGCGCGGCAAGATCGAGTTCGAATCCGGCGAAGAGGGCCGCGAACTGGAGATTCTCGAGCACCTGCTGCGCAAATCGGTGGCCGACACGGTGCGCGCGCACTTCGGCGGCATCGACATGGCGCCGCTCGTGCACGCGCTGGAGAACGGCGAACCCGTGGTCACCGGCGACCGGGTGACCGCCGAGGACCTGCTCGCCTCGATCCCGGATCCCGACGTCACCGCGGCGGTGCTCGACGAGATCGCCGACCGACTCGACGCCGAGGTGGCCGGGGAACGTGCCAGCGCCGTCGAATTGGCGTTGGAGGGGCTGTTCCTGGCCCGCCGCATCGGCAAGGAAGCCGACGACGACGGCCAGACCATCTACGGCTGAATCCCCCACGGGGAGTGGAAGGTGGGTGTGAACCCATGGTTGCCAAGAACTTTCACCGATCGCGGTACCAGCGGTACACCGGCGGCCCCGATCCGCTTGCACCGCCGGTGGATCTGCGCGAGGCGCTGAGCGAGATCGGCGACGACGTCATGGCCGGCGTCTCCCCGCAGCGGGCGTTGCGTGAATTCCTGCGCCGCGGCACGCAGGACATGCGCGGGCTGGACAAGCTACGCGAAGAGGTCAACCGTCGTCGTCAAGAGCTGCTCAAGCAGCGCAACCTCGACGGGACGTTCAACGAGATCCGCGAACTCCTCGACCGCGCCGTCCTGGAGGAACGCAAACAGCTCGCCCGCGACCTCGACGACGAGGCCCGCTTCGCCGAGATGCAGATCGGCAGTCTGCCACCGTCGACCGCGCAGGCCGTCGAGGAACTGTCGGAGTACGACTGGCGCAGCCCGCAGGCGCGCGAGGACTACGAGAAGATCAAGGACCTCCTCGGACGCGAACTCCTCGACCAGCGTTTCGCCGGGATGAAGGAGGCGCTCGAGGGCGCCACCGAGGCCGATCGCCGGCAGGTGTCGGAGATGCTGACCGACCTCAATCAGCTTCTCGACGCCCACAATCGGGGTGAGGACACCACCGAACAGTTCGACGACTTCATGCGCAAGCACGGCGACTTCTTCCCGGACAATCCGCGCAACACCGAAGAGCTCATCGACTCGCTGGCGCAGCGGGCCGCTGCGGCCCAACAGTTCTACAACTCGCTGACCCCCGAGCAACGCGCCGAACTCGATCAGCTCGCGCAGCAGGCGTTCGGTTCGCCCGAACTGATGAGTCAACTGGCACAGATGGATTCGTCACTGCGCCAGGCACGTCCCGGCCTCGACTGGGACAACGCGCAATCGTTCTCCGGCGAGCAGCAGATGGGACTGGGGCAGGGTGCCGCCGCGCTGCGCGACATCTCCGAACTCGAGGCCCTCTCCGAGCAACTGTCCCAGCAGTACGCGGGCGCCCAGATGGACGACATCGACCTCGAGGCGCTGGCCCGCCAGCTCGGGGAGCAGGCCGCCGTGGATGCCCGCACCCTCGCCGAACTGGAAAAGGCGTTGCGCGAAGAAGGATTCTTCGACCGCACCGCCGACGGCAACCTCCGTCTGAGTCCCAAGGCGATGCGCCAACTCGGGCAGTCGATCTTCCGTGACGTCGCCGAACAGATGTCGGGCCGGCGCGGCGACCGGCAGACCCGTCGGTCCGGGCTGCTCGGCGAACCCACCGGTGCCACCCGCGAATGGGAATTCGGCGACACCGACCCCTGGGACGTCACCCGAACGGTGTCGAATGCGGTGTTGCGCACCATCTCCGAAAGTCCCGAACCCACCACCGCGTCGACGCGGATGGCCCGCGACGGGGTGGCCATCGACGTGCGCGACGTGGAGGTGGCCGAGACGGAGGCCCGCACCCAGGCGGCGGTGGTGCTGTTGGTGGACACCTCGTTCTCGATGGAGATGGAGGGTCGGTGGACGCCGATGAAGCGCACCGCGATTGCGCTGAATCACCTGATCTCCACCCGCTTTCGCAGCGACGAACTGGAACTGATCGCGTTCGGCCGTTACGCCCGCAGCATCGACATCGCCGAACTCACCGGACTGCAGCCGCGGATGGAACAGGGCACCAACCTGCACCACGCCCTGCTGCTCGCACAACGCCATCTGCGGCGTTACCCCAACGCGCAGCCGGTGGTGCTGGTGGTGACCGACGGTGAACCGACCGCCCACCTCGACCCGAGTGGTGAGCCGTTCTTCTTCTATCCGCCGCATCCGCAGACCATCGCGGTGACCGTCCGCGAACTCGATCACGTTTCCCGAATGGGCGCGCAGGTCACGTTCTTCCGGCTCGGGGAGGACCCGGGTCTCGCGCATTTCATGGACCAGATCGCCCGCCGCATCGGCGGACGGGTGGTGGCTCCCGATGTCGACGGACTGGGTGCGGCCGTGGTGGGCGACTACCTGAAATCGCGGCGCGGCCGACGACGCTGACTTCCGGTCACCACGAGAAATCAGGGATTCGTCAGGGTCGTTCCGGGTGGCCAGGACACCCGCGACGCCACTACCGTGGCTGAGGTGAGCCTGCCAGCGCAACGTCCCGAACCCGGACCCGACGACGAACGCCGGGCACGACTGCGTGCCGCCGACGTCGATCGCGAACTGGTGCACAGTATTTTGTCGGCGGCGATGTCCAGCGGCGCACTCTCGCCCACGGAGTACGAAGAGCGCGCACAGAAAGCAGTGAGCGCCAAGACATTCGGTGAACTCGACGAACTCACCGACGACCTCCCGGTGACTCAACTCGGCGTACCATTGCCCGCCGCGGGCGATCCCTACCCGGGAGCGGCAACCGCGCAGGTCAGTTCGGCGGCCGGGCGCGAACCCGTCCGTCACCGGCTCGCCATCATGTCGGGCTCCGAACTCAAGGGCCGCGCGGTGGTGGCCGAGCATCTGAGTGCCACCGCGATCATGGGGGGTGTCGAAATCGATCTGCGCGAGGTGGACTTCACCTCGGCAGATCTGACCATCCAGTGCGTCGCGGTGATGGGTAGCGTCGACATCACGGTGCCGCCCGACGTCGGAGTGGAGGTCGGCGGGCTTGCCATCATGGGCGGATTCGGCGGGAAGGCGGCCCACCCCGGCCGACCGGGTGGCGTGACCGTCCACGTCACCGGATTCGCCCTGATGGGTGGCGTGGACGTCAAGCGCAAGGAGCGTGACTGATCGACGGCGTCGTCGACACGTCATCGGATCTCAGGCGAGCAGCCACGCGATCACGGCGATCACCGGAACCGAACCCAGCGTGGTGATCAGGGCGGTGTCGCGGGCGAGAATCTGGCCGCGCCGATAACGGGTGGCGTACACCATCACGTTCTGCGCGGTGGGCAGCGCAGCGATCACCACCTGCGCGAACAGGGTGTGACCGGACTCGCCGAAACCCCATCGTGCGATCACGTAGACCAGCGCGGGCATCGCGATCAGTTTGAGTACCGACGCCGCCACCACCTCACGCCGCGGACTATCACCCTTCTTCATCACCGCCACCCCGGTCAACGACAAACCGAACGCGAGCAGCGCCGCGGGCACCGACGCGCTGCCGAGCATTTTGAACGGCTCGAGGACCGCGGCGGGCGGATGCCAGCCGAGTGCGGAGAACACCACGCCGATCAGGCCGCCGATCACGATCGGGTTGGTCAGCGGCAGCACCACGGCGTCGCGGATCGCCGATCGTCCGGCGGTGCGATCCAACGCCGTCAGGTCCAGCGTGACCAGCGCCAGCGGTGAGTAGATCAGGATCTGAAAGAGCAGCAGCGGGGCGATGAACGAGGCGTCGTGCAGCACGAAGAGGGCAATCGGCAGACCGAGATTCACACTGTTGACATACGACGACGACAGCGCTCCGATGACGAGTTCGGGAATCGAGCGGCGGCGCAACAGCAGCCGTGCCACGCCGATATAGACGGCGCCGACGATCAGCGCCGAACCACCGGCGATCAGCAGCGTGGTGGAGAAGATGACCGACAGGTCGGCGGTGACGAGTGAATGAAAGAGCAGCGCCGGGGTACACACGAAGAACACCAGGCGGGAGAGCACTTCGTGGGCGTGTTCGCCCAGCGTATGGGTCCGGCCGAGCAGAAATCCGATTCCGACCATGATGAAGATGACCGTGAACCCGGAGACCACGCCTGACACCGGTCGAGTCTAGTCACTAGTCTGAAACGACATTTCGGACGGTGAGGGGACCGGGTGAACGACGACGGCAGGCGCGATCCGCGGGAAGACGGCGGTGTCGATCCGTACGGCGAGACCCAGTTCCGCCCACTTCCCGAGGCGCGGCCGGAGTACGACGCGCCGTTCACCCCGATCGGCTATCCACCCTACGAGGACCCGGCCGCGCAACCGCCGACCGATCCCGGACCCTATGTGGCGCCCGGCTCCCAGCCGTATTCACCCCAGCCGTACCCGAACCAGCCCTATCCGCCCCAGTCGTACCCGAACCAGCTGTACCCGAACCAGCCGTATCCCAGCCAGGGTCCGTACGGGGCCGTGCCTTACGTGCCCGGATATCCGGCACCGGGTCTTCCGTGGACCCCGCAGGCCCCGACCAGCACCAAGGCGATTCTCTCCCTGGTCTGCGGCATCGTGTCCGTGGTGGGGTTGCTCACCTGCTGGGTGTCGGTGTTCGTGTCCCTGCCCACGGGCCTTGCCGCGGTCGTCCTCGGTGCCCTGGCACGGTCGGAGATCACGCGGTCGGCCGGTGGCCAGCGCGGGGAGGGCATGGCGCTGGCCGGTTTGATCACCGGAGTGGTCGGCATCATCGGGGCCATCGTCTACGCCGTGATCTTCTTCGTCCTCATCGCATCGAGCAATTGACCCGGTGACCCGCTTCCGCGGGCGAGCGTGAGCACGGACTTCGTGTACGAATCGAATGAAACGCGGCAGTAAAGGCGCGTGAGGGCTCCACCCGTCATTAAGCTGATGCGGCAGAGGCCGGCTCGTCGTGTCGGGCCCGCCCGCCGTGCACAGTTCGTCGACCCTGCCTGCGGTCGACGTCGTCGAGGAAAGGCTCGCAGATGTCCACACCGCACGACGGTTCGAAAGAGCCTGATTCCGGTTCGGAAGGCGCGGCATCGACACCGCCGCCCTCGCCGTCCGACGACTCCACTCGGATCATCCAGACTCCACCGTCGGGAGGGTTCCCCTCGGGCGCCACGCCCCCGCCTGCCGGGCCGCCCTCGTCGGATGCCACCCGGGTGATCAACACCGGCCCGAGCGGAAACACGCCGGAGACGCCCGGATCGACGCCGCCACCGCCGTCGGGGTACCCGCCCCCACCGCCGTACGGTGCGGCTCCCGAGCCCCCGCAGTACGGCACCCCTCAATACGGCGCGCCGCCCCAGTACGGCACCCCGGAGTACGGCGCACCGCCCCAGTACGGCGCACCCGCCGGCGGCGGCACTCCCGACTACGGTTCGACGCCGGGTGGGCAATATCAGGCTCCCGGCGCCCAGCCCCAATACGGCGCCCCTCAATACGGTGAGCAACCCCAGTACGGTGAGCAGCCCCAGTACGGTCAGCCGCCCGCGTACGGCCAGCCGCCCGGTTACGGGCAGCCGCCTGCGTCCGGCTATCCGGCGGCCGGTGGGGTACCGGGGCAACAGTCGACCAACGGGATGGCGATCGCGTCGCTGATCGTCTCGATCGTCGGCGTGCTGTGCTGCTCCACCCTGCTGGTACCGATCATCGGTGTCGTGCTCGGCGTGGTGGCCCGCAACCAGATCAAGGCCTCCAACGGCACCCAGAAGGGTGACGGCATGGCCCTGGCCGGCATCATCATCGGCGGCATCGCGATCGTGGTGGGCATCGTGTACTGGATTCTGTACGCAACCGGCGTGCTCACCTTCAACATCACCGACACGTCCACGTACTGACCGGCTGCGCTGACCGGCTGTACTGACCGGTCAACCCCGCAGGTGCACCGTTTTGGAGGTTGACCCCTCCGCCGGGTAGTCTGGTGAGGTTGCGTGCCGCGCCCCCGGGTGTTCGGCGCGCGGACCATGCGAGTCGTCGTGTGTCCCTACGACGCGGACGACCACCAGAGCACACACGTAGAGAAGGGCACTACCATGGCTGTTCCGAAGCGCCGGATGTCGCGGGCCAACACCCGCAGCCGTCGTTCGCAGTGGAAAGCGGACAATCCGGCACTGCAGGAGGTCAGGGTGAACGGCGTCGCCCAGCGCATCCCGCGGCGGTACGTCAAGGCCGCCCGCGCCGGCGTCATCGACCTCGACCGCCGCTGACCCAACGTTCCACCAGAACTGCCGCAACATCCTCGATGTTGCGGCAGTTCTCGTTGTAGACCTCTGCTCCCGTTGTAACCTCTGCGTCGTGCCGCCGTGGTTTCACCGTCGGCGCGGTTGATCGAGGCGAACGAGGTTCAGATGTTGCTGACGATCCTGAGCACAGCGGGGATCGCGTTGTTCGCGGGGTCCGGTGCGCTCGTCGGCGTCCGGAAGGGCTTCGACCTGTGGGGGATCGTCACCGTGGGTGTGCTCACCGGTGTCGGTGGGGGCATCTTGCGGGACCTGCTCGTCGGCATCACACCGCCGACGTCCCTGGTGAACTGGCTCCCGATCTCCACCGCGGTCATCGCCAGCCTGGCGGTGTTCAAATTCCATCCGTCGCTCGCGGAAATCGGGCGCCCGGTCGAGATCCTCGACGCCTTGGGTGTGGGTCTGTTCGCGTCGGTGGGTGCCAGTATCGCGGTCGATGTCGGCGCGAACGCGTTCACCGCGACGCTGGTCGGTCTGCTCACCGCGATCGGCGGCGGCATCATCCGCGACGTCCTGGTCAACGACGTCCCGTTGCTGTTGCAGCCGTCCGAACTCTACGCGATTCCCGCCCTGATCGGGGCCGCGATCGTCGCCGGGGGGATGGTGCACACCAATCTCCCGCAGCAGGTCTGGCTCATCGTGGGCACGGTCGTGTCGAGCGCTCTGCGGCTGGCGTCGTTGTTCCGCGGGTGGCGGCTGCCCACCGCCGGCCGCGGTGTCCGGCTGGCACCCCGCTGGCGTCCCGGTGGGCGGCCCCGCCCACCGGAATGACCGGCTCCTACTGTGCGATCACCTTGTTGACCAGACGGTTCAGTGAGTTGGGAATGAACTTCGCAGCGTTGCCCAGCACCAGGGTCTGGGTGCCCACCGAGTAGCTCGTGCGGTGCAGCAACTTGTCCTGGCGACTCGGATGCACTGCTTCCCAGACCTTGTCGGCCACCTGCTCGGGGGTGATCCGGACGCCCAGGCTCTTCGTGGATTTCGCGTCATTGTCGGCGAGAGCGGTCTTGGCCCACAGCGGCCAGATCCCCACCACCCGGATGTCGTCTTTTTCCCACTCGAGTTCGAGTGCTTCGGTCAGGCCCGCGACGTAGAACTTGGTGGCGCTGTAGGTCGCGATCCCCGGCTGACCGTAAATGGCCGACGCGGATGCGATGTTGACCAGATGGGCGCCGGGCGTCGCCTTGAGGTATTTGAAGGCGGCCTGCGCGCCGAGGGTGACGCCGAGCGCATCGATGTCGATCTGCTTACGGATCGCGTCGGGGGAGATGTCGGCGAGGTCGCCGGCGATGAGGATGCCCGCGTTGTTGTCCAGCACGTCGAGTTGGCCACCGGTGTGCGAGGTGAAATCCGCGAGCGATTGCTCCCATTGCGCGGGGTCGCGGACGTCGATCTGCCCGGTGATGAATGCGGGGTGGTTGGCCTTCACCTTCGCCAGCGCGTCGGCGTCGACGTCGTAGACGCCGACGGTCCACCCTTCGCGGTCGAACCGCTCCGCGGTGGCCAATCCGATGCCGGCCGCACCGCCGGTGATGAAGATGGACGGCATTGAATCTCCTGCCCTTGAACTGCGAAAACGTGCGATCCACACGAACCTACCCGCGAGTATATCTGCGCGTGTGTTTACTCCGTCACACCCCGGTGCTATCTTGACAACACGCATTGTCATAACAGCGCACGTTGTCACGGTTGCGCGCAGACGTCCCAATGAGAGGCGAATTCGAATGACTACTGCAATGGACCGCACCGACGAGGTTGCAACGTCGACGAGCGACGAGAACGTGGTCAGCATCCGCGACCACGGCATCGACGAAGTGTCGGGCCGACTGCTGGCATCGGCGGCACGGCTCTCCCGAAACGCGATGACCGAGATCGACTGGTCGCTGCCGATGGATCCCACCAAGTACGGCTGCAGCCCCGAGTGGTCGTCGCTGTACGGCACCGACTACTGGAACGAGCTCACCGAGGAGCAGCGGGTCTCGCTGACGCGGCACGAGTTCGCGTCGATCATGTGCATCGGTATCTGGTTCGAGATGATCCTCAACGAGATGATCCTGCGCGATCAGTACCTCGGCGACTACCACAGCAGCGAGTACCAGTTCGCGCTGACCGAGATCGCCGACGAGTGCCGTCACTCGATGATGTTCGCCAAGGCGTCGGAGAAGATGGTCGGCACCTCCTACCGCCCGAGCCGGATCGTCGGACGACTCGGCAAGCTGCTCAAGGGCAATGCCCGCGGGGAGATCGCCTACACCGGCATCCTGGTGGCCGAGGAGATCCTCGACGTGTTCCAGCGTGGCTGCATGCGCGACGACCGGGTGCTCCCGTTCATCCGCACCGTCAACGAGATCCATGTGCTCGAGGAATCGCGGCACATGAAGTTCGCGCGCGAACAGGTCCGCGAGTCGTTGAAGACCGCCGGCGCCGCCCGCCGTCAGACGAGCGCGCTGATCGTGTCGATCGCCGCGTACGTGATCGTGTCGAGCCTCATCCAGAAGCAGGCGTACACCGACGCCGGACTCGACGCCGACCGCGCCGCTGCCGAGGCCAAGAACAACGCCCACTTCCACGCGATGATCCGCAGCAGCTGCGCACACCTGATGGAGTTCCTCGACGAGGTGGGCCTGCTCACCCGCCCGGCGATGCGCTACTACCGGAAAGCGAACATGCTCTGATGTTCGTCATCACCCAGACATGCTGCAGCGACGCGGCATGCGTGTCGGTCTGCCCGGTGAACTGCATCCACCCCACCCCCGACGAGCCGGGATTCGGCACCTCCGACATCCTGCACGTCGACCCGGTGGCCTGCATCGACTGCGGCGCCTGCGCCGATGCGTGCCCGGTGGACGCCATCTTCCCGGCCGAGAACCTCGGTGCCCGCGACAAGGTGTTCATCGAGATCAACGCCGACTACTACCGCACCCACCCCGAGGTGAAGTCGGGGTGGAACCCGATCGCCTGGGACCCGGCCGAGGACGATGCAGACCCCGACCATCCGTCGGTGACCTACCCCGACATCCCGCGGCTCCCCGCAGGCATGCGGGTGGCGTTGGTGGGCACCGGTCCGGCGGGCGGATACGCACTGCGGACACTGCTCGACCGCACCGAGGCCGACGTGACCGTCATAGACAAACTGCCGACACCGGGTGGTCTGGTGCGAGCGGGGGTCGCGCCAGATCATCCGGGAACCAAGGGTGTGCTGCACGGCTTCGACCTGCTCTACCGCGATCCCCGGGTCACCATGGCCACCAACGTCGAGGTGGGCAACCCGCGGGCCGGTGGACCCGACATCGGAGTGGTGTCGCCGCAGGAGCTGTCCGAACACTTCGACGCGGTCATCTACGCGGTGGGCGCCAGCGAATCCCGGCGACTCGGCATCCCGGGTGAGGACCTGCCCGGTTCCACCTCCGCCACCGAACTCGTCGCCTGGTACAACGCCGTGCCCGGTGCCGACGCGGCACCGCCGATCCGTCGCGGCACCGCCGACGACCCCGCGACCGGCCGGGCGGTGATCGTCGGCACCGGCAACGTGGCGCTCGACGTGGCCCGCATTCTGGTGTCACCGCCGGAATTGTTGTCCACCACCGACATCGCCGATCGCGCACTGGGCATCCTCAAGGAACAGAACGTGCACGAGGTGGTGCTGCTGGGTCGTCGCGACCAGGCCAATGCCGCGTACACGTCGGCCGAATTCCGTGCGCTGTCGACGATTCCGGGCGTTGAGGTGGTGGTGATCGATGATCCCGCCGCACAGGTCGACGACCTGTCCGGCCCGGCCGACCCGAACCGGCGGCGCATCGTGTTCCTGTTCCACAGCGCCCCCGAAGAGATCCTGGGCGACGGTCAGGTGGACGGCGTGCGGGTCCGCACCGGCGAGGGCACCCACCGTATCGGCGCCGACCTGGTGGTACGCAGCATCGGTTACCGCAGCGTGCCCATCGCCGGACTGCCGTTCGACGAAGCGCGGGGGCTGTTCCCCAACGTCGACGGCCGGATGGTCGACGCGGACGGCGCGGTGATTCCCGGTGCCTACGTGGTGGGCTGGGCCAAACGCGGCCCGAGCGGCGGAATCGGCGCCAACAAGATGTGCGCCCAGAAGACCGTCGAGGACCTGGTCCGCGATGCCGCCGAGGGCAAGCTGACGCCGCCGAAACACAAGCCCGACGACTTCAACCGCCTGCTGCGCTCACGCACCCGGCATGTGATCGGCTACCGGGGGATGCGGGCCATCGACCGCATCGAACGTCGCCGCGGCGACGAGCAGGGCCGCCCGCGCGTCAAGTTCACCCGCGTTCCCGACATGGTCGGTGCCGCGGGGTGGCGCAAACGCTGACCTCTCGCGACCGGGTTCCAACCTTCCTCACCCCGCTCGAAGTCCCCGGGGTTCGGCACCTCAGTCGGCGCGGGGTGCCGGCAGCGCCAGACCTTCTTCCTCGGCCATGAGTTCCTTCTCACCGGTCATGGCGTCGATCTCCTCGAGTGGTGGAACAGGTTTCCCGTCGAGCACGAGTTGCATTCGTTCCTTGTCGAGCTGACCTTCCCAGTTGGCCACCACGAAGGTGGCCACACAATTGCCGATCAGGTTGACCGACACCCGCATCGAATCCATGATCCGGTCTGCGCCGAGCAGCAACGCCACCGCGGCGACCGGGATACTGCCGTGGCTGATGGCCGCCACCGTTGCCGAGAGTGCCAGGAACGAGGATCCCGGCACACCGGCCATTCCCTTTGAGGTCAACATCAGCACCAGCATCGCCGTGATCTGCTCGCCGAAACTCAAATCGACGCCGAGTGCCTGCGCCAGGAACAGGATGCAGATCGACAAATAGAGCGTTGCCCCGTCGAGGTTGAACGAATATCCGGTCGGCACCACCAAACCCGTTGTGGTACGGGAACATCCGGCGAAGGTCAGCTTTGTCATGATGCGCGGCAGCACCACTTCGGTGGACGCGGTGCCCAGTGCGACGAACAGTTCGTCCTTGATGTAGACGAGGAACTTCCACAGATTGACACCGGCGAAGATCCGGACGATCGCGGCGAGCACAAGGATGAACAGGATGGCGGCGAGATAACAACAACCGATCAGCCTGCCGTAACTGGCCAGTGACGACAATCCGTACTGCCCGACCACGAACGCCATCGCGCCGAACGCGCCGACGGGGGCGAGCTTCATGATCCAGCCGATCATGGTGAAGAAGATGTGGCTGCTCTGGTCGATGAACTCGAGGATGATGGGCGGACCCTTCTCGCCCAGCTTGGCCAGTGCCAATCCGAACAGCACCGCGAAGAACAGCACCTGAAGCAATTCGTTCTCGGCGAACGCGGAGATCACCGAGGTCGGGATGATGTTCAGCAGGAAGTCCACCGTGTGCGGGAGTTCGCCGTTGTCGGTCTTCTTCGCGATGGCGTCGGCGCCGGTGGCGAGAGTGTCGGGATCGATGTTGAAGCCCGCGCCCGGCTTCACGAGGTTGCCCACCACCAGGCCGAAGATCAATGCGAAGGTCGTGACGGCCTCGAAATAGATCAGCGCCTTCACGCCGATGCGTCCCACCGCCTTGAGATCGCCGACGTGGGCGATTCCCAAGACCACCGTGCAGAAGATGATGGGTGCGATGAGCATCTTGATGAGCTTGATGAAGCCGTCGGCCAACGGCTTCATGTCGGCACCGAAGTCCGGCCACAGCGCACCGACGGTGATGCCCGCGACGATGCCCACCAACAGCCAGGTGAACATCGACCGGTACCAAGGTGTTTTCGGTTTCTCTGCGGTCGGGTCCGCCGACACGGTGATGTCGCTCGTCATGCGGCGAGTGTGCTCAACTGTTTGGTCGATTTGGTGAAATGACTATTGCAATTCCGTAAATGGCGCAACCCCGTACGAAGACGAGAAGTGCGCGTTGCTCAGCCGACTCTCAGTGATTGTGGATAAGACTGTTCATATGCGCATTCTCGTGGTTGACGATGACCGGGCGGTCCGGGAATCGCTGCGTCGGTCACTGACCTTCAACGGGTACGCGGTCGACACCGCGGGCGACGGGATCGAGGCGCTGGAGAAGATCGTCGCCGACCGACCCGACGTCGCCATTCTCGATGTGATGATGCCCCGCCTCGACGGCCTCGAGGTGTGCCGGCGTCTTCGCTCGACCGGCGACGACCTGCCCATCCTCGTGCTGACCGCCCGCGACTCGGTGTCCGAGCGGGTGTCGGGACTCGACGCGGGCGCCGACGACTACCTGCCGAAACCCTTCGCGATGGAGGAGTTGCTGGCGCGACTGCGCGCCCTGCTGCGACGCTCCACCCCCGACGACCCGGAGTCCGAAGCACTCACCTTCGCCGACCTGTCGCTGGATCCGGTGACCCGCGACGTGTCCCGTGGCGAACGCCAGATCAGTCTCACCCGTACCGAATTCGCGTTGCTGGAGATGCTGATGGCCAACCCGCGCCGGGTGCTCTCGCGCAGCAGGATCCTTGAAGAGGTGTGGGGATACGACTTTCCCACCTCCGGAAACGCACTCGAGGTCTACGTCGGCTATCTGCGTCGCAAGACCGAGGCCGACGGTGAGCCGCGACTGATCCACACCGTGCGCGGCGTCGGCTACGTACTCCGGGAGACCCCGCCGTAGTGACGGATCTGCACGAGACCTCGGCCGGATCCACCCACGGCTGGACACCGTGGCGCCATCGCGACGGCCATGCCGAGATGCGTGCCCCCATGCCGCTGACCCGCGCGGTGTCGTTGCGCCTGCGCGTGACGCTTCTCTCCGCGACGGTGGTGCTGGTCGCGGTGAGCCTGATGGCCGCCGCCGCCTATTTCGTGGTGTATCGGGCGATGTACAACGAGGTCGACTCTCAACTGGAGAGCCGGGCCGACGGCATGACCGCGCTCGCCAAGACCGGCATGCTCAACGACCGCCCCGAGTCGCTGGTCGCGGGAACTGTGTTCTCCACCAACATCTCACTGGCCCTCGTGCGCCCCGACGGGCAGACGTATCTGGTGGGGTCGGTGCCGTTCCAGGACGTCGAACGCCGCATCGCCCGCTCGACGAATCATCCCGGCAACAATCTGCAGAGCCTGCGCACCGTCGACAACCAGCGGGTGCTGGCCCGCAAACTCGACGACGGCAACACATTGATCCTGGCGCAGAGCCTGTTGCACACCGATCGTGTGCTCAAACGGCTGGCGTGGGTGTTGCTGGTGGTCGGCTGCGGCGGGGTGGCGTTGGCTGCGCTGGCCGGCACCACGGTGGCCCGTGCGGGTCTGCGCCCGGTGGCCCGCCTCACCCGCGCGGCCGAACGCGTCGCCCGGACCCAGGATCTGACGCCGATCCCGGTGAGCGGCAACGACGAACTCGCCCGGCTCACCGAGAGTTTCAACACGATGCTCGCCGCCCTGGCGCAGTCGCGCGATCAGCAGGCCCGCCTGGTCGCCGACGCCGGGCACGAGCTGCGGACACCGCTCACCTCGTTGCGGACGAACCTCGAATTGCTCATCGCGGCAAGCGAGCCGGGTGCGCCCCCGGTCCCGGCCGCCGACATGATCGAACTGCGTTCGGATGTGGTGGCCCAGATCGAGGAACTGTCCACCCTCGTCGGTGACCTCGTCGACCTCGCCCGTGAGGACACCCCCGAGGTGGTGTTGGAGGAAGTCGACCTCGCCGAGGTGGTCGATCAGGCTCTCGAACGGGTGCGCCGGCGCCGCACCGACGTCGACTTCGAGGTCAGCACGATGCCGTGGTTCGTCTTCGGTGACCAGCACGGTCTGAGCCGCGCGGTACTGAACGTGCTGGACAATGCCGCCAAGTGGAGTCCACGTGGTCATGCGGTGGTGGTGGGACTGGCCCAGGTCGACGATGTCACTGCCGAACTGACCGTCGCCGACGCGGGACCGGGCATTCCGCCGGAAGACCGTGAGTTGGTGTTCGAGCGGTTCTACCGGTCCACGCAGTCCCGGTCGATGCCGGGATCGGGACTCGGCCTGGCCATCGTGCGTCAGGTGGTGGTGCGCCTGGGCGGGTGGGTGCGCGCGGAGCAGTCGACGATGGGCGGCGCACTGATCCGGATGTCGCTGCCCGGACACCCGATTCCCGTGGAACCCGAACCGCAGGTGGTTCGTCAGTAGTGTGAACGGTCTTCAGTGACTTACCTCGCTGACGCGAAGTCCGATCCCCTAGGGTGATTGGCGAGCGCATCCCGGCCGGTCGGAGCCAATGCTCCGCCTGCTCAGGGGTCGCTCGCAGGCCCGAAGGGCGAACCCCGAACCGAGGAAGAACGACGACGATGACAGGTGGCGGCCCGCAGGGCGGCAATCCCTACGGCAACGGCCCGTACACGGGTGGGTTCCCGGCCTTCGACCCCAACGCGGGTCGCACTCCTGCGCCCGACCCCAACGCGGGCCGCGCACCGGGCTACGACCCGGCCGGCGGTCGTACTGCGCCCTACGGTGACACGTCCTATGGCGGCACCCATTCTTACGGTGACACCCATTCCTATGGGTCCCACGCGACCCCGGGATACGAGCAGCCCGCGTCGCAGCCCGGCACCGCGGCGTTCCCACCCGGCCCGCCCACCGGATTCGACCAGCCCGGTCCCGTCGAGCCGACGCCGCAGAAGAAGTCCCGCGGCGGCCTGATCGCGGCCCTGGTTGCCGCGGCCCTCGTCTTCGGCCTGATCGCCGGAGCGATCGGTGGGGTCGTGGGGGCCAAGGTGGCCGACAACTCGAGCAATTCGGCGATCCCCTCCGGTCCGCTCGGCGGCGACCCGAACACCGGCAACGGAGCCGAACCACCCGCGCCGGCCGGCTCCACCCAGGAAGTCGCGGCCAGGGTACTGCCGTCGGTGGTGTCGATCGACGTCGTCTCCGGCAGCGAAGAGGGCGAGGGCTCGGGGGTCGTGCTCACCGACGACGGCGTGATCATGACCAACAACCACGTGGTGACCAGCACCAGTGGGAGCCCGGCCAGCACAGTTCAGGTGAACTTCCACGACGGCTCGCGCGCCTCGGCGCGTGTGCTCGGCGCCGACCCGATCTCCGATATCGCCGTCATCAAGGTCGACAAGTCGAACCTGACCCCGATCACCGTCGGCAACTCGAACAATCTCGCCGTGGGCCAGGACGTGATCGCGGTGGGTGCGCCGCTGGGGCTGGAGGGCACCGTCACCACCGGCATCATCAGCGCGCTGAACCGTCCGGTGTCGACGTCGCGGGAGGGCGGCGGGGGCACCACCTCGGTCATCGACGCCATCCAGACCGACGCGGCCATCAATCCCGGCAACTCCGGTGGCGCCCTGGTCAACGCACGGGGCGCGCTGATCGGCATCAACACCGCCATCGCGACCCTCGGCGGTGGGGAACAGCAGCAGGGCGGCAGTATCGGACTGGGCTTTGCCATCCCGATCGACCAGGCCATCCGGGTGGCCAAGCAACTCGAGAAGACGGGTAAGGCCACCCACGCGAGTCTGGGTGTGTCGGTGCGGCCGAGTAGTAACCCGGACACGCCCGGTGCGCTGGTCTCCGACGTCACCGCGAACGGACCGGCCGCTGCCGCGGGAATCCCGAAGGGCGCCGTCATCACCAAGGTCGACGATCGCAACATCACCACCGGCGATGCGCTCGTCGCCGCCGTGCGGTCCTACGCGCCGGGCGACAAGATCTCGGTCACCTACGTCGCCAACGGACAAACCAAGACCACCAGCGTCACCTTGGGGACCCTCCCGGCCAATTGATTGCTGCGACCGATCACCACGTTTGATCACGACAGAGAGGCAACCATGAGCGACACAGGTAGCACCCCGTACGGTTCCACCGTTGCCGAGGGCGACGTCGGCACCGCGTCCGCTCCTGAACTCGTGCAGGTCGATCCGGCCGACGTGGTGGCAGCCGACGCCGCGGCGCGCGACTTCGTCGCCCGGTACAGCGCAGTGCCCGCCCCCGACTCCCCGGATGGGGAAGTGGGGCGCGCGCTCGTGGTGGTGGTGGACGACCAGGTGGCGCACGGAGAGCTGCCCGATTCGCTGGGACCCCTGGTCGGCGAGTTGCTGGCCGAGGCCGGATTCCACGTGGACGCCACTCTCGCGGTGTCGGGCGACGAGGTGGAGATCCGTAACGCGCTGAACACCGCGGTGATCGGCGGGGTGGATCTGGTGGTGTCGGTGGGCGGTGTGGGCGTGGGGGCGCGCGATGTGACACCCGAGGCCACCGAGCACCTCCTGGACCGCCGGCTCCGCGGCATCGAAGAGGCCGTGCGTAGTTCCGGTCTCGCTGCCGGCGCCACCGACGGGGGCCTCTCGCGCGGCCTCGCCGGGATATCGGGCCAGACGTTGGTGGTCAACATCGCGGATTCGCGTGCCGCGGTTCGTGACGGCATGGCGACGGTGGCACCACTGGCCAAGTACGTCATCGAATCGATCAGTGAATTCTGAGTGTCTCTGAATCGTCTCTCAGGAAAATCTGTGCTAGCGCGTGCTCGACGCCGGGGCGTCATCGGCGCGCACGACCGAATCCGCAATCGCTGAGTAGGCTGATGAAATGTCGTCCACCAGCGAAAACGATTCGCCAGGCGAGAATACGCGTGCCGCATCACGTCGGCGCCGCGCTCTTGACGACGTGTTCGGTGACGACATTCCGGACATAACGACCGACGAGTGTGACGAAGGTCACACAGGTCGATCACAGGAGTGGTACGACGATCAACGCCCACCGCACTATGGTTAACGCCATTTTTTCGGAAGCTCCTAGCAGGGCGTTTTCCTGCTGTTAACACAATTCCCGTGCGGCTGGCGAATTATTACTTGTCGATACCAAGTTGTGGACATGAGACACGACTGAATCCTCCTGTTGCCCGTTTTGATATCGCTCGGATAACGTTCGCGGTGACAGCACCCGGCCACAGCGTGGAGGCTCGGGAACGAGGTCCTGCTATCGGGGAGCTATCTGGTGGCAGTAGTGGAACGAGGAG
This sequence comes from Gordonia sp. NPDC003429, assembly GCF_053588575.1. Taxonomy (NCBI): domain Bacteria; kingdom Bacillati; phylum Actinomycetota; class Actinomycetes; order Mycobacteriales; family Gordoniaceae; genus Gordonia; species Gordonia sp. NPDC003429. The sequence continues at coordinate 267,224 of NZ_JBSFQF010000001.1, forward strand.
GCTGGGTCCGTTTACCTCCTGGAAACTTTGCCGTAGCGGCGGGTTCACCCGGGGGCTAGATGATTCCCGCGAGCCACCTAGGTCACCCGGTGGATACGAGAACGCATCCACCGGATAACAGCCGAATCCTGTGAGAGGGAACGAATGAGCAAGTTCAGCAAGCTTGGGCTGCGCCGTGCTGCTGGCGCTGTCGCCGTAGCCGCCGTCGCGGCGATCGGTGCCGCCGGCATGGGGGCAGGGCACGCGGAGGCCGCGCCGCTGGCCAACGGCTACAAAAACGCGGGCGGCGCCCAGATCTGGCGCACCGGTGAGTCGGCGTACGCCACCCCGACCGTTGCCAACAACCCGGCCCAACGTCAGGCGTCACTGTCCGGTACGTATACCGCCAAGCTGGCAGCTCCGCTCAATGGCAACATTGCGGTGAAGTACATCATCGGTTGCCAGGTAAACGTCTCCGGACTCACTCTTGGCCTTGGCGGCAGCTTCGACATCAGTCCGGCCATCGGAGGCAGCGCAACGCTGAGTCTGCCCCTGGCGCCGGGTCAGGTTGCCGTGGCAAGCATCACCGACAAGGACATCAAGGCGGGTGGTACGGGCAGCATCCAGATTCAGGACTTCACCCTCATACTCCCCAACTGCGGTGGCTACGCCTCGGCGCGCTCGGCAGTTCAGGTTGTCGCGGCCAACGGATACAACACCGACGGTGGCACAGTGAACGGTACGGGCAACTACATCCAGTCGACCCTTTACGGCCAGCCCTTCAGTCTCAACTGAGTGGCAGCAGATAACCAGCAACTACTGAGATTTATCTGCTCCCAAGCAGATCGAACATTCCACGAAGGGGAATCATGAAGAAGATCATCACGCGTCGCGTGGCCGCAGTCGTCGGTATCGCCGGCGCCGCGGTGATGGGGCTTGGCAGCTTTGGTGTTGGCGGTGCTCACGCCGGCCCGGTGGCCGGAGGCAAGGTCACCAAGAAACTGGCCGACGGTACCCCAGTGACCGTCGCCCTATACGACCAGTTCATCAATATCCAGCACCCTGTCAGCAATGTTCCGACCAGCCGTGAAGTCTGGGCGTCCGGCAAGGTCAACGTCACCGTCGGCGGAAAGGCCGAAGGCGGCAGCATCAAAGCCGGGTACTTGGTCGGGTGCCAGGTCAATTTCGGTATCGATGACAGTAGCGGTGCAGGGGCTGGCTTCACCAACCAGGGAACGTGGGGTGACTTTAACGGGGTTCCGTACCCGCGGTTCAATAAGAACAACGGCCAGGCTAGCCCGGTGCCGGGAGCCAACGGCGGTGTCACCCTCCAGCCTGGTGCGGTGTCGACGGTCTGGCTGATCAACACCACCTCCGGTGACAGCACGGCCTACAAGGACTACGGCGTCAACGACTACACCTTCAAGGGCAGCAGCGGTGGCGTCCAGTACAGCCAGGAGCAGTTCGGCGTCGATGGTTGCGCCGGATACGCATCGGCTCAGCCGATCGTGCAGGTTTCGGTCAGCACCGACTCGGTGAAGAGCCTCGTCACCCTGCGCGGAACGCCGTTCAGCCTCGGCTGATCGCGAGTCACGCACACAACTGAACACACTCCGTAGGGCGGGAACCGGTAGGGTTCCCGCCCTACGGCGTTTCCGGGTAGTTCGCAGGGAACTGCCAGCCGTCGAGCCGGGAACGGACAGGCAAGGCCAATAGCGTTGGGACAATGACTGGTTCGGCGTCCATCGTCGGCGCGCGCGAAGACGACACGAACGGCGATGACCTCAACACAGTTGAGGGCGTTGGTCGTGATGTGCCGGACGATGACGACACGGCGGTCCCGCCGCCCACACCGATGAACGTGCTCGCCACCATGCGGCGGTTCAGCCCGCTGCTGATCGGGCAACGCTGGAAGCTCGCGATCGCGGTGCTGCTCTACCTGGTGGAGATGGGTACCACCGTCGTCACCGTGGCCGTGTTCGCCTACATCGTGCAGAACGTGCTGGTCACCGGCGATATTCATGCTTTGGTGACGCCGATGGTGGTGTGGGTGGTCGCCGCTCTGATCGGGTCGATCTGCTCCTATCTCGGAGCGATCCTGACCGGCTCGGTCACCGAGAACATGCTGCTGCGGCTGCGTGATGCGATGTACGCGCACACGCAGCGGCTCGCGCCGCACACCCGGCAGAAGTTCGAAACCGGCGACCTCATCGCCCGGCACAGCGCCGACGTCGACGGCATCGACGCGTTGCTGTCGTCGGGTGTGGTGCAGGGTTCGGTCGCCGCGGTCAGTCTCGTCGTCTACGCGGTCGCCGCCTTCGTCACCCGGTGGGACCTCGCACTGCTCGCCGCGGTGCTCGCCCCGCTGCTTTGGGTGCTCGCTCGCTGGTTCGGCGTCGTGGTCAAGCGCGCCGCGCGTCGTGAACGCCGAGCCAACGGCCGCATCAGTTCACTGCTGCAAGAGGGCATCACGTTCGCGTTGTCGATCCAGGCCGACAACCAGGGCGCGCGTGATCGACTGAAAGTGTTGCGGCAGAGCCGACGATGGCGCGATGCCCGGCTGGCCGAGATCCGCGCCAACGCCGTCTTTTCCGAGACGGTCGGCATCGTCGAGGTGCTGTGCATGATGGCCGTCCTGGTGGTGGGAGCCTGGCAGATCTCGGTGGGCCGCGCCGACATCGGGGTGCTCATCGCCCTCACCGGCTACCTCGGCTACCTCTACCCGCAAATCCAGACCCTCGGCGGTCTCGTGGTGCAGGTGACCGGAGCAACGGCCAGTGCGGAGCGGGTGACCGAGGTGCTCGACGCTCCCGTCGGCATCACCGACGACGCCGACGACGCGGTGCGGCTGACGGCCGACAGCCAGAAGAACGACGAGCGGCACACCGCCGGGCTCTCGCACACCTGGCCGACGGACATGTCCGACGCCGATGTGGAGAAACACCTGCTCACCGCCGACGTCGAGCCGATGGCGACCGAAGCCCGCGTCGAACTGTCCGGTGTCACGTTCACCTACCCGGACTCTTCCACGCCGGTGTTTCGCAAGGCCGACCTCGCCGTCGACAACGGCGACTTCGTTGCCATCCTCGGTCCCAGCGGCGCGGGCAAGAGCACCCTGATGTACCTGTTGCTGCGGTTCTACGACCCCGACGCGGGAACCGTCTTGCTCAACGGCACCGATGTCCGGTCGATGACGTTGGCGCAGCTACGCGCCCACGTCTCGGTGCTGCAGCAGCAGGTCGCGCTCTTCGGCGGCTCGGTGCGCGAGAACATCCGCTACGGCAGGCCCGACACCTCCGATGCCGAGATCCGGGCGGCGGCCGACGCCGCCGACGCCACCGGCTTCATCGTGGGGTTGCCGCAGGGGTTCGACACCCACCTGCAGGAGCGGGGCACCAATCTGTCCGGTGGGCAGCGTCAGCGGATTGCGCTCGCTCGAGCCTTCCTGCGTGACACCCCGCTGCTGATCCTGGACGAACCGACCACCGGACTCGACGCCGATACGGTGGCTCGGGTGATGGAGCCCATGACGCGGATCGCACGATCGAGGACCACGCTGCTCATCACGCACGATCCGGCGGTGGCCGCCCTCGCCGACTACACCGTCAGGGTGTGCGGTGGCCGGCTGATCCGGGACTGATCGGCAGAATCGGCTGACCCAGAAGAGTTGACCCAGAAGAGTTGACCCAGAAGAGTTGACCCAGAAGAGTTGACCCAGAAGAGTTGACACAGAAAGGTCCCGCCTCTCGCCTGGCGAGAAGCGGGACCGACTTATGTTGTGCGGGAATGAGTTCCGGATCAGCTCCCGAAGAACGGGAACCACGGCAGGGGTCGCCGCGGAGCGGGAGCCGGAGGTCCGCCATGTCCGCGAGGGGCCGGACCAGGCTGAGGACCGGGACCCGGCTTGGGGCCGTGTCCGGGGCCGGGACCGCCTCGGGGTGGGAGAGGTTTGCGGGGTGCCATCGGCGTCTCCTTCGTTGAGGTGATTGCGACGTGCGCACACCATGTCGGGTGCACGTTGTCGAACATAACCCCGCGAACAGGGCGCGTGGTGACGGTGTGTCCGACCATGAGCCCGTTTCGGCAGTGTCACCAACGGAAAGGCGAGTACTGCACTCCGTCAACAGGTCTCGCCATCAGCGATTATGGCGGTTAGCTGCTGGATTGCTTGAGATCATCTGTGAATTGTCGGACCGGTGAGTCGAATTCGTGTCGGTGTCGTCCGCGCGAACGAGTCAGGGGCAGGCGCCGTGGTCGGCGCCCGCCCCTGGGGATCACGTCTTTCCGGTCAGCTCCCGAAGAACGGGAACCAGGGGAAGAGACGCGGACGCGGCTGCGGACGGGTGGGGGCGGGGCGCCCGCCCTGGCCGTTGGGTCGACCGGATCCGTTGTTGCCGTTGTTTCCGTTGGGGCCGTGAGGTTCGCGCATGGTGATTCCTCCGAATCTGGTTGGGCGAATAGGGAGATGGTGTCGAGTCGATCTGAAGTCGATCAACTCGCCTCAACACCAACAAGATTCACGGTAGGAGCCCAACCTTGGGGCATGAGTTCGGTGGGCTGTCAACTACCTGAACACGACGAAGGCCACGCCGGTGGGCGTGGCCTTCGTCGCGTGTGGCGTTGTCAGCGGGAGTGTCGTCCCTGAGGGTCCGGCGGATACTCGCCCGGGAACTGAGACCCCGGCGGCGGGTAATTGCCGGGAGGAGGGTAGCTGCCGGGAGCCGGATTGGGCGTCGGATAGGGAGGATTGCCGGCGGGCGGGGGACCGGGCTGCGCCGGGAACGGCGCCGACGGCGGATTCTGGTAGTGCGGCGCCGGAGCTGCGGACTGCGGCGGCGGGGTGGTGAGCCGCTGCGTGGGCGCCGGCGCGGCCGCAGGCTGGCCGCCGCTCGGTGCGCCCGGATTGTTCAGGTGGTCGGGCAGATCCTTTTCTGCCTCCTCCTTCGCTTTCGAGGCGCCTTCCGGATCGAGGAGGTCGCGGATCTCGGTGAGCAGCGCGACCTCGGTGACCTCGGCCTTCTTGCCGAATCCGCCCAGCTCGGTGAGCTTGTTGTACGGCAGGATGATGACGAAGTAGACCACTGCCGCGATGATGAGGAAGTTGATCGTCGCCGTGATCACCGAACCCAGGTTCACAAAGGTCGACGGCTTGTCGGGAATGATGTTGAATCCGAGTCCCGCTGCGTCGCTGGGGCTCCACGGAATGGTGTTGATGATCGGCTGGACGATGCCGTCGGTGAACGCCGTGACAATGGCCGTGAACGCGGTGCCGATGATGACCGCGGTGGCCAGATCGATCACGTTGCCCTTGAGTATGAACTCTCTGAATCCCTTGAGCACGTTTCCGGTCCTCTCGTTGATCGGGTGCCCGCTGCTGGCCGACAATCGTGCGTCGTGGCTGTGTCGAAATGATCACCCGGGTGAGTGACCGTGACCGAAGCCTATCCGCGATCGTAAACGACTGACAGGTTTTGCTCAGGTAGGCCGGACATGTGTTCGGCTCGCTCCTGCCGCAATCGTCGTCAGGTTGGCACATGGTGTCGGGCTGCGCGCAGCACGACTGGCTCAATGCGCCCCTGGCTCAGTGCACCACCACGGCAAGGGCCACGTCGAGGCCGGCCGCAGCCACCCGATGCGCCGCGTCCTCGCCCATCGCCAGCAGAATCGGTGTGTCGCTGGGGTTCTTGCTGGCCAGTCCCGTCGACGGCGGATCCGCGTCGAGCGCCACCACAGCCTGCCGTGCCAGTACCTCGGCACCCGGACCGAGCACGTCCACCACGTCACCGGTCCGCAGCAGCGACGACACAGCTTCATCGGCGAGCCGAACCGGCACGAGACGGGCGTCGGCGCGCCCGGTGAGGGACGCCGGAAGCCGTGGCGACAGCAGTCGCGCGTCGGTCATTATCTCGCCGGACCGCACGAGGCCGGTCACGGTTCGGCCCGCCGCATCCACCGACATGCGGATGGCGCCGTCCGGAACGAGTGACCCCGGCACCTTGCGCGTGGTCACATCGCCCGCCGTCACCGTCACCCCCGGCAACAGATCGTGTGCCGCGACCATCACCGAGACGCGGTCGTCCTCGCCGCGTCCGAGCGCGACGATGGCGATCGCGGTCAGCACCAGCAGTGCCGCGGCACCGCGGCGGATGTACATCGAGCGTGCCCACCCCGGACGCACGGCGGCGCCGAGCCGATCGACGAGCCGCGGGGCGAGCCGGTCGCGCGGTGTTCTCATGTCGGGCAACCTAGTCGGCGATCACACCGACCCAGCTCGCGTTGTCCACAGCCGTGCTCGCCTTGTTAACAGCACTGTGCGCTCAGTTGGTACAGTCGCCGCTCGTCGGGAACAATGGCTTGAGGTGTGCCGGGAAGTCTGGTCGGCGCGGGAGGTGTTCTCCCGTTCGCAGAGATGATCCGTGCCGGCTGCTGGGCCGTCGCGCATATTTGACCGAGGAGCGACGTGTCGACCGAATCCGACCGTGACCTGCGCCGCGAACGAATCCGACGTTCATTGTCCCTGGACACCACCAGCGGCGCCCTGCTGTTGACGTGCGCCGCGATTGCGGTGGTCTGGGCCAATTCGCCCTGGCGTGAGACCTATCACAGTCTTCTCGAGTTCGACGTCGGCCCGGAATCACTGCACCTGCATCTCACGCTCGGGCACTGGGCCGCCGACGGCCTGCTGGCGATCTTCTTCTTCGTCGTCGGTCTCGAACTCAAACACGAGTTCGTCGCGGGTAGTCTGCGCGATTTTCGCCTCGCCGGTGTGCCGATTGCCGCGGCCGTGGCGGGCATGGTGGCACCTGCCCTCTGTTATGTCGCGGTGGTCGGCTCGCTGGACCCCGCGGCATTGCGCGGCTGGGCGATCCCGACCGCCACCGACATCGCCTTTGCGCTTGCGGTGCTCGCGATCTTCGGTCGCGGGCTGCCACTCGCGCTGCGGACGTTTCTGCTCACCCTGGCCGTGGTCGACGACCTGCTCGGCATCACGGTGATCGCCACCTTTTACACGGAGTCCATCGACTTCGCGATGCTCGGGCTGTCGCTGATCGCGATCGTGGTGTTCGCCGTGCTGGCCAGGATGAGCTGGGGATACCGGTGGCTCATGCTGCCGGTGGCGCTGGTCGCCTGGGGTCTGATGCACGCGTCCGGGGTGCACTCGACGGTGGCCGGCGTGTTGCTGGGTTTCGTGGTTCCGGCCCTTCCGGTCCGTGGCGAACCCGAATCGCGTACTGAGATGCTCGACGACACGATCCGCCCCTGGTCGTCGGCGGTCGCGTTGCCGATCTTCGCGTTCGCCGCGGCAGGGGTGTCGGTGGTGGGCAGCGGCGAGAGCATCATCGAACCCGTGTCCATCGGGATCGTCCTGGGTCTGTGTGTCGGAAAGGTGGTCGGCGTGCTCGCCGGCACCGCGCTGATGACCCGGTTCACGCCGCTGCGCCTGCCCGACTCCATCGGACTGCGCGATCTGGTTCCGGTGGGCATGCTCACCGGCATCGGCTTCACGGTGGCGCTGCTGATCGCGGAGTTGTCCTTCGAGGACGGTCCGCACGCGGCGCCGGCCAAGGCGGCGATCCTGATCGGCTCGGTGATCGCCGCGGCGGTGGCGGCCGTCCTGTTGCGCTGGGATGCACGACGCACGCGCGATGCCGACATGAACCGCGACGGTGTCCCCGACACCGACATGGACGTGATCGGCGGCTGAACTTGGCACTCGGAATGTCCGAGTGCCAGTCTCGGTTATGATCGGTAGCGATTTACTACTCCCACGGAGGTTGACGGTGCCCACTTACTCGTATGCGTGCACGGAGTGCGACAACAAGTTCGACATCGTGCAGTCGTTCTCCGACGACGCGCTCACCGAGTGCCCGCAGTGCGCGGGGCGGCTGCGCAAACTCTTCAACTCCGTCGGCATCGTCTTCAAGGGCAGCGGCTTCTACCGCAATGACTCGCGTTCGACGTCTTCCACGTCGGAGAAGTCGAGTTCTGCGGATTCTTCGTCGTCGAATTCTTCGTCGAACGACTCGAAATCCTCATCCGACACAAAGTCGTCGAGCAAGTCCGCCGACTCCTCCTCGTCGAGTTCGTCGTCCGGTACGGCCGCGAAAAGCGCCTCGACGTCGGCGTGATCGCCTCTCAGCCGAGTTCGGCAAACCCCTTCTCCGGCGTCAGCACCCAGCCGACCGGCACGTCGTAGGGGCCCGACGGCAGTGAGTCCACCACTTCGTCGTCGTAGACCACCGCCACCAGATCGGCCGAAAGCCCCGACAGTGACCTGTCGTAGTACCCGGCGCCCCGGCCGAGGCGCACTCCGCTCTTGTCGACCGCCAGTGCCGGCATCAGGATCACCGATGCCGCACGAATCGCCTGCGGGCCCAAGCGTTCCCCGGTCGGCTCGAGCAGTCCCCACCGCCCGCGTTCGATGCTGGTGGTGCCGTCGTAGCGCACCCAGTCCAGCGGAGCGGGATCTCCGGGCGGCACGGCCGGGACGAGCACGGTGACGCCGCGATCGAGCAACGCGTCGAGCAGAGCGGGTGAGCCGGGCTCCGTGCCGAACGGCACATACGCACCCACGGTGACGTCGTATTCGAGGCGGAAGGGCGCAGCGTAGATCCAGTCGGCGAGGTCGGCGGCGGCCTGCTCGCGCACGAACGGCGACAGCGACGACCGACGATCGGTGAACTCGTCACGCAGGCGCCTTTTCAACGTGCGCACCCCGACGCCCTCCGCTCGGTGGACAATTGACCTCCTGTGAACCTTAACGCCCGTTCGTCCGCGATCGAACGGCATGGTCATTTGTTCGTCCAATGATGTCCGGCAGGTCTCTACGAAATTGGGCAACTACTTGCCAGGCCCCGATCGGAAACCGACATTATGGTTAGGGCATGACGTCAAGCCTCAGTGATACGACGCCCGACGAATTCACCGAATACTCCGCGGTGCCCAACACCCCGCCGATCCCGCGGACCGCGGTGGTTCCCGCCGCGGGCCTGGGCACGCGGTTCCTCCCGGCCACCAAGACGGTGCCCAAGGAACTGCTCCCGGTGGTCGACACCCCGGGCATCGAACTCGTCGCCGAGGAAGCCAAATCGGCCGGAGCCGAACGGCTGCTGATCGTCACCTCGCCGGGCAAAGACGGTGTGGTTGCCCACTTCGTCGAGGATCTCGTCCTGGAGAACACCCTGGCCACCCGCGGTAAGGCCGCCATGCTGGCCAAGGTGCGCAAGGCGCCGTCGCTGCTCGAGGTGGCCTCCGTCGTCCAGGAGAAGCCGCTGGGTCTCGGACACGCGGTGGGGTGCGTCGAGCCCTACCTCGACGATGACGAGGACGCCATCGCGGTACTGCTGCCCGACGATCTGGTGTTGCCGGGCGGCGTGCTCGAGGTGATGGCCCGCACCCGGCAGCGTCGTGGGGGATCGGTGTTGTGTGCCATCGAGGTACCCGAAGACCGGATCAGCGCCTACGGCGTCTTCGACGTGGAGCCGCTGCCGGACGCCAACAACCCGAATGTGATGAAGCTCAAGGGCATGGTGGAAAAGCCCGATCCCGGGGACGCTCCCTCGAACCTGGCCGCCGCCGGCCGCTACATCCTCGACCGCAAGATCTTCGACGCGCTGCGGCGGATCAAGCCCGGGGCCGGAGGTGAACTGCAGCTCACCGACGCGATCGCGCTGCTCATCGCCGACGGCGAACCGGTCCACGTGGTGGTTCACCGCGGTACCCGCCACGACCTCGGCAACCCCGGCGGCTACCTCAAGGCGGCAGTCGACTTCGCGCTCGACCGCGACGATTACGGGCCCGATCTGCGCGAATGGCTCGTCGCGCGCCTCGCGCAGGACTAGTCGCAGCGCCTGGGCACCGAGCCCGGACGAGTTGCGCTCGCAGACCGGTTCACCGCGCGCCTGCACCACCGAAGCGTCCCCGCCGACTAACGTCGTGTCGGACGTCGGGCACTGTGCACGCAGGCGAGTGAGGTGAGATGCGGTCCGTCGAAGATCATCTGACGCACGTCACCGCGGCAGCGGTCGCGCCGCGGCCGGTCCGGGTGGCCATTTCCGAGGCCCAGGGCCTGATGTGCGCCGAGGAAGTGGTGACCGAGCGCCCGATGCCCGGCTTCGACCAGGCGGCGATCGACGGCTACGCCGTGCGCGCCGTCGACGTGGCACTCGCCGGGGTCGCCGCACCCGATGATCTCGAAGATTTCGATGCCGGCGGCGCCGAACTCGTCGATCTCGAGGCCGGCGAGCCGATCATCGTCTCGCTGCCGGTGGTGGGCGAAGTGGGTCCCGGCGCGCGCACCCCCACGCGCCTGCAGCCCAAACAGGCCGTGCGGGTGGAGACCGGCGCGCCGATGCCGACGCTGGCCGACGCGGTGGTGCCGTTGCGCTGGACCGACGGCGGCGAGCAACGCGTCAAGATCGGACACGGCGTCGACAGCGGCGACTACGTCCGGCGCATCGGCGACGACGTACAGCCGGGCGATGTCGCGGTGCGGGCCGGTTCGATCATCGGGTCGGCGCAGGTGGGATTGCTGGCCGCAGTGGGACAGGCACGCGTGCTGGTCCATCCCCGGCCCCGCCTGTCGGTGATCTCGGTGGGCAGCGAACTCGTCGACATCGACCGCACCCCCGGCCCCGGCCAGATCTACGACGTCAACAGTTACGCACTCGCCGCGGCCGCGCGCGATGCGGGAGCCGATGTGAATCGGGTGGGCATCGCCGAGCGGGATTCGTCGCGACTGCGGGAAGTGGTTGAGGCGCAACTGATCCGGTCGGAGATCGTGGTGATCTGCGGAGCGGTCGGCGGTTCCGCGTCACGTGCCATCGCCGACGCGCTCGCCGACCTCGGCGAACTGGAGATCGTGCGCATCGCGATGCACCCCGGCTCCGTGCAGGGCTTCGGTCGTCTCGGCCGCGACGAGGTGCCCACATTCCTGCTGCCCGCGAATCCGGTGAGCGCGCTGGTCACCTTCGAGGTGATGGTGCGGCCCCTGATCCGGATCGCGCTCGGCAAACGTCAGCCGATGCGCCGGGTGATCACCGCCCGCACGATCGGACCCATCGCCTCGGTGGCCGGCCGCAAGGGATATCTGCGGGGCCAACTCATGCGCGACGAACGGTCGGGGGAATACCTCGTGCAGGTGCTCGGCGCCTCGCCGACGGGGTCGTCGCATCTGCTTGCCGAACTGGCCGAGGCGAACTGCCTCATCATCGTCGACGCCGACGTCGAGGAACTCGGCACCGGCGACGAGGTCGAGGTGGCGTTCCTGGCCCAACGGGGCTGACCCGGAGTTTTCGGCGGTACCGACGATCCTGCCGATGCCGCGACGACACCGAATAGACTCGGTCACGTGTTCACGTGGTTGAGCGGTGTTCAGGCGAGCCCCGGGTGGCCCGCCACGTTGGGCCCGCTCGTCGCCCGGGGTGGTGCCGTCACGTTGCGGCCGGTGCGACTGCGTGACGCCAAGGTGTGGAGCGATCTGCGTATCCGCAACCAGAATTCGTTGTTGCCGTGGGAACCCACCGGTGTGGGCAGTTGGGCCGAACGGCATCAGCCGGCGTCGTGGCCGCCGCTGTTCGCGGTGCTCAAGTCGGAGGCCAAACGCGGCAACATTCTTCCGTTCGTGATCGAACTCGACGGGCGATACGTCGGACAACTCACCGTCGGCAACATCCAGCGTGGCGCGGTGCGGACGGCGTGGATCGGGTACTGGATCGATCAGGCCCATTTCGGGCAGGGAGTGGCCACGGCCGCAGTGGCTCTCGGCGTCGACCACTGCTTCGGCCCGGTGGGTTTGCATCGCCTCGACGCCACGGTGCAGCCGGCGAATGCGGCGTCGCAGGCCGTGCTGACGAAGATCGGATTCCGCCGCGAAGGGCTGTTGGAACGCTACATGGACGTCAACAAGCGCTGGCGCGACCACATCCTGTTCGCTCTCACCGCCGAGGAGTTCGCCGGCACTGCCGCGGAGCGCCTGGTGCGGTCGGGGCGGGCGAGCTTTCTGTAGTACTCGGGTGTGTGCCGACGTCGACGGTGGTCGTAGGCTTCGCGGTATGTCGACTGCATTGGAGATCGTCGTCCGCGGACATGCGAGTGGCCGGTACACCGCACAGCGGGCGATGTTGTCACTGACCGCGGACTTCTCGGGGACCGACCGCGACGAGGTGTACCGCAGCGCCGTGGGTGTACAGGAACGCGTCACGGCTGCGCTGACCGAAGTCGAAGAGAGCGACGCGGTGTCGACGTGGCACAGCGATTCGGTGCACGTGTGGTCGTACCGCCCGGTGGATCCCGAGGGTCGACCGCGAGACCTGTTGTACGTCACCCAGATTCGTATCTCTGCCGAGTTCGTCGACTTCGAGCGGCTGAGCGCGTTCATCGACGAGTGGGCCGGGGTGGAGGGCATCGACATCGGTGGTGTCCGTTGGGATGTGACCGATGAGAGCAGGCGGACCCGCGAGCGAGAGTTGCGCAAGCTCGCCGTCGACGACGCGGTGTCCAAGGCGCAGGCTTATGCCGATGCGGTGGGACGGGGTCCGGTGGTGGCGGTGCAACTCGCCGATCCCGACATGCTGCCGTCGGAACCGAACCTTATGCGCGCCATGGTTGCCGGTGCACCGCCCGGGGGATCGGCCCCGGCACTGGAACTACGGGCGCGAGACATCGAGATCTCGGTGTCTGTGGACGCGCGATTCGTCGCGGAGTAGGCACACGTCGACCTGCGTGTGCGGCGCCTGGGCGCTTTTCGGGGACTGCGTGGCGCGCTGCTGCCCAGTCGGCGACTGAGAAAGCCGTGTGAATCGACCCCAATGTGGGCCGGCTGCGGCGCGTCTGCGCAGCCCTGCGGTATCGCGGCCATAGATTGTGCAGTGGTCCGGTGTAACCAGAGTGATTGAAGGGAGAGGTCGAATGCCGAACTCCGTCCTGTGGGTCTGCCTCGTCGCGGTGTGGCTGTTCGTCCTTGTCCCCATGGTCATCAAGGGGCGGCCACAGATGCGCAAGTCCACCGATGCCGCACGCAAAACCCGTCTGTTGCATCGCGGCGGCACCCGTACCCGCACCTCTGCACGACGGTCGGCCGGATCGCATCCGCACGACCCGTCGTGGACGTCGCGCCGCACCGCACGTTCGGCCACAGCGACGCTCGACGACGAGGTCGACCACGACGACGTTGACGACGAGTCGGATGCCGAGGTCGACGAGACCCCCATCCGTCGCGCGACTGTGGCAAGAGTTGTTGAACCACAAGCAGACACGGCACAGGACGACACGGTCGAAGACGACACCGTCGAAGACGGCACGGCCGATGATCTCGACGACGGTGAGCGCGCCGACGGTGAGGACGTTGTCGACGTCGACGAAGCTGCGGACGATGACGAACTCGACGACCAGTACGACGACGAGCATGTCGAGGGCGACGAGTACGACGACGAAGCAGAGTACGACGACGAAGCAGAGTACGACGACGAAGCAGAGTACGACGACGCCGACTACGAGGATGACGCCGAGTACGACGAGGCAGAGTTCGACGACTACGACGATGACGCCGAGTACGACGACATCGATGACGAGTCCGAGGATTTCGACGAAGTCGACGACTACGAGCGCAAACCTGCAAGGTCCGCCGAGCCTGCGCCCGAGGAGAAAGTAGCGCCTTCCGACGACGTCGCGGAGAAGCGGACCCGCCGGTCGCGGGAACGGCAGTCGCGTCGCGGCAGTGCGTATTCGCTCGACGCCCGTGACACGCAGTTGCGGTACCGCGAACGTCAGCGTGTGATGCTCGGACTGCTGGGATTGGTGATTGTGTCGATCCTGGCGGGTGTCTTCCTGGGGCTCGCCGGATGGATCGCGACCGGTGTGACCGGCGTGATGTTGCTGGCCTACCTGTTCTACCTACGACGCACTGTGCGGACCGAACAGCACATCCGGGCGCAGCGGGCCGCCCGCGCCGCCCGGGCGCGGCGAGAAGAAGCGCAGCGGCAGCGTCGTCAGATGCAGACCCCCGAGTTCGCGGCCGCTCCGCCGCCGCCTCGGCTGCGTCGCCCCGGCGGGGCCACAGTCCTCGAAATCGACGACGAGGACCCCGTGTTCGAACATCTGCCGCCGTTCCAGCGACGTCGGGTTATGCGTGAGGATCAGGAACACTACCGTCGGGTGGCCGGCTGACCGAGATGGCCTCGGGGTGCAGCGAGATCCAGGTGCGTCCGGCTTTCACGGCGTCGCACAGCGCCAAACGCTCGCCGACGTAGAGCGCGGGTGCGCCGACCACCGGTATGTAACCGAGCAGTGAGAACGGCCGCGCCGGCTTGGGGCGGTTGCCCAGTTCGTCGTTGACCCTGCGCAGGATCTGAGCGATCTTCCACGGGGCGACGAAGATTGCCCATGCACGTTTGAGGGGTTGCGTCGGAAGTGCCGTCGCCGCTTGGGCGTCCGCGGTGGTGGCGTCGAGGTCGCGATTGCTCAGCACCGCGGCCAGCAGACGGATCTGGTCGGTGCGGTCGGTGACGCCGTATTCGCGGGCGATGGCGATCAGCACCATGGCCTGGTTGGCAAAGCCCAGCGTCAGCGCGAGGGGCAGCGCCTTGGCCCACGCCCCGAACATGCCCGGGTAGGCCACGGCGACCGTGTTGAGTGCGCCGATCCTGTTGATCCACCAGCTCGCGCGATCGTTCATCGACAGCTCCGCCCACCCCTTGGTGCCGGGCCAGTCCGCGACGTCGAGTCCTTCGGCGAGCAGATGCTGAGCTCGTTCGAGCCGGGAGTGGCCGACATCGTCGTGGAAAGTGTGCGCCTTGAGTCCCAGCGGGTCGGCGTCGGCGAGCACATCGATCACCGGGTCGATGATCGCGATGGCGCGGTCGAGGGCAACGGCGAGTTGTTCGTCGGTCATCTGGGCCACGTCGGCAGCGTATCCGACGTGCCGCGCGAGGCCCTGGTCAACCATCTGACCAGGCGTTTGTGAGGGTGAGTGGCTGCGGTGTTAGAGTGTCCATCGGCCGGTTGCGCGCAATCGGCACGGGGCTATGGCGCAGTTGGTAGCGCGACTCGTTCGCATCGAGTAGGTCAGGGGTTCGATTCCCCTTAGCTCCACAGATCGGACAGTCCTGCGTGTCGTGGTACAGCCTGGTGGTCAACCTTGGGGTGCGGTGGTGATGGCATTGCAGGTTGTCGCCGATTCTCGATTGGTTGCGGATCTTCGGTTCGGTACTGACTGATCGCTTTGAACCGGGCCGTAGCGATGTCGATTTTCTGGTGGATTTCAAGAGCGGCCGCGAGAACGCGTTTCATGACTATTTCGATCTCAAGGCGGCGCTCGAACAGATCGTTGAGCGCGATGTTGATCTCGTCGTGGCCAACGCGGTGAAGAATCCCTATGTCGCCAAGTCCGTCTTCGACAGCGCTGAAGATGTCTACGCGGCCTGACAACCGTCCGGCTGCTTATATTTGGGTCGCAAAGCTCGATCCGAGTGCTTCTAAAATGCATGCATGGCTGTCTCGATCACCATCCGCCACGTGTCGAATCAGCAGCCACGACGCCGCGCACATCGCCCTGGCCGAGAATCTCGGCGCCCGGTTGATTACTCGGGACGCGAAACTCTCACGTGCGCCCGGGATTCGGTGTGCCATCGAACTGCTGTGACCGCAGGGGATGCGAGATGGTTCGCCCGGAATCGAGAAGGGGAGTAGGACGGAGATGTCCACCCGAGGAGTTCTGATGACCCACTCGATCTTGTCCGACGATCGGATCGCCGGCCTGACCGCGGACGAGCGGCGGGATCTGATCGCTCGACTGTCGCGGCCGCTCGACGACATCGCGCCGAGCCCCATCGTCCGCAGTCGCCTCCGCAACGTTCGTATCGGCCTGATGACCGCCGGTGCGATCGGTCTGATCCCGTGGGTCGTGTTCCTCGCGCTCACGCTGCCGGTGGATTACGTCGCACACAACTGGTCCGTCACCTGGGTGGGTTTCGATGTCCTGCTGGTGGCGATGATGGCGGCCACCGCTCTCTTGGGTCTGCTTCGCCGTCAGATGCTGGTCCTCGCAGGCTTCACCACGGGCGTGCTGCTGGTGTGCGACGCCTGGTTCGACATCATGACCGCGGCCCCGGGCGACCGGTGGATCTCGCTGCTCACGGCGTTCCTGGCAGAACTGCCACTGGCCGCGCTGCTCATCTTCGGCACCATGCGCATCATCGGCTCTCCGCCGTGCACCTCTGGCTGATCGAGCCGCACGCCCCGCTCTGGACCGTGCCGGTGTCGATTCGCTGAGATGATTGCGCCCCGCGCCGGTCAGCTGCCGAAGAGCAGTGCGGGCAGAATCGAGCTGCCCAGGACAGCGCTGCCGAGCGCGCCGGCACCCAGGGCTGCGCTCCCGAGGGCGGCGCTACCACTACCGTTGTCGTCGCCTCCGGTGCTTTCACTGATGCCACCGTGCCCGGAGCACGCGCCCTGGCGGTGCGTGGCGTGACTATAGGTACCGTCCTTGCACCGGATACCACTCGGTGTGTCGTCGGGTATCGGCGTACATCCGCCATCAGAGTTCTGGTAGTACCGCGAACCGCACACGGTGTCGGCGTGCGCTATCCCTGGACCATCCACCGCCTGACCCACGAGCAAACCGAGCGTCAACGCGCCTGCTCCACCTACCGCGCAGAGAAAGCGCCGCATTCTCATCCTGAGCACGCAGAGAATTCTCGGGCACAGAGGGGGGCGCCACCGTGCCGGCGGCGACAATTCGTCCGTCCGGACGACAGCTCCGAGATCGGTCGTGTCGGAGCGATCGGGACCGATTGCGCGCTCAACCCTTCCGGCAGCCGAGTCGATCGAACGCGGCCGCATCCGAAAGATACTGTCCCCGCGGATAGTACGACCCCATCGTTGCCTGCTCGTGGTTGAGCGATGCGTGCGCGATGCTCTGCGCGAAAGACGGATCGGCGAGCATGTTGCGCATGATGAGCACCGTGCCGAGTCCGGTGCTCATCGGCAACCAGGCCACACCGCACGCGGCGGTGGCATTGACCGGACGATCCTGTGGGGCCGACACCACCAGCGTGAACGTCCGTCCGGCGCCAAGGGGCACCTCGTGGTCGGGGACGCACGCCACCGCTTGCGTGGTGGACAGGATCTCGCTGCACATCGACCAGTACCGCACCTGACCCGACCCCATGGGTGTCTGGCCGGCCGAGGTCTCGGGATGGGTGGGCATCGTGGCCCGCAGCACCAGCACCTTGCCGTAGCGCGGATTGGCGAGCGTGGTGATGTATTGGTTGTCGACGTTGGCGCCGAGGCCACCGGATTCACCGCCTGAGGTCGCCGTGCTCGCCCGGTCGTAGAGCGCGTCGCCGAGCAGGTCGCTGCGGAGGAGTTGGGTGTAGACGGTCGGGGTGTTGATGAACTTCTGCCACTGGGGCGGGTTGGTGCCGTACGCTCCCACACCGTCCGGAATCGCGGGCCGCGCACCGAACGACGCTCCCGGGGTCACTCCGCCGCTGTTCGCGTCGCACGTCGACACCGTATGTCCGCTTGCATCGACAACGGTGACCGCCGGGAATCCGACACCGCCGGTCCGCTGGTCGACGTTGCGGTCGACGTCGTAGATCCGGTAGACGATGTTCAGTGACCCCGACGCCCGGCCCGCGTACAGGGTGTTGGGTGCGCCTCCCGTCGTCGGCGCCGAGCCGGGTACCACCCGCATCGTGTACGAACGGTTCGTCGCGTTGCGGTCCGCGCCGACCACGAACGGATTGATCGATCCGGAATCGGGACGCAACTTGGTGTCGTGGATCGCGTCACCCGATCCGCCCGGCCCCTGCAGGGCGTACGCCATGTATCGGGAGTGCGGGAACCGGGCCTGCACCCGCACCGACTGTCCCGATGAAAGCGGCACCGTCACATGCCAATAGCGGGCATTGAGATCCGGGTAGAGCGCGTTGCCCACCGGCGTCCAGCCGCAGGCACGACCACTCGGTGCAGCGTTCGCCTGCACGCCCGAGACGACGAGCAGAGCTGCCGCAGCCGTTGCGATCACCAGTAGCGCCAGCATTCGAGACATGTGTTTCCCTCTCATCACGGCCAGCTGTCCAGGTAGGCACGGTAGGTACCGATGGGAAGCGTTGCGTCGTAGGTCATCTCGCCGGACGCGGAGAACTCCGAGATATGCGGCGCGGTACCCCAGCTGCCGAAAGTGTAACCGCCCGGCAGCGCCTGCGCGTTTCCGGTCGCCGCCGTCGCGAGTCCACCCGGATGTCCCTGTGCGCGAACCAGTGTCGCGGTGTGCCTCTTCGGGTCGATGCGAACCCATTTGATACTGGAGTCGCCGAGCTGATTGACGACGTCGATGTTGTTGTCGAACATCCGGATCGTCGTCGGGTCTGCGTACTCCGCGTCGTGCTGACCGAAGAAGTCACTGCCCGGGCCCATGACGAAACTCGATTTCTTGCCACCGAGTTGCCAATTCACCACGCCGGTACCGACGTCGACGTTGTAGATCGCGTTCAGGTTGCGGAACGAGATCAGCAGGTTGCCACTCGGGTCGAGCGCGATGGAATTCATGTGGAACGGGTCATAGGTTCCCGCGCCGCGTAGGCCGGTGTACGTCGCGGACGACTCGGACACGGGAATGTGGGCCAGCGCGGACCAATGCCACAGCGGGCGTCCGGTGGCCACGTCGACGACGGAGGCGATGCAGTCGAGCATCGTGCCTTTGCGCGGGCCGCCCACCGAGGTCAGGTCGGCGGCGACTTCCCGATACGAGGTGATCAACGCGCGCCCGTCGGGGGTCAGGCGGAACTCGTGCACATCGGAGGTGAGTCCGTCACCCGGTGTGAGCGTCTTGATCACGTGACCGTGGGTATCGGCGATGTAGTCCGCCCCCGCGCCGTGCCCGGCCGCACCCGGTCCCTGCCACCACGTGAGCACCTTGCGGCCCTGGTAGGTCTGGGTGCGAAAGTTCTCGATGCCCTCGTTGTTCGGCGGGGTGTAGCGCCAGACGACCCGCCCGGACTTGTCGGCGATGATCGCCGACTGATCGATACCGGCCAGCGCCTGCGGGGCGATGGGCAGCGGAACAGCCGCGGGCAGACCGGTGGTGTAGAAGACATATCCGCCGGGTCCGCCGGGCTTGTTCACGTTCACGGTGTACTGCGCGGCACCGATCGGGAACGTGGGCAGCCGGGGTGCGGCGTCGGCCGGTGCGGCGACGGTGGTCGACACGATGGTGGTCAACGAGCCGAATACCGTCACAGCCACGAGCAGCGCGGTCCGCAACGCGGTCGCTGGGCGCATCGAGTTCTCCTGTGGTCGACGATCTTCCCCGCCGGTGACCGGGGACCACCCGATCCTTCGCGCCCGTCGGCCTGCTCGACAAGGGTTTTCGGATGAGAGATCGATGAGACCGCCTCAGGCGACGCCGAGCGCTCGTAAGGCTGCGGCCACACCCGCGGCCAGCGCCACCACCGCGATGAGCGGTGCGCGGCACAGTGCGGCGGCCACCCCCGCGGCCACACCGGCCGGACGAGCCCACCCGGCGAGATCCTGACCGGCATACAGTGCGCCGGTCACCGCGACGGCGACGAGGAGCACCAGCGCGGCGCGATCGATCAACTCGCGCAACCGAGCCGACATGCGGAACCGGGAGCGCAACACCGGGCCGGCCAGGCGGAGCAGGTAGGTACCCACTGCCAGCAGGCACACTGCGAGGAACAGCTGGGTGCCGTGGCTCATGTGATGGCCGCCGGTTCGGGCCGGGCGGCGGCCAGGCCGGCCAGTGCGCACAGGATGGGCACGCCGGCAGGCGCGAACGGGGTCACCGCCACCGCGAGCACCGCACCCACACCCATGGAGATCGCCAGGGGTGTTCGTGCGGCGGGTCGGTCGCGGAGTGCTCCGACGGCAAGTGCGGCGAGCAGAGCCGGGAACGCCGCGTCGAGACCCAGCGCCTGGGGACTCGAGATCAGCTGACCCACAACGGCTCCCAGCGCAGCACCGGCAGGCCAGCAGAGCGCCACCCCGGCACCGCACCAGAGAAACGCGGCGCGCGATCGGGCGGCATCGGGTTGAACGGTCGCCACGGCCGTGGTCTCGTCGTTGATCAGATGCGCGCCGAACGCGGTGCGCAGTCCGGGGCCCAGGTGCTGGCCGACGGCGAGTCCGTACCCGAGGTTGCGCGTGTTCACCACCAGTCCGGCCACCGCGCCGAGGAGCGGCACTCCGCCGGAGGCGAGTACTCCGACGAAGACGAACTCGCTCGAACCCGCCATCACCAGACAGGCGATCGTGACGATCTGCCACCAGGCGAGACCTGCGCCGTGCGCGGCGACACCATACGACGTGCCGATGACCAGCACCGACAGCGAGATGACCAGGATTGTCCGCAGTGTCGACCACCCGAGGTTCTCCCATGACGAACGCATGTCCACTATGATGAACACATGGGCATAGTTCGTCAAGGTGAACAATCGGACGATATATCGAACACCCGGTCCCAGGGGCCGCACCCCACGACTCCGAATCCAACAGTGCTCGTCGCCGCGGCACTCAAACGTGAACGTACCCGCGCCGGCCTGTCGATCGGCGAACTCGCGCGACGCGCCGGAGTGGGCAAATCGACTCTCTCGCAACTGGAATCGGGAACCGGGAACCCAAGCATCGAGACTCTCTGGGCGCTGAGCACCGCCTTGGGGATCCAGTTCTCCGACCTTCTCGACGCACCGCCGCGGCCGGTGGAGCTGATCCGATTCGGCGAGGGCACGGTGATCGCAGCCGCAGTGGCCGACTACACCACCACCCTGCTCTCGGCGGCGCCGCCCGGATCGCGGCGCGACATCTTCCTGATCCGGGCGGAACCGGGCTCGCCGCGGTCCTCGCGTCCGCACGCGCGCGGAACCACGGAGCACGTGGTGCTCTGCGCCGGACGCGCGCTCGTCGGACCCGCGGATGCGCCCGTCGAACTCGGTCCCGGCGACTACCTTTCCTACCCCGGTGACGCAGAGCACACCTTCGATGCGCTGATGCCCGGCACCGTTGCGGTGCTGGTCAGCGAGGCATTCTGAACGCGAAGGCGAAGTAGGGGCGTCCGGCGGGGCGCGTCGGATTGGCGCCACGGCGCCGATTTCGCGTAGCGTTGTGACATCGGCACGCAGAGATGTGGCGCCGACGCGTCGTAGATCGCAGATCCTCGCGGCAGGTCCCTCCGAAGGGTAGGTCGACCGCCACGCATCTTCATTTCATACGGCGAAACGAATTCGCGCACCCGCGATTTCGCCACCGTGGCAGCAACCGACATCGAGTCCGTTACTGCCCACATGCAGAAAGACTTGGTTTCATGACCGACTTCAGTTCTCTCGGCGTGCCCGCCGAGATCGTCAAAGTGCTTGCCGCCGAAGGCAAGACCGAAGCATTCGCGATTCAGGAGAAGACCTTGCCGGCGACCCTGGAGGGCGGCGACGTCCTCGGCCGCGGGCGCACCGGATCGGGAAAGACGCTGGCATTCTCCATTCCTCTCGTCGCCGGACTGGCCGAACTCGAGGTGACCCGCAAGCCGGGCGCCCCAACCGGGCTCGTCCTGGCGCCGACCCGTGAACTGGCCAATCAGATCAGCGTCGCCATCACCCCCCTCGCACAGGCGATGGGCCTCACCGTCACCACCGTGTTCGGTGGCGTCAAACAGGCACGTCAGGAGCAGGCCCTGCGCCGCGGCGTCGACATCGTGGTGGCCTGCCCGGGGCGACTCGAGGATCTGATGCGTCAGCGCATCGTGCGCCTCGACGATGTGGAGATCACCGTCATCGACGAGGCCGACCACATGGCCGATCTCGGGTTCCTCCCCGGCGTCACCCGCATCCTGGCCGCCACACCCGCCGACGGTCAGCGCATGCTGTTCTCCGCGACCCTCGACAACGGCGTCGACAAGCTCGTCCGCCGATTCCTCACCGACCCGGTGATGCACTCCGTCGACGACGCCACCTCGCCGGTGGAATCGCTGACCCACCACGTGTTCGAGGTCGCCCCCGGTGACAAATCGGCCGTGGTGACCGAACTCGCCTCGGGTGTGGGACGCCGAA
This sequence comes from Gordonia sp. NPDC003429, assembly GCF_053588575.1. Taxonomy (NCBI): domain Bacteria; kingdom Bacillati; phylum Actinomycetota; class Actinomycetes; order Mycobacteriales; family Gordoniaceae; genus Gordonia; species Gordonia sp. NPDC003429. The sequence continues at coordinate 289,264 of NZ_JBSFQF010000001.1, forward strand.
TCCTGTTCACCCGCACCAAACATCAGGCGCGCAAGCTGGCCCGTAAGCTCACCGCGGACGGAATCCCGGCGGTCGATCTGCACGGCAACCTGAGTCAGCCGCAGCGTGACCGCAACCTGAAGGCCTTCGGCGAGGGTGGGGTGCGCGTGCTGGTGGCCACCGACGTGGCCGCCCGCGGTGTGCACGTCGACGACATCGAACTCGTCGTGCACGTCGACCCGCCGGCCGAGCACAAGACGTTCCTGCATCGGTCGGGTCGTACCGCGCGTGCCGGCAGCGCCGGTGACGTGGTGACGCTGTGCCTGCCCGAGCAGCGCCGTGACCTCGAACAGCTCCTGCGCAAGGCCGCCATCGGGGTGAAGCCGCAGCGAGTGTCGTCGACGGCCCCGGCCGTTACCGCGCTGATCGGCGAGCGCGCCGAGTTCGTGGCACCGGTGGCGCCGACCGCGGCGCCCACCCGTCAGCCGCAACGTAGCGGCCGCGGCACGTCCGGGCGGCGGCGCCCGCAGCAGCAGCGCAACGGGCGCTCACGGTCGCGCGGCGTCAGCCGACAGTCGGCCCGAAGCGCTTGACCAAACCGGTGGCCAGCCACGGCTTGGCGCCCCACACCATCGCGCGCCCGGTCACCGCGGCACGCAGAAGTGACATGCGACCGTAGCCGGCGAGCAGACACGCCACCGGGTCGATGCTGATGTGGACGTCGGGCTCGCGGTGCTCGGCGGGATTGACTTCGAGTGCACCGCCGGTGAATTCGAGGATGCAACGCTCGTCGTAGCCGCGCAGTCGCAAGTCATAGGTCGCGTGGTGTTCACGGCAGGCCCCCTCGTCGCGCCACACCGGCAGCAATGCGTGGTGTCCGCGCACCACCAGGGGAGTGAGTGCGGGGTCGAGTTCCCAGCGCTGGCCGGTGGCCCGGGCGATGTCGTGTCCGCGTACCGCGAATTCTCCGATGAGGATGCCCAGCGACGCGTCGGCCCGCACGGTGGGCCCCGAGTCGATCTGCATCATCGGCACGCGGGCGCCGAAGTGGCTCACCAGGTCGAGAAGCTCGTCGAGGTCGTCGAGCAGCTTGCCGCACAGACTCCCGACATCCCGGGTGGGCACGTTCGCGATCTGTTTGGCGTACACGTCGAAGAGTTCGCGGGTGCGGCACGGCCACGACGCCTCGCCGCGCGCCAGGTCCAGGTAGCGCGACGGCTCACACGCCACATGGCCCACGCAATCGCCCACCGTCCACTGCGCGGCGCCGCCCAGACGCGTCTCCGGGTTGTCGACACGCCGGGTCATCTCGACGAAGCTCTGGGCCGTCGACCTGGCTGCGTCGATGTAGTCGAACCGCGACAACGTGCTGCTCATCCTCACCCCTATCGCGGCATGAGAATACTCGCGGGTTGCTACGTATGCGATACGCGACGGACGGATGTGAATCGAAGGAACCGAACTGTAACTTTCGCTATCCTTAACCGCATTCACCGGTCTGATGTCGGGTCGGAAAACACCTGCTACAGGGGTCAATCGTTCTTCGCTGAGGCCACCGCCGCACGCACCGCTTCCGCGCATCGTGTGCCGGCATCCTCGGGTCCGAGGCCGATGAAAAAGGTGCCTGCCGCGCCGTCCGAGCTGTCCCATCCGTCGACCGTGAATCCCCGATCACCGGAGTTCGGGGGAGCGTCGGCGATCGATGCCGAGGCCAGTGGTACCGACATGGCGGTGATGCCACGTTCGGCCCCCGACACCTCCACGATCAGGTGGGTCGGATGCAGGATCACCAGTGTCTGGTGCTCGTCGTCGGGGTCGGCGGGATTGGCCCGGCGTCCCAGGAGCCGACCGATCCACGACCTCGAAGGAAGATTCTCGCTGCGTGTGACCCATGCGGGCATCGTGACGTCGAGTTCGAGCCGGTGGGCGCTCGCGTAGTTGTGCAGTGCGGTGCGTGCGTCAGCGGGCAGCGCCGAGAGGTCGGCGTCGGCGGTGCTGCGCCGGTACATCGGTGCCGAGACGGCCGAGTGATGCTTCCCTGAGATCATGCTTCGAACGTAGTTCAGCAAATGGCGCGGCGGTCGCCAGATCGGCGAGCAGCGAGCCGACTGTCTCGGCGCTATCTGATTTGTTGGTGCCGATGAATCCCGACGGACCGCGCTTGATCCATCCGGTGACATACATGCCGGGCACCGGGACGTCCCCATCGACCACCCGGCCGTCCCGATGGGGGATCACGCCGCGGTCGTGGTCGAACGGCAGCCCCGCCACGGCGCGCCCCCGGTAGCCGATCGAGGTGAGGATCAGTCCCGCGGGCAACACCTCGGTGGCCGGTTCCGGTCCGGGAGATGTCACACAAATGCCGACGGCGCGTCCCAATTCATCGACGTCGATCGCCGTCGGCCGCCGGTGAAAGGCGAACCGGATGTGGGGCTCGGCGGGTGCATCGTCGTCCACCAGTTCGCTCAGCAGGGCGAGCTTGCTGCGCGTGGTGGTGTCGAGGTCGCCCCATTCGTGTGCCTCGCGCAGTTCCTCGGCGCCGAGCGGGTCGACGACGGTGGGGGTGCCGCCGTCGACCAGGCCGACGAGTTCGGGCAGCGTGAACGCTGCGTGCCGGGGGCCGCGCCGGCCGACAACGGTCACGCGACGCACCCGTGAGGTGCGCAGCGCGGCCAGCGCGGCCGGTGCGATCGAGGTCTCCGCCAGCCGCTCGGGATCGGTGACGAGGATGCGGGCGACGTCGAGCGCCACGTTGCCGTTGCCCACCACAACCGCCTCGTCGCACCCGAGTTGTGGGGTCAGCGAGGCGAAATCGGGATGGCCGTTGTACCAGCCCACGAATGAGGTGGCCGAGTGCACACCCTGAGCGTCGGCGTTGTCGATGTCGAGACGACGGTCGGTGGGTGCCCCGCCCGCCCAGATGACCGCGTGATGGCGTTCGCGAAGGTCGTCGAGCGACAGGTCACGGCCGATCTCGGTGTTCAGCCTGATCTGCACCCTGTCGTCGCGGGCGATCTCGTCGAAGAGGCGGATCACCGTGCGCGTCGCGGCGTGGTCGGGCGCCACCCCGAAACGGGCGAGCCCGAACGGCTGGTGGAGTCGTTCGTAGATGGTCACCGAGACGCCCCGGTGCCGCAGCAGTTCGTCGGCGGCATACATCGCCGACGGTCCCGACCCGACGATGCCCACCGACACCCGCATCCCGGTCGGCAGCGCCCGAGCCGGCCTGATCGGAGCCAGCGGCAGCATACGGCGCTGGTCGACGGGGAAACGGGTTGCTTCCGAGGATGTTTCGTCCTGCTGGTAGTGCCCGGCGTTGATGTCGGCAAAGCGTTCCTGACCAGAGCCGAGCCGGTGTGCGGGACTGATCGCACCCACCGGGCATGCGCTCACGCAGGCACCGCAGTCGACACAGGTCTGCGGATCGATGTACAGCATCTCGGCCGTGCCGAAACCGGGCTCGTCGGGGGTGGGATGAATACAGTTGACCGGACAGGCGTAGACGCAGGAGGCGTCACCGCAGCAGGCCTGCGTCACCACGTGAGGCATGGTTCTCTGTCGAATCGCCGGATCGCGCGGCTAGACCGCGGTGTAGGACGGTTCGCTGCGGAAGCGTGACGAGCGTCCGCTGATGCCGAGCGCCCGCCACAGCGCACGCGACGCCGGATTCATCAGCCCGCACTGCTCGCCGAGCATCCGTACGTCACCGAAAACGTTGCGTCGCACGTGCTTCGACTCCTCGGCGCGCCAGAAGATGTCGCGCATCACCGCGTCGGGGATGTCGAATTCGCGCTGGAAATTGCGGGGCGGAACCATGATGGCGCCCAACAGGATCCGCATGGCGATCGGGAATGCCAGCGACAACAGGAACCGTTGCGCGCGTCCTTTGCGCGGAATGCTCTCACGCAGGTGGTGGTGGGCGAAGGAGATGTGGCGCGCTTCCTCCGCCACGTGCAACTGCATCACCGCGGCCATGGTCGGATGCAGGTCGGCTCGGGTGCGCAGAAAGTCCTTCTGCAGATGATCGATCGGTTCCTCACCGCCGAGAATGCCGAAGAAGAACACGGTGGGAAAGATGGTGGACACCAGTGGCACCAGCGGGGACACCATGCGGTACCCGATCTTCGCACCGGGCACGTCCATGCCGATCCGGTTGACCAACTCCTGGAACATCAGGGTGTGGTTGCACTCTTCCTTGGATTCGTGCGTGGTGTAACGAAACTCCTTGGCTCCGTTGCGAAGCGCAAAACTGTACTGCATCAGACCCCGGATCAGGATCGATTCGAACTGCAAGCCCACCTTGGCGACGTTGGCCTGTCGCCACATGCCCATCCGGATCTGCTTGTCGAGTGGCTGCTGCTGATACCAGGGGTGTCTCCCGACCGGATCGACGTCGTAGGACAACCGCCACCGAGGGTCGTCGGGGGTGATGGCCATCTCCGGCGCGTCCCAGTCGATGTCCAGGTAGGGGTCGAAGTTGCGGTGTACCGACGCCGACGACAGGTCGTCGAGTACTTGCTGATACTCGGCACGGTCGAGTCCCTCGTCGACGGCCGGTCCCGGGTCGTAGGAGGTCATCTCGGTCATGGTGTCGCCCTTCTCGATGGTGTGGACGTATGGCGAGCGTCACAGAGTTCGACGCTAAGCCGCCGTGCGGGAACTTGTCAACAATCGATGTCACATTGACCGGTGGAACTCATGGTGAGGCCTATGTGGTCGGGCGGTGCGCCGCAACGGCGTGGCCGCGCGACGGATGCGCGAAGATGGCCGCGTGGAGAAGATTCTCATCGTGGTGGGCGCGGTCGTGCTGATCGCGCTCGTCAGTGACCTCGCGCCGCGCATCCGGATACCGGCCCCGCTCGTGCTGGTGGTGGTCGGGGCCGTGGTCGGAATCAGCGTGTGGGTGCCGGAGTTCCACGCCGATCCCGAGTGGATCCTGATCGGCGTGTTGCCGCCGCTGCTGTATTCGGCCGCGATCCAGATGCCGACAATGGACTTCCGACGCGACTTCACCGCGATCAGCGCGTTGTCGGTGGTGCTGGTGGTGATCAGCGCGGTGATCCTCGGATGGTTCTTCACCCTCGTCGTCCCCGACATCTCGCTGGCCACCGGGGTGGCGCTGGGCGCCATCGTCAGTCCGACCGACGCCGTGGCCACCTCGATCGCCAAACGCATGGGTGTGCCATCGCGGGTGGTGGCCCTCCTCGAGGGCGAGAGCATGCTCAACGACGCGAGTGCGCTGGTGTTGCTGCGGGCAGCGATCGCGGCAACCGCTGCATCGATCTCGTTCTGGGGCGTCGCCCTGAACTTCGCGTGGGCGGTTGTCGCGGCGGTGGTGATCGGTGCCGTGATCGGGCTGGCCAATCTCTGGGTGCGTTCACACATGCACAACGCCACCGCCAACACCGCGATCTCGTTCACCGTCCCGTACCTGGCCTACCTGCCCGCCGAGGCAGTGGGTGCGTCGGGCCTGTTGGCCGCGGTGACCGCAGGACTCATCACCGGTGCGGGAGCGGCTCGGTTCCTGACCCCCCAGCACCGCCTCTCCGACATCCAGAACTGGCGCACCGTGGAACTCATCGCCGAGGGCGGCGTCTTCCTGCTGATGGGTCTGGAGTTGTTCACCCTGATGCGTGATGTGCAGAAAGACCACGAGGGTGTGCACAATGCGGTGTTCATCGGAGTGGCTGCCTTGATGCTGGTGCTCGTGGTGCGAGCCGTCTACGTCGCGCCGCTGGTGTGGTGGCTCGATCTCAAACGTCGCCGCGGAGACGCGATCCGCCCGATGCTCGAGGACTTCACCGTCACCCCGAGCACCGATGTCTCGCACCATGGGGGCCGAAAGGCGCGGAGCAGGTGGCGCCAGATCATCCCGATACGCCGACGCCAGCGAGGCGAACTCCCCTCGCCGGATCTGGGGCCGGTGTCGCCGGCAACGGCGGAGCGGATCAACTCGCGCGTGGTCCGCACCTTGGCCGATATCGACTACTACGCCGAAGCGCCACTGGGACCCAAGGAATCGGTGATCATCGTCTGGGCCGGGATGCGCGGTGTGATCACCGTGGCGGCCGCCCAAACGCTGCCCGAATCCACGCCGAGTCGATCGCTGCTGGTGCTCGTCGCCTTCGTGGTGGCCGCCGCGTCGCTGCTCGGGCAGGGCGGCACCCTGCCGTGGCTGATCCGTCGGCTGCACCTTCCCGACGAGTCGAGAACGATTGCGGCCGAACGCGTGCGGCTCAACGCCGAACTCGAGCGGACCAGCGCACGGGTGATGGCCGCCAGCGACGAGATCCGCGCCGTGCCGGGTATGCGGGAAAGGCTCGAGGAGACCAACAGACAAGCGCAGGAGGATGCGGCCGATGCGTCGCAGACCCTGGCCGACGACGATGCCCTCGGCCCGGTAACCGACGGCGACGAACAGGTGGAGGGCAGGGCCGACGATGAACCGGATACCGAACCGACGCCGGCTGCGAAGCCGGGCCCGCAGGCGATGGGCTTCCGGATGACCGCGGAGAATCGCGCCCGGATTCGACGGATTCGGCGCGAGATCGTCGTCGCACAACGCGAGACGCTGCTCCGTCTGCGCAGTGAAGGAACCTACAGTTCCGGGGTGCTCAGCAAGGCGCTCGGCCAACTCGACGCCGAGGAGATCAGCCTCGACATGCAGCGCGGTAGCTGACAACTATCGCGCGATTCGCGAGTCGTCCTCTGTTCGAACGCCGAACGATGGTTACGGGCGGAAGCGCGGGTTAAGGTTGCCGTGTCCGAATTTCAGAGCCTGCGCTGCGGAGGGAACATGCCGAACGTCGTTGCGGGGCGCAGGCGCCGGAGGTCGATGTGACAGGTCCACGACCGCCGCAGGGGGGTGGCCCGGTTCCGCCACCGCGCCCGACATACGTACCGGCTCCGGGTGGGCCGCCGCCCGGTGCACCGCGTCGATTTCCGTCGCCGCCCACGGCGCCACCCGGCCCCGCGCCGGGACCCCCACCCGGGCCAGTACCGGGACCCCCACCCGGGCCCGGCCGGCCGTGGTCCCCGCCTTCTCCTCAGTCCCCGCCTTCTCCTCAGTCCCCGCCGGCGCCCGAATCGGAAGGCTTCGCCACCGCCTACATCGATCGCACCGTGGGGACCGGTGATCTCACCGAAGAGTTGATCGAAACCGACATCTGGACCGACCAAATGGTTGCCGCCGCAGGTATTCCGGTGGTCGACGTCCCGTTCGTCACCGTCGGATCGGGCATCGGCTCGTTCGTCACGGTCGACTATCTCCGGATCTGCGGCGTCCCGCTCGACCAGATCGCGGTCCTCGGCCCGCAGGACGTGCCGTGGCACAGCTACGAGTACCTGACGCGGGTATCGCAGATCCCGCGCGGCGAACGGCTGCGATCGGATTCGGCGTCCACCCCCGACAACATCTGGGGATTCCCGTCGTACGCGGTTCGCGAGGCGTGGTCCACCAAGTCGATCAAGCCGCTGTGGAACGTCGCGGTGGAACCGATCTTCGCCAACTACTACACGCCCAAGGCCGGGCACGCCTTCGAGTCGATGGAGAAAGAGTGCCGGCGCATCGGCTACCTGCAGTGCCTGCGGCTCGGGCAGGTGCGCATGATCCGGCGCCGGGCGGGTGGCGGCTACTTCACCATCCTGACGCCGCCGCCGAATGCGCCCGGCCCCACCAAGCGCGTCGCCTTCCGCAGTCAGTGGGTGCATGTGGCGATCGGATACCCCGGCATCAAACTGCTGCCGGATCTGCAGGACTTTCGCGAGCGCTACCGCGACGCCAGCAAAGTGGTCAACGCCTACGAGCCACACGAACACATCTATCAGTCGCTGCGACGTAAACCCGGGACCGTGATGATCCGGGGGGCGGGCATCGTGGCGTCGCGAGTGTTGCAGCGGCTCATCGACGATCGCGACGCCTACCACCTGCAGACGCAGATCGTCCATCTGTTCCGCACCTACGTCGACAAACCGCACGGACCGCACATCTTCATGCGCCGAAAAGGCAAGGACGGCTGGGCATATCAGGGCTTCAACTACCCGAAGTCGGTGTGGGGTGGGCAGCTCAAGGCGCGGATGCGCAAACTCGAGGGCCACGATCGTGCCGAGGCGTACAAGCAGATGGGTGGTACCAACACCCCGGTGCGCGACGATTGGCAGGAGCAGCTCAAACGAGGACGCCGCGAAGGCTGGTACCGGGTGGCGGTGGGCAAGGCGGAGAAACTCCTGCCGGCGCCCGGCGGGCAGGGCGTGATCGCCACCGTACGGGTGGACCCGCACACCTCGATCGCCCAGGAGCATCGTCCCGACGGCACGATGGAGCTCTACGCCGACTACGTGATCGATTGCACCGGACTCGAAGCCGATGTGCGCGAACACCGTCTGCTCGCCGACCTGCTCGACCACACCGGCGCGGGTATCAATCCGGTCGGCCGGATGGATGTGGAACGGGATTTCGAACTCATCGGGACCGCAAACGGGGCCGGGAAGATCTACGCCTCGGGCAGCGCGACCCTCGGCGGCTACTTCCCCGGCGTCGACACCTTTCTCGGATTGCAGATCGCGGCGCTCGAGATCGTCGACGACCTGGCCAAACAGGGCTTCTGCAAGAAGCTCACGCCGTGGCGCTCCACCGCGCAGTGGTGGCGATGGGCACGCGGCAAGGGGGTGGACTGAATGTTGCCGACGCTGTGGGGCCGCATCCAGACCCGGGTGCTGGTCCTGGGCATTCTCGGTGGGTTCTGGACACTGCTGATCGGGCCGTTCCTGCCCGACGGCGCCCCACTGGCCACGACGTATCGGGTGGCGTTCACCGTCTTGGCGGTGGTGATCGTACTCGGGGTGGGGTGGGAGTTCATTTATCACTTCCTGCAACAGTTCCGGTGGGAGAAGGACTGGCCCACCCTCTTCGGGTTGGTCACCGCCATCAACGAAGGCATCGTGGCTTGGCTTGTGCTGCAATACACCCCGGTGTTGCCCGATGACCTCAAGCCCTCACCGCTGGTGTTCTCGCTGCAGTTCGTGAGTACCTGGCTGGTGGTGTGGGTCGCGGTGAACGGGCCGTTGCGCGCGATCTTCCCGCACTGGCGATTCCAAGGAGGTCGGTTCTTTTGAGCGGACCGGGTTTGTCTGATGTGCCGAGCGTGATTCCGACAGTCACGCTGGTTCCGGGAAGCGGGATCGTCATCCGCAAACCCGCATTCCTGTGTGTTCTCGGTGCGCAGTGGGCGTCGCTGGTCCCGCAGATCCTGGCCCTCGAGGAGTCCGTGGCGGTGCCCGACCGGCGGCCCCGGCGTGGACGCCACATGGTGCGCGCCCTGGCCCAACTCGTCGCCACCATCGACGACGAGAACGGTGAACCGGTCGACATCGCCTTCGCAGCACCCGACAACGTCGGCATCGCGATTTACCTGTCCGGGGCGATGACCGCCGAGATCGATGGGCAGCGACTGACTCCCGACGGTGACGAGGCATTCGACCGGGCGATCCCCTGGCCGTTCGAAGGCCTCGGCCTGTATGTGGCCGGAACCGAGCCCGCCGAGCCGGGCGAGGAGATGTTCGCACTCGTGGAGGGCGCCGTGCCTGCCGCGGGTGCGCTGCTGCACACGCCGTTGGGCATGCGCGGCACCGAGATCCACGACGTGAACTCGGCGGCGCCGCCGCCGCTACGGCAAGTGCCGGCATCTGGCGCGTCGGAACCGGTTGCGGCCGAACCTGTTGCGGCCAAACCGGTGGCACCGGAGCCGATGGCGCCGGAACCTGAGGCACCGGAACCTGAGGCGCCGGAACCTGTGGTGCCGGAACCTGTTGTGGCCGAACCTGTGGCGCCGGAACCGTTCGTGGCTGCCTCACTCATGGCCGGAGACGCCGCGACTCCGCCGGTCACTCCCGCTCAGCCGGCGCCACCCCAGGCCGAAGCCCCGCCGCCTCCTGCCGCCCCGGCGCCGCCACCAGCTGCGGGTGGTGCATTCCAACTCGATTCGCTACAGAGCAACGAGGTCCCCGAACCCCGCGCACCGCTACCCAAGCAGGAGCGACAGCGTCCGGCCACCGAGGTGGTGCGGGTGGTCGAGTCCCGCGCGCATGTACACGGGATTCGTTGCTCCCGTGGACACCTGAATCATCCGAGGTCGTGGTTGTGTGGGGTCTGCGGAATCCGGATGGATCAGTTGACCGGCATCCTCGTGGAGGGTGAGCGGCCCCCGCTGGGCTGGCTGCTGCTCGACAACGGATCCACCTATCTGCTCGACGAGGATCTGGTACTCGGCCGGGAACCCGGCTCGGTGGGTGGCGCACGCACGGGGAGCCCCAAACCCATTCGGGTGCAGGACGAGAGCGGTCAGCTGTCGCGGCGGCACGTCGAGATCCGGCTCGTCGAGTGGTCGGTGCAGTTGATCGACCTGGGTTCGGCGAACGGCACATTCGTCAGCGATCCCGCTGCGGGGAATCGGGAGATCCGTCTGCCCGCCCATCAGGTCTACGTGCTGACGCCCGGTTCGCATGTGCGCCTCGGCGGTCGCCACTTCATCTTCGAGTCGCCCCACGCCCGGACCTGACGCGGCGATGGACAAGCATCAGGCAGCGTTTCTGCTGATCGACGTGGCCGTGGTGATCGCCGCAGCCCGCGTCGGTGGCCGCATCGCGCAGGCCCTGCGACAACCGGCCGTGGTCGGCGAGATCGCTGCGGGCATCGCCCTGGGACCCAGTGTGCTCGGGCTGTTTCCCGGCGACCCGAGTGCGTGGTTGTTTCCCGTCGAGGTGCGTCCGCTGCTCGGGGCGCTGGCCCAGATCGGCCTCGTGCTGTTCATGTTCATCGTCGGACTCGAACTCGACATGCGCCTCATCAAGGGGCGCGAACGGTCGGCGGCCACCATCTCGATCGCCTCGATCGTGTTGCCGTTCACCCTCGGTGCCGGGCTCGCGCTGATCCTCTATCCGTCGCACAACATGGTGGGCGGGGAACAGGTGACGCGGCTGGGGATCGCTCTGTTCCTCGGTATCGCGATGTCCATCACCGCTTTTCCCGTGCTGGCACGCATCCTCACCGATCGCGGGATGCAACGAACCCCGCCCGGTGTGTTCAGCCTCGCCTCGGCCGCGGTCGATGACATCATCGCCTGGACGCTGTTGGCGTTCGTCATCGCGATCATCGAGGGCGGCAGTCCGTTGGCGGTGGCGCGGATCGTCGGACTCACCCTGGTGTACGCAGCGGTCATGTTCATCGTGGTGCGCCCGTTGCTGCGACGTCTGGTGGCCTGGCGCGACCGCGCCGGGCGGATGACCCCCGACATTCTCGCGGTCATCCTCATCGGCCTGTTCGCCTCGGCCGCGGCCACCGAGCTCATCGGAATCCATTACATCCTGGGCGCATTCGTTTTCGGTGCGGTGATGCCCAAGGTCGGCGGCGAGGCGCTGAGCCGCGAAATCCTCGAGCGTCTCGAACAGGCGTCGGTGCTGTTGTTGCTGCCGATGTTCTTCGTGGTCACCGGACTCGGCGTGAACCTCACCGGCATCGGACCCCAGGGCTGGTGGCAGTTGCTCCTCATCCTTCTCGTAGCGATCGGGGGCAAGTTCGTCGGCGCCTACACCGGCGCCCGGCTGAGCCGAATACCCTCGCGCCAGGGGGCGACGATCGCCGTGCTGATGAACACCCGCGGACTGACCGAACTGGTGATCCTCTCCGCCGGTAAACAACTCGGCGTTCTCTCCGACGAACTGTTCGCCATGATGGTGATCATGGCGCTGGTCACCACGGTGCTCACCGAGCCGCTGCTGCGGCTGGTCTACCCGGACTCGGTGATCAGCAAGGACATTGCCGCGGCGGAGCGTCGTGCGCTGGCTGCCGGCACGGCGACACGGATCATGCTGGTGCTCGACGACCTGTCGGGTTCGGTCGACGATGTGCGGCGCAGGCATTCCCGTCTGCTCACCCTCGGCGCCGATGCCGACGTGGTCCTGGTCGGTTTGCTGCGCATCACGCCGGGTTCACAACGGCTCGAGGTGGGAGTGCCGCTGGTGCCCGACTTCGCCGAAATGGCCTCCGCCGTAGAGAAACTCCGCGCGTTGGGCCGCACCCTGCCGCAGTCGGCGACGGTGTCGGAGTTGTGCCGATTCACCGCCGATCCTGCGCTCGATCTCGCCGAGTTGGCCGAGAACACCGCCGCCGACGTGGTCGTACTGGCGTCGGCGTGGCGCGACCTCGCATCGTCGGTCACCTCCGCGCCCACCGTCGTCGTCGACGAGGACGTGCCCGACCGACATCCGGACCGGTTGACGTGCGTGGCGGCGGAGAGCCGTCACGGGCGTGCCGCGATCGTGGTGAGCGCGGGCCTGGCCCTGTCCGAACGTCGCGGGCTGAGGATCGAGACCGAGATGTCCCGGCGTCGGCTGCTCGCGGACTTGGCTCCGGTCATCGCGCATGGTGTACGGGTGGATGTCGCCGCGATCCGCACGTCCGGCGAGCCCCGGGACGAGGTCACGGTGATCTCGTCCGACGTCGAACGATCCACCGAGGCAACCGCTTTCGTTGTCGCCGACAACACCGGAACCACCGAGGAGCCCCTCGGCGAACGGATTTCGCTGAGATACGCGCTGCCCGAGCCCGCCCCCGTGCCTCACCTGCGGTCTCCCGACCACACCGAACTCACGTCTCCGACAGACCCTTCCCGCGAGAGGTACTGACATGGCCACAGTCGAAGTCCCGCAGCAACTGGCGGATTTCAGCGTCTTGCGCCGGCTGGGCGCGGGCGGCAACGGAACGTTCTATCTGGCGGTGCCGCCCGCACGGCTCGGGTTGTCGACGGACCGCGTGGTGCTCAAGGTGTTCAGCGGTGTCTGCAGCGACGACGCCTACCGTCGTGGCGTGCGTGAACTGCGGGCCTTCGCGGCCGTTTCCTCCCCGTATCTCGCAATGCTCTACGACGCGGTGTTGCAAGGGCAATTCATGTACGCGATGGAGTATTTCCCGGCCGGGTCGCTGGAGGAGCCGACGCAACCGACCACGCGTGCGGGCGCGTTGGCGGCCATCGCCGACGCGGCGCGAGGGGTGGACGCACTGCACGAGGCCGGCATCGCGCACGCCAACATCACGCCCGCGAGCATCATGCTGACCGAGCCCACCGCCGCGCGTCCCGCCGGTGGCGGCAAGATCTCCGACCTGGGGCTGGCCCGCGTGCTGGCCGCCGACGAGCCCGTCACCAGTTTCGCCCAACCCGGCGCGGTGCAGTACATGGATCCCGCGCTGCTCGCAGGTGATCTGCCCTCGCGCGCCACCGACATCTGGTCGCTCGGCGCGTGCCTGCATCGTGCGCTCACCGGAACCGGGGTGTACGGCGAGGTGCCCGATACGCAGCCACTGCTCGCGATCCGCGCCGCGCTGTCGACGCCACCGGCGTTGTCGGAGAACCTCAACCGTGACGAACGCACACTGATCGCGAATTGCCTTGCCCTGTCCGGTGAACGACCCGCAACCGCCATCGAGGTAGCCGAGCGGATCGAGGCGCTCGGCTAGTCGAGCGTGCCCAGATCGCCGTCGAGCGTGCCCAGATCGCCGTCGAGCGTGCCCGCGGATGGTGGTTTCGACAAGCTCAACCAGCGGGGGAGTAGCTCAACCAGCGGGGGAGTAGCTCAACCAGCGGGGGCGGCGGGTCGAGCGTGCCCAAAACTCGGTCGAGCGTGCCCAGATCGCCGTCGAGCGTGCCCGCTTTCGGCGGTGAATGGCGGTGAACGGCTCGACGGTCGACAGACGACGCATCGGCCGCGCGGATGTAGCGTCGACTCGTGGCGGCAGACGAATTGCATAGGCGGTGGAACCATAATGTGCACTACCACCGGATAGTCCGCGCCGCGACGCCCGCCGACGCACGGAGCGCACTCGATGTCGGTACGGGCAACGGCCTCCTGGCGGGTGAGTTGCTCGACATCGTCGCCGACGTGTCGGCCATCGACACCGATGCTGACGTCCTGGAAGCCGCTCGCGCAGAAGCTCCGAGCGTGCAATGGATTTGCGGTGATGTCATGACGCACCCGTTCGGTCGGACCTTCGACGTGGTCGCGTCGGTGGCCACGTTGCATCACCTACCCGATCAGGCCGCCGCGTTGATGCGGCTATCCGAGTTGACCTCCCCGGGCGGGATTCTGGTGGTAGTGGGACTTGCGCGGTCAAGGTCTCTCACCGACTTCGGTGTCGATCTGGCCGGAGCCGTTCAACATCGGTGGCTATCGCGGAGGCGAGGTTACTTGGAGCACTCGGCGCCGACGGTGTGGCCACCACCGCACACGTATGCGGAGGTTCGCGCATGCGCAGAGGACGTCCTACCCGGAGTGCAGTGGACACGACTACCGATGTTCCGATTCGCGCTGACGTGGCGTCGACCATTCGAGTGATCGGCATGGAAGGCACCGCACAAAACTTCATGAAACCGGAGACGGCAGTGCGTGCGTCCAACCGACATGAACAAGACGACCGACGACGTCGACATCGACAAACACCTCATCCGGCGCCGCGAGGCGGTAAGCAACCTCGGCCTTTCCTCGGATGAGTTCGACGGCGCGTATCGCCGGCTTTCGAGTGGACTGTTCGTTCCGCGCGAGGTAATCCTCTCGGCGCGAGAGCATGTGATGGCCACCTTCCACGCCGCCGACGGTGATCCCGTGGTCGCACGGACCGCGGCAGCCATCATGCACGGAAGTATCTGGTACGACGATGAATTCACCGTCGACCTGATTCGTCACCCGACCGGCTGCGGCAAGCGACGTCGCGGATCGCAGGTGTATCGGACCGAACTGTCGGCGGCGGACGTCGTGTCGATCGACGGAATCAGCGTGACAAGTGCGGTTCGTACAGCATTTGATCTGGGTCGCGTCGGACCTCCGTGGCGTGCGCTCGGTTACCTCGATGCGTTGGCGCGGGCGACCGGATTGACGTCGACCGACTTGGTGACCTATGTCCAAGCGCACCGACGTGTTCGCGGCATCGTTCAGTTGCGGGAAGTCGCCGCGCTTGCAGACGGTCGAGCGGAGTCGCCGCCGGAGAGTTGGCTGCGATTGATCCTGATTCGTGGAGGTTTGCCGTCGCCGGATCTCCAGATCGAGGTCGCCGACAGTTGGGGACACATCTACGCTCGCATCGACCTCGGGTACGAGAGTCTCAAGATCGCGGTCGAGTACGACGGTGAGGACTTCCACTCCACACCGGAGCAGTTGGCGCACGATGCGGAACGTGATCGGAAACTGGATGACGACGGTTGGAAGGTCATCCGCGTTCGGGCACAGCAGGTTCGGGACGCTCCCTGGAAGATCGTCACCGACGTGGGTGCCGCCATTAAGTCGCGCGGAGGCTACTTCTGAACGATCGAGGGCACGCTCGGCGGGGATGTGGGCACGCTCGACGCCGAACTGGGCACGCTCGACGGGGATCTGGGCACGCTCGACGGGGATGTGGGCACGCTCGACCGGATTCTGGGCACGCTCGACGGTGATGTGGGCACGCTCGACCGGATTCTGGGCACGCTCGGCGGGTATGTGGGCACGCTCGACGCCGAACTGGGCACGCTCGACCGGATTCTGGGCACGCTCGGCGGGAATGTGGGCACGCTCGACGGGGATCTGGGCACGCTCGACGGGGTTACTCTCCCAGCAGATACGGGGCGCTGGTGAAGAGCATGATGAGGAAGAACGCGAACTGGAACCACATGGCCCCCTGCCACACCTGCCATCGTCCGCCGGCCTGCCACACCCGATAGGTCTTGAAGGCGGTGAACACCGCTCCGATGAGGACGATGATCGGCGCGACCACCACCAGCACGGTGCGCAGGCCACCCGACGAGGCTGCCGCCACCAGCAGGGTGGCCACCGCGAAAGCGACCGTGACGAGCGCTGCGGTCACCGCAGCGCGGATGTCCGACGGGGGAGGGCTTGACGACGCGGCGTCATCGCGCCGCGGGTCGGGTGGGGGCGAATCATTTTGTGGCTCAGTCATGATCGCAGTCATCGCCGGAGCGGGTTGGTGTGGTGCGTCCGGCGCCGTACACCTCCTGTGCATCCACGGTACATCCGCAGCGACGACGGGGCGTCGGGTTGCCTGGTAGGGACGTTGTCCTATTGCCGGGGGCACCCCTGCCGGGACTACCATGGAAACCAGGAAACGGGTGTGACGAAGAGAAGAGGAGTTGACCACAGATGAACGCGATTCTCGTCGGTGTTGACGGTTCGGATGCGGCCCTCGCCGCGGTGCGGTGGGCGGCCAAGGCCGCGGCCGCCGAGAAGTCCGATCTGAAGCTGGTGGGCGTTTACGACGCCAGCACCAGTGACTACGCACCCGGCCTGATCATCCCGCAAGACGTCATCGATGCCATCCGCCAAGATGCCACCGACGCCGTGCACGGCGCCGCCGCGGCAGCCAAGGAAGTGGCGCCCGAGGTCACCCTGCACACTTCGATCGTCGACGGCGACGCCGCCCGCGTGTTGCTCGAACTGGGCAAGGACGCCTCGATGATCGTGGTGGGTACCCGCAAACTCGGCAGCGTCAAGGGCCTTTTCCTGGGGTCGGTGAGCACCACGATCGCCGCTCACCATCACGGACGCGTCGTGGTGATCGATGGTCCCGGTGGCGACGGTCCCGTGGTTGTCGGAGTCGACGATTCGCCGACCAGCCGCGCCGCGGTGGCCGAGGCATTCCGCCAGGCGTCGTTCCGCAACGTCCCGTTGGTGGCGGTCCACACCTGGACGCCGCTCGATGTGGACGCGCTGCACGGCTACGGCATCGATCCCGACGAGGTCACCCGGATGTCGCAGGATGCGGTGGAAGCACTCTCTGAGCGCCTCGCGGGGTATTCGCAGGATTATCCCGACGTGACCGTCGAGCGGAAGGTGCTGCCCGAGGATCCCGCGAAGGCGGTGATTGACGCCGCCGGCGACAACGCGTCGCTGGTCGTCGTCGGCAGCCGCGGTCGTGGCGGTTTCCGCGGACTGCTGCTCGGATCGACGAGCCAGAAGGTGCTGCGTGAGGCACAGAGCCCGGTGATGGTGGTTCGCGCCTGACGCGTATCCCGCGACAATCCCGACACCAGGCGACTTCAAGTTCACTTGAAGTCGCCTAGTGTTGTGTGATGGGGCTGAAGAAAGTCGAATTGTCCGTCGGAGAGCTGGCCCAACGTGCCGGGATCGCGCCGTCGGCGGTGCGGTTCTACGAAGACCAGGGACTGATCTTCGCTCGCCGCACGCCGGGAAACCAGCGTCGGTACCACCGCGCGATGCTCCGCCGGGTGGCCTTTATCCGGGCGTCGCAGGCCGCGGGCATTCCGCTGTCGGTGATCGCCGAGGTGTTCGCCGAACTCGGCGACCACGAATCGCCGCCGCGCTCGATGTGGGAGGCCGCGTCGAAACGCTGGATCGCCGACATCGACCGGCGGATCGCATTGCTGCAGAACATGCGCGACATGATCGGTTCGTGCGTCGGCTGCGGCTGCCTGTCGCTCGGGTCGTGTCACCTGCTCAACCCCGGCGACGAGCTCAACCGGCTCGGACCGGGGCCGCGACGGTTGATCACCGATTGACGGCCGCGCCGGTGTGTTCCCCAAGCGCTGGATAGTCTGAAACCCATGGCCCGACCCTCGCGCGTGGCACTCGCCCTCGGCAGCGGAGGTGCGCGCGGATACGCCCACATCGGGGTCCTCGCTGAACTCGACGCGCGCGGATACGACGTGGTGGCCGTCGCCGGTTCGTCGATGGGCGCCCTCGTCGGCGGCCTGTACTGCGCGGGCGGACTCGACGACTACGAGACGTGGATCAGCGGACTCAACCAACTCGACGTCATGCGACTGTTGGACGTCTCCCTCTCCAAGCCGGGCGGGATGATCGGGGCCGAGCGCATCCTCGCCCACGTGCGTGAGATCGTCGGCGACACCGTCATCGAAGATCTGCCCATCGCCTTCACCGCGGTGGCCACCGACCTCACGGCCGGCCGGCCGGTCTGGTTCCAGCGCGGCAGCCTGGTGGACGCCATCCGCGCATCCATCTCCATACCCGGCGTCATCCGGCCCCACGAGCACGACGGTCGACTACTCGCCGACGGTGGCATCCTCGATCCGCTTCCGGTGGCACCCACCTCGGCGGTGCCCAGTGACGTGACGATCGGCGTGGTCCTCGACGCCGACGATCCGCCCGGGCAGGGTGTGTCGGCCACCCCGAAGACCAAGGGAATGATCCGACGGAACGTGGAGCCGTTGCTCGACAACGATCTGGTGCGCTCCGTGCGCGAACGCTTTGTCGCCGACGCCGACCCCGAGGTGGAACTCGAGCCGGAGCCCGACCGGGCCACCCCGATGGGCAGGGTGGAGGTGCTGTTGCGTTCTCTCGACATCATGTCGATAGCCCTGACCCGCTACCAGGTGGCCGGATACCCACCCGACGTGCTGATCCGGATACCGCGGAAATCGGTGCGCACGTTGGATTTCCACAAGGCCACCGAGATGATCGAACTGGGCAGGGCGCGCACCGCCGAAGCCCTGGACAAAACGGCCGAGGCCACGTGAGGACCCGATGAGGCAGATCCCCAGAGGTATCTGGGTGCTGCTGTCGGCCAACGTGGTGATCGCCCTGGGCTTCGGGCTCATCGCTCCCGCGCTGCCGAGCTTCGCGCGCAGCTTCGACGTCGGCTACACCGCGGTGTCCGCGGTGGTCTCGGCGTTCGCGGTGATGCGGCTGCTGTTCGCCCCGGCCACCGGTCGGCTCGTCACCGTGCTCGGGGAGCGGCGCATCTACCTCAGTGGCCTGCTGATCGTTGCGGCGAGCACCCTCGCGTGTGCCTTCGCGCAGAGCTACTGGCAGTTGCTGGTGTTCCGTGGGCTCGGTGGGATCGGTTCCACCATGTTCACCATTTCGGCGATGGCCCTGCTGATCCGGCTCTCGCCCAACGAGATCCGCGGTCGCGTGGCCGGATTCTTCTCGGCCGGGTTCCTGATCGGCAGCATCACCGGGCCGCTGATCGGCGCTCTGCTGGTGGGTTTCGGTCTGCGGATGCCGTTCATCGTCTACGCCGTCGCCCTGGTGATCGCCGCGGCGGTGGTGGCGACACAACTGCGTGACACCGGCGTCGCCGACGCCGTCAGCGACGACGGACCGGGTGTGATGGCGTTGCGAACGGCGTTGCGCGACAGCACCTACCGGGCCATCATCGCGTCGAACTTCACGCAGGGATGGGCGTCGATGGGTGTGCGGGTGGCGGTGGTGCCGCTGTTCATCACCGAAGGTCTCGGCGCGGTTCCCGCGATGGCCGGGGTGGTGCTCGCGGTGTACGCGGCGGGCAACGTGGTGGCCATCCTGGTGGCGGGCCGGATGTCGGATAGGCTCGGTCGCCGACCGGTGATGCTGGTGGGCCTGGCGATCATGGCGGCGGCCACGGTGGGCCTCGGCTACTCACCGAACCTTCCGGTGGCCATGGGCCTTTCGCTGCTCGCCGGGGTGGGTTCGGGACTGTTCGCACCGACCCATCAGGCCGCTCTGGCCGACGTACTCGGGGCGCGCAGGCAGGGCGGGTCGGCGCTGGCCGCCTACGGGATGTCGTCGGACCTCGGCGCGATCACCGGTCCGCTGGTGGCCGGGTTCGTCGCGCAGCGCGCAGGATTCGGTCCCGCCTTCGTGCTCAGCGCGGTGGTCGCGGGCATCGCGCTCCTGTTCTGGCTGTTCGCGCACGAGACCGCACCCGAAGTGGTCGGTGCGCAGGTCAAGCTCACTGCGCCGCCGCCGACTCCCGACGGTCCGACCCGATGATGTCGGCGTCGCCACAGAGTCGTATGAACAGAGTCGTTGTACGGAAGGTCGTGTGCACAGAAGGCCCGTGTGCACAGAAGGCCCTACGTACAGAACGGGCGCGTATGAGGACCACGACACGCACCTGTGCAGGTCGTCCTCCTCTGAGCCGCCCATTCTGTACCGAGACCCGCTGAGCCCACCGAGACCCGCTGGGCCCACCGAGACTCGATGACCCTGAGCGCGCGATCACAACGCACTAGGGTGGGTCCATGACCTCCGCGTCGCACACCTACGCACTGGGATCGGACTCCGAGGTGGGGCGACTGCGGGCGGTCATGCTGCATCGCCCCGGCGACGAGTTGCGGCGTCTGACACCACGCAACAGCGACCAGTTGCTCTTCGATGGCCTCCCGTGGGTCACCCGCGCGCAGGAGGAACACGACGCCTTCGCCGCGGCCCTGCGCGCCCGCGGGGTGGACGTGTTCCTGCTCGGGGATCTACTCGTCGAGACCATCGAGCACAGCGGAGCGGCCCGCATCCAGGGAATCGCCGCCGCCGTGAACGCACGACTGCTCGGCCCGCACCTGGCCGCGGAACTGTCCACACATCTGCGCGGGCTCGCGGCCCCCGACCTCGCCGACCTGCTGATCGCCGGCATGACCTTCGACGAACTACCGCTCAGCCCCGCTGCCGCGTCGTCGTCGCTGGTGCGCCGGATGCACCATGGCCCGGAATTCGCCATCGCGCCGCTGCCCAACCTGCTGTTCACCCGCGACAGCTCGTTCTGGATCGGACCCCGGTTCGCCATCACCTCGCTGGCGTTGTCGGCGCGGGTGCGCGAGACATCGCTGACCGACCTGATCTATGCCCATCACCCCTTCTTCACCGGCACGCGGCGCGCCTACGAATCGCAGGTGGCCCCGGTGGAGGGTGGCGACGTGCTGCTGCTCGCACCCGGCGTGGTGGCCGTGGGAGTGGGGGAGCGGACCACACCCGCAGGTGCCGAGGCGTTGGCGCGCAGCCTGTTCGGTGACGGGCTGGCACACACCGTGCTTGCCGTGCCCATCGAGCAGGCGCGGGCTTTCATGCATCTGGACACCGTCTGCACCATGGTCGACACCGACGCCGTGGTGATGTATCCGAACATCCGGGACTCGATGTCGGCGTTCACCCTTCGCGACGCCGGCGATGGATCGGTGTCGGTGACCACGGCGCAACCGTTCGTGCAGGCCGCCGCCGAGGCGATGGGCATCGAGAAGCTGCACGTCATCGACACCGGACTCGACCCGGTGACCGCCGAACGCGAACAGTGGGACGACGGCAACAACACACTCGCCCTCGCGCCGGGAGTGGTGGTGTCCTACAACCGCAACGTCGAGACCAACCACCGTCTGATCGACTCCGGTATCGAAGTGATCGAAATCGAAGGGCGCGAACTGGGTTCGGGTCGCGGCGGGCCGCGGTGCATGTCGTGTCCGCTGTCGAGGGACCCGTTGTGACGGAAACAGTTGCGCCCCTTGGTCGGTTGGTACACATCGATCCGGACAGTGCGCACGCACCCTACGACCAGCTACGGCTGAGGATTCTCGACCTGATCGCCCGCGGCGATCTGCTGGTGGGAGAACGGATTCCGACGGTCCGCGCGCTGGCCGCCGACCTGCGGCTCGCACCCAACACGGTCGCGCGCAGCTATCGTGAACTCGAGGCCGCCGGCGTCATCGAAACCCGGGGCCGCCGGGGCTCCTTCGTCAAGGCCAGCGCGAACACCGCCCTCGAACGCGCGCAGCGCGCCACCTTCGAACACGTTGCGGCACTGCGTGAGATGGGAATCGACGACCCCACCATCGTCGATCTCGTGAAACGGGCCACCGGCGAGTCCGCCCGGTAGACCGGTCGGCTCAGCCCCAGCTCGGCAACCAGATCTGCTGATGCCACTGCTCGGTGGAGATGGGACTCGCCGTGAGAATCGGCCACAGCCACACGAAGTTCGTCACCACCAGCCCGACGTAGATCGCCACCACGAGCAGGCCGAGCACCTGCCGTTCGGGACGTGGCCGCTCAGGTGACGACCGTGTGGCCGTGAGTATGTCGCCGCAACACAACGCGAGCCCCATCACCAGGAACGGTGCCAGGGCCGTGGCGTAGAAGAAGTACATCTGGCGGTCGAGTTCGATGAACCACGGCAGGAATCCGGCGGCGTACCCGACGACCACCGCGGCGTAGCGCCAATCGCGGCGGATCAGCCACGACCACAGCCCCCACAGCAGCATGGGCACCGCCAGCCACCACATGGCTGGCGACCCGATCAGCATCTGCGCGCGCACGCACGGGGCACCACCGCACTGATCGGGCCCGTTCTCCAGGGCATAGAGCATCGGGCGCAGACTCATCGGCCACGTCCACGGTTTGGACTCCCACGGGTGATGGTTGCCCGCCGAATTGGTGAGGCCGGCATGGAAATCCAGTACCCCCGACTGGTAATACCAGAGCGAGCGCCACGCGCCGGGCAGCCACGACCACATCCCGCCGTCGCCGATGGTGTTGCCCACCTGGTAGCGGTACACCGATGTCTCGCTGGTGAACCACGGAATGAACGTCGCCAGATAGATCGCGATCGGCATCGCCACCAGGCTCGCACCGCCGGGCACCACGTCGCGCACCAGCGTGCCCACCCAGGGTCGGCGCACGTGATAGGCCTTACGCGCGGCGACGTCGAATCCGAACGCCAGCAGCGCGAAGAAGATCACGTAGTAGATCCCCGACCATTTGGTGCCGCAGGTGAGGCCGAGCATCAGGCCCGCGGTGAACCGATACCACCGGAATCCCAGGCGGGGACCGTACACCGAATCGTCGATCCGACCCTCCAGATACACCGTGTGCATTCGGGCGCGGACCTGATCGCGGTCGGCGATCAGCGCGGTGAAGGCGGCCACCACGAACAGGCACTGGAAGATGTCGAGCATGCCCATCCGGGACTGCACGAACAGCACGCCGTCGCAGATGGCGAAGATCCCGGCGATCGCACCCACCAGAGTGGAGCGGGTCATCCGGCGCACCACGCAATAGATCATCACGACGATGGCCACGCCCGCGACCGCCGACGACACCCGCCACCCCAGCGGCCCGTACCCGAACATCCACTCGCCCACGGCGATCAGCCACTTGCCCACCGGCGGATGCACCACCAGGCCGTAGGCGGGGTTGTCCTCGATCCAATTGCCGCCCGTGAGAACCTGCCAGCCCTGGGGGACGTAGTGCTTCTCGTCGAAGACGGGCGTTCCCTGGTCGGTGGGTCCGCGCAGCCCCCAGAAGCGGGTGGCCACCGCCAGCAGCGTGATGACCAGCCCGACGAGCAGCCCGCGGGCGCGGTCGGGAGCACCGAACAACGGAGCCGGGATCTCCGGGACCGGTCGGATCCGCGTGGAGCGGAGGTCGACGGCGCGAACGAACGCGGGGCGGGTCCGGTCGTCGGCGGACGCGGCGTCAGGCCGTGCCGGGCTGTCGTCGACGATGGTCACTCGGCCCATCGTAATCGGCGGGGTGACCAGGCCCGCTCGCTGCGCTCCCGGCGCGGGTCACCTCGTAAGCTCGAACACCATGAACTCCTCGCACGCGTCGAACTCCTCGCACGCGTCCGGGCCGGAGTCGGCGCGCACGGACGGCGGCCGGCTGGTATTGGCCGCCACCCCGATGGGACAGCCCGGCGACGCCTCACCCCGGCTGCGCGAGGCGCTCGCCCACGCCGATGTGGTGGCCGCCGAGGACACGCGCCGCGCCCGCGCGCTCGCCGCAGCGCTCGACGTGGAGATCGGCGGCACCCTGATCAGCTACTACGACCAGGTGGAAGCCGCGCGCACGCCCACCCTCATCGAGGCGATCACCGCCGGTCAGACGGTGCTGTTGATCACCGATGCCGGCATGCCGTCGGTCAGCGACCCCGGATTCAGGATCGTGGCGGCCTGCGCGGAGGCGGGACTCACCGTGACGGCACTGCCCGGCCCGTCGGCGGTGACCACCGCGCTCGCCGTGTCGGGGCTGCCGTCGGAACGCTTTTGTTTCGAGGGATTCGCGCCGCGCAAGAAGGGGCAGCGTGAGGAATGGCTGGCCACCCTGCTCGACGAACCACGCACCGCGGTGTTCTTCGAGTCGCCGCACCGGCTGGTCGACACCCTCGCCGACGCGCTCGCGGTGCTCGGGCCCGATCGGCGCGCAGCCGTCTGCCGCGAACTCACCAAAACCTACGAGGAGGTGCGGCGCGGCACCCTCGCCGAACTGGCCACCTGGGCCGCCGATGGCGTGCGCGGGGAGATCACCGTGGTGCTGGCCCCCGGCGAGAAGTCGGCACCCGACCTCGCCGAACTGGCGACCCGCGCCGAGGCTCTCGTCGCCGCGGGACATCGACTGAAAGACGCGTGCGCCGAGGTGACCCGAGGAACCGGGGCGTCGCGGCGCGAGGTGTACGAGGCGGTGCTGGCCGCGCGCACTACCGCGCAGTGACGTCCAGGGTCACCGAGGGAGCGAGCCGATAGGGGCGGCTGGAGATCAGCGGGCCGATCATGCGGCGCAACCGCGACATCTCGGCGCGCACCGCCACGACGTGGCCGGAGTCGCCGTAGAGGTGATAGCTGAGCTGGGCGGCGCTCAGACCGGCCTTGCCTGCGTCGGCGACGAGCAACATGATCTGCGCGTGACGTCGGGTGAGCACCACCCGGCGCTCCTCGCCGTCGCCGGTGACTGCGATGGTCGGCTCGCCCTGGAGGTCGAGCGCGACGCGCAGGGGATGTGCCGGACCCGCGGGACGGATCACCCATCCGCTACCGGCGCGCTCGGCGACGCACGATCCCAGACCGGGGATGAACTGGCGTACGCCCTCCTGCGGAGGAATCACCCGCGGTGGTGGGATGACGCCACGGCTGTCGGCCACCAGGCCGTCGTCGTCGACGAGCAATGCGGTGGGCAGTGTCGCGAACGCATCCGACGCGGACTCGCGCAATGCCCGTAGCGATCGCTGGTGCGCACCGATGATGCCGCGTTCACACAGGGTGGCGATGGTGTGCGCGAGCACCGTGGCCGCCGGTTGGATGGCGTGGGCCGGTCCGGCCAGCGCGATGATGCCTGCGAGGTCGCCGGTGTGCCGGTCGAACACCGGTGCTCCGCTGCAATATGTTCCGCGCAACGCGTCCGCATAGTGTTCGGCGGGCAGTACCTGATGGGCACGCGGATCGGCGATCACCTGGCTCACCGCCGTGGTGGCGCACGACTCCTCGTCCCAGCGCGACCCTTCGGTGATGTTGAGGGCGTCGGTGTGCGAACGCACGTGGCGTGACCCCTCGTTCCACAGCAACACCCCGTCGGCGTCGTGCACGCCGAGCATCAACTCCGAATCGTGATGAGTCGACGCGAACAACTCCAGCGAATCGCCGACGGTGTGGCGCATCGGCGATTCCGATCGCAGTTGTGCCAGTTCGGCGCGGTCGACGCGGGGCGGGTCATGCTGGTCATGGCGCCTGCCGCGGGCGCGGACACGCTGCCAGGACTCGATGATGGACTGCTGTGGCCGGTAATCGGCCGGATATCCGGCGGCTGCCGGGGCGTCGGCGGGCACCCGACACAGCAGCGACTCACGAATCTCGTCTGCGGAGGCGGCGCTGTCCGTGTCGATGATGCCGGTGCGCATTTCGCAAGGCTACCCCACAGGCGCTTGACGTGCGGTGATGATCGTATGCGCCTTGTCGAGGCACTCCTGCCACTCACGGTGCGGAACGGAATCGATCGTGATGCCGCCGCCCACCCCCAGCGACGTGCGCCCGGCGGGGTCGATCTCCACGGTTCGGATCGCCACGTTGAGATCGAGCAGATGGTCGGGGCCGGCCAACCCCACCGCGCCGCAATAGACGCCCCGGGCGTCGGGTTCCCACTCGTCGAGCAGGTCGAGCGCTCGCAGTTTCGGTGTCCCCGTCACCGACGCCGGCGGCCAGGTGGCGTCGATCAGCCGGTCATTGCCGACAGCCGGGTTCAGCCGGGCCTGAACCCTCGACACCAGATGCCACACGCCGGGCGCGGGCACCACGCGCAGAAGGTCGGCGACCCGTACGGTTCCCACCTCGGCGACGCGCCCCAGATCGTTGCGGACCAGATCGACGATCATCACGTTCTCCGCGACGTCCTTGGTCGACGTCGACAACAGCACGGGGTCGGCGTGCGCGGCAACGGTGCCCTTGATGGGCGCCGACCACACCGTGCTGCCCGAGCGTCGCAGGAAGGTTTCGGGGGAGAAGCTCGCGACCGCGCCCCATTCACCTTGCAGGAAGGCGGATTTGGCGGGCGCGGTACCGCGGGTGAGGTCGGTGTAGAAATCGAGTGCCGAGCCGTCGAGTGTTCCGGTGAAGCGCGTACAGACGCACGCCTGATAGATCTCGCCGGCGCGGATGGCGTCGAGGCATTTCTCGATCGCGTCAAGGTGCGGTTCGTGTGGGGGTGCATTCCAGTTCGCGGTCCAGCCGGTGTGCGCCTCCGGTGGCGTCGTGTCGTCGACGGCGTACCGCACCCAGTCCGGCATCGCGGACCCGTCGAGCGCCACGTGCTCCCAGAAACCGTTGCGCAACAACAGAATCCTGTCGGTGAGGCCGCCCGCGGTGACCGGCAGCGTCGATTGTCGGGCGCGCCGGCCGCCGAAACCCCGGTAGCCCAACCAGAATTGGGTGGGCAGGTCCGGCGGTGCGATGTCGCGACGGATCTCGATCGACGGTGCGATCACCGCATCGGCGTCGCACCAGTCGCCGACGAGCGCTGCGGGTCCGGGCACACCTTGGCGTCGGGCGGCCGACTCCAGGCGACGCAGCGTGCGCAGGGCCACGGCGGTGGCGTCCGTGACACCGGCGGTGGCGCTGCGCGGTTTTTTCACGCCTCGTATCGGGGGAAAACCGGTGTGGGCTTGGGCAATTCGGTGCCCGGTACGATGCGGTCGCCCACCGCGGTGAAGTTGCGGCGGTCGCCCACCGAGAGCAGATCGAGCAGCCGTGCACACGATTCCGGCATCACCGGTTGGGTGAGCAGGGCCACCACCCGCACCACTTCGGCACACACGTACAGGACGGTGCCGGTGCGTTCGAGGTCGGTCTTGGCCAGCTTCCACGGCTCCTGCGCGGAGATGTAGCGGTTGGCCTGTGCGAGCACCGACCACAGCGCCTCGAGTCCGAGGTGGATGGCCTGCTGGTCGAAATGCGCACGCACACGGGGCAACAGGGCGTCGACGGCGTCGAGCAGGGTCTGGTCGTCGGCGGTGTAAGAGCCGGGTTGCGGCACCTGTCCGCCGAAGTACCGCCCGATCATCGACAGGGTGCGTTGGGCGAGGTTGCCGAACTCGTTGGCCAGGTCGGCGTTGATGCGCGCGACGATCGCCTCCGCGGAGTACGACCCGTCCTGTCCGTAGGACACCTCCCGCAGGAAGAAGTACCGCACCGGGTCGAGGCCGAACTCGTCGATCAGGTTGTCGGGGTCCACCACGTTGCCCACCGACTTGCTCATCTTTTCGCCCTTGTTGAACAAAAAGCCATGAGCGAACACGCGTTTGGGCAGTTCGATACCGGCACTCATCAAGAAGGCAGGCCAGTACACGCAGTGGAAGCGGATGATGTCCTTACCGATCACGTGCAGGTCGGCGGGCCAGTACCGGGCGAAAGTGTCGGGGTCGTCGGGGAATCCGGCGCCGGTGAGGTAGTTGGTGAGGGCGTCGACCCACACGTACATGACGTGATCGGGGTGCCCGGGTACCGGTACACCCCAGTCGAAAGTGGTGCGCGACACCGACAGATCGGTGAGGCCACCCTTGACAAAGCTGATGACCTCGTTGCGTCGGACATCGGGTCCGATGAAGTCGGGGTCGCGGTCGTAGAGATCGAGGAGCTTGTCCTGATAAGTGGACAGACGGAAGAAGTAGGTCTGCTCCTCGGTCCAGGTGAGGACGTGGCCGTTGTCGGTGGCCACACGGTTGCCGGCATCGTCGACGGTGGTGTCGGCCTCGGCGTAGAACAGTTCGTCGCGCACGTCGTACCAGCCGGCGTAGGTGTCGAGGTAGATGTCACCGGCGTCGGACATGCGGCGCCAGATCTCCTCCGACGCGCGCTTGTGGTCGGCGTCGGAGGTGCGGATGAACCGGTCGTAGCTCGAACCGAGCCGATCCTGCAGTCTCTGGAACCGATCGGAATTGCGTGCGGCGAGTTCGGCGGTGGGGATACCTTCGGCCTCCGCCGTCTGCTGCATCTTCTGCCCGTGCACGTCGGTGCCGGTGAGGAACCGGAGGTCGAACCCGTCGAGACGCTTGAACCGCGCCAGCGCGTCGGCCGAGATGTACTCGTAGGCGTGACCGATGTGTGGTGCGCCGTTGGGATAGGCGATCGCCGTCGTCAGGTAGTACGGGCGTCCGGCCCCATGGGAGTCGGGCACGTCGGTGCTGGTCGGGTCAGTGGGCATAGTGATGCTCAGGATACGTGGTGGGATCGGGCCGCGGCGGTGCGGCCATGTCGGACCCGCACCGGGCGCGGGCATCTGACACCAACCGATTCTGGCACCCGATTGCATCGTCGGGCGTCCGCCACGGACACCCGGGGCGGATAGGCTGGAGCCATGGTGATGGCTGATCGTCCCGGGGTGAACACGGCATCGGTGCCGGTGACGGCGCTGACGATGGTGGGACTCGCCGACAACATGGTGAACGGGCTGGCCAGAGTGCCGTTCCGGGCGTTCTGGAAGGGGCCGAGCGGCCTGCTCGACAACGTCGGTCAGTCCGTCACACGCCAGGCCGTGCGCTCGTTCATGGGCTACATCGTCGGACTGCCGATCGAAGAGTTCCGATCCATGGAGAAGGTTCTCGACGACCTGTGCCGCGTGGTGATACCGCCGTTCATCCGGCTCACCGACGGGGTGGAGGTGACCGACGACGAGATCAACGGGGTGCCCGGCCTGTGGCTGCGTTCCCGGGCGAGCTCGGACGAGTTCGTCGCAGACCACGCGCAGAAGAA
This sequence comes from Gordonia sp. NPDC003429, assembly GCF_053588575.1. Taxonomy (NCBI): domain Bacteria; kingdom Bacillati; phylum Actinomycetota; class Actinomycetes; order Mycobacteriales; family Gordoniaceae; genus Gordonia; species Gordonia sp. NPDC003429. The sequence continues at coordinate 318,015 of NZ_JBSFQF010000001.1, forward strand.
GTCGATCGACGCCACCGTGCTGTACCTGCACGGCGGCGGCTACATCGGCACCACCCCGATGATGTACTCCGCGTTCGCCGCGTCGCTGGTCAGCGGTACCGGGGCCGAGGTGTTCATCGCCGACTACCGGATGGCCCCGGAGTTCCCGTTCCCGGCCGGCGTTAACGACGCGGTCGACGCCTACCAGGGTCTGCTCGACCGCGGTGTGGACCCCGACCATCTCATCATCGCCGGCGACTCCGGGGGAGGAGGGCTGACAACGTCGGTGCTGGCGTTCCTGCACGAGCGGGGACTGCCGAAACCGGCTGCGGTGGCACTTTTTTCGCCTGAGGTGGATCTCGACCTCACCCACGACTCGGTGACCGACAACGCGCCCAAGGACATCCTGCCGTGGAACGTCCCGGTGACCCCGTATCTGCACGGCATCGAGCCCGACGACGAGCGGGTGTCCGCCGTCTACGGGGTCCCCGATCCGGAGTGGTTCCCCCCGACCTTCGTCTGCTCGGGAGAGGACGAGATGTTCCGCGATCCCATCCGCGACTTCGTGGCGGGACTGCGTGAGTCGGGCGTGGAGGTGATGTCGCTCGAGGAACGGGGGATGTTCCACGTCTTCCCCATTCTGATGCCCTGGGCCGAGGCATCGCACGAGGTGTACCGCGAACTCGACGCCTTCATCAACAAGCACGTCACCCCGGACACCGACGCGGTAGCTACCCACTGACCGCCAGTCGAGCGCCCCTCGCTGGTTGAGCTTGTCGAAACCACCACCCGCCGGTTGAGCGCCCCCGCCCGCTGGTTGAGCGCCCCTCGCTGGTTGAGCTTGTCGAAACCACCACCCGCCGGTTGAGCGCCCCCGCCCGCTGGTTGAGCGCCCCTCGCTGGTTGAGCTTGTC